>CAZPEZ010000064.1:0-29496 GCA_964585715.1 uncultured Occallatibacter sp.
AGCTGGGCAATCGCTGGCGCTTCAAGCGCTCGCGTCTCGACGAGTGGATGGACCGCCAGTCGGACCTCCAGGCAGCGAACCCCGAGATCGATCCTCTCGCCAAGAAGCCAGTCCGATCAGCGATGTAGAAACTGCTGCAGCTTGCCGTCGGAGCCGTCCGCGTCAGCCACGACGCTAAATTTCAACAGGCCGCCGGTCTTCCCTGACTCGAAGACTGGGCGACCGATCTCTGATCCTCCGGCCCCAGCGCTACTCAATCCGTAGCGCCTTCACCGGGTCGATCGAAGCCGCTCTTCGCGCCGGAATCATCCCGGCGATCGCCGCCGCAATCGCCAGTGTTCCGATCGCCCCCAGCATCACCGGCAGATTCACACTCGTGATCTCGTAGAGTTGCGATTTCACGTAGCGCACGCAAAGCACCGCAATCGGCGCTCCGAGCGCCAACCCGATCACCGCCTGAAACATCGCTCCACGCATGACCATGCCGATCACGCGGCTTCGTTCGGCTCCCAATGCCATGCGGATGCCGATCTCCGGTGTGCGGCGCACCACCGTGTACGCCGTTACGCCGTAGAGCCCCAACGCGGCTAGCAGCAGCGCCAGCGCTCCAAAAAGGGAAGTGAGCCGGGCGATCATGCGTTCCTCGGTAAACTGCCCGTCGATCTGCTGCTGAAACGTCTGAAACTTCACGATCGTCAGGTTTGGATTGACCGACGCCAGTGTCTCCCCGGCCAGCTTCTCCATGTCCGGAACCGGGCGTTCCGTCTGAATCACCATCGCTCCGGCATACAGCGACATGTCCTTCTCGACCGGATCGGGCTTGGCGACCGCCCCGCGCTGCGTCAGCGGGACAAAGTACATGGAGTGATCCTTCCAGTAGACACTGGTGTACGTCGTATCCTCCACCACGCCGACAATCTCATAGGCGCCATCGTCGCCCGGCCCCGGGAAGCCGAGGCGATGCCCGATCGGATTGCGCTTGCCGAAGAACTGCTTCACAAATTCCTGGTTGACCACTGCCACCGGCGGAGCGTTCATCGTGTCCTGGGTAGTGAATCCGCGCCCCATCACGACGTGCGTGCCAACCGCATCGAAGTAATCCGGCGTGGCCTTTACCCAGGAAGCGCTCTTCTGCAGATCGGGCTCTCCCTGAATCTTGGTGCTTGAGCTCCAGTTGTTATCCTCCATCGGCGTATAGGTCGCCAGTCCCACCTTCAGCACTCCAGGCAGCGCGTGGAAGCGGTCGACGACTGTGCGATAGAGCGCCTCCACTTGTGTGGTTGCGTAGCCCGCGGCCTGCGGATTGATGTGAATGATATAGCGGTTCGTGGGATCCAGCTTCATGTCCGAGTTTTCGAGCTTGCCCAGACTTTGAGCAAACAATCCCGCCGCCACCAGAAGCACCAGCGACAGCGCCGCCTGCAGCACCACCAGTCCGCGCTGTAGAAGGGAAGCACCCTGCGCCGTCGTGCGTGTATTCGAGCGCAGCGCATCTGCCGGCTGCGCGCTTGCGGCCAGCCATGCCGGAGCGATCCCGAACAGGAAGCCCGTTACCAGCGAGAGCGCAAGGGCGAACCCAATCACGATGGGCGACGGAGCGGCGTTGATCGGAACTCCTTGCTCACCCGGAAATGCGAGCAAGAGCAACATGCGAGCGCCCAGGAACGACACAACGAGTCCCAGCAGACCTCCGAAACCTGCCAGCAGCACGCTCTCCGTGAGCAACTGGCGCAGGATGCGGCTGCGTTGCGCGCCCAGAGCCGTGCGGATCGACATTTCTGCCCGCCGGCTCATACCCCGTACCAGCAGCAAGTTCGCGATATTGGCGCAGGCAACCAGCAGCACCAGCCCGGCGATCCACGTCAGCAATTGGAGATGATCCTTATATTGATCCTGCAGCGCCTGGATGCCCCCGCCGCCCGGAGTGAGCACCACGTGCACGAGCGACAAAGGCTTCTTGTTGCGTGCATCCTGGAACATCTTGAGCGTCGCGAAGTGCTGCCGCAGCATCGTACTGATCTTCTGCTCGAACGCAGGCAGAGAAACCCCGGGCCTGACGCGTCCGATCAAATAAGCCCACGACACCTGCGGGTCGTGCAAATACGGCGCGCCGATCACTGCATCCATCGATTCGAGGGGCATGTAGTACTTCGGAGGCCGGCTCGAGACGCGATCGCCGTAGAACCCCTTTGGTGCAACGCCGATCACCGTGACGCCCTTGGTGTTGATCCAGAATGTGCTCCCGACAACCGAAGGATCACCCGCATAATCCTGCTGCCATGCTTCATAGCTCATTACGGCAGTGATCGGCGCGCCCTTCTGGTCGTCCCCATCGGAGAAGAACCGTCCCACTGCAGGCCTCAGCCCGAAGACACGGAAATAGTTCCCTGAAATAAACGTCCCCATCGCCGACTGCGCCACCGCCGTCGGTCCCTCGCGTCGCACCGTGACAGGCCGGTACGCGTAACCAGACTCCATCGCCGCCAGATCCTCAAACTCCGGCAGGTTCTTCTTGAACAGGGCATAGGCTTCGGTCGAGAACAGGGAATAGTCGCCGCTGTCGTGCACACCGCTGTTGACACAGCAGTCGTCCTTGTCGCCAATCCGGACCAGCATCTTCGGATCGCTCACTGGCAGATTCCGCAGCATCACAGCATGCACGAGAGTAAAGATCGCGGCATTGGCGCCGATACCCAACGCCAGTGTCAACAGCACAGTGATCGTGAATGCCGGCGTCTTGCGCAACTGGCGCAACGCATACCCCAGATCCTGCAACAGAACCCTCATTCCGTCCTCCTGACACAACTCAAGTTGTCCTCCAGGAAGAGCACGTTCAATGCCAGTCAACTGTTACAATCTGTCACACATAAATAACCACTTAGATCGGCGATCTCGGAAACCTCTCGGCCCGACTCGTCCACATCCGCAAATCGATGTCCGAAAACGAACGGCCCTCCCGCCAGTCCGAATCCCGCTTGTTCCCTCAGTCCCTTGGTCCCTGATTTATCCTGTCCCGAATGGACCATAACCGCCGTATCGGTCTGGTAAGACGTCGCATCACTCGCGCAGGCCTGCACGGCCTCCTTGTCACCCACCTCCCCGACATTCGGTATCTCTGCGGATTCACTGGATCGAGTGCTGCACTCGCAGTTTCGCGCCGCGCCGCGCGTCTCTTTACGGATGGGCGGTACACAGCTCAGGCTGCCGAAGAGGTCGCCGCCGCCAAAGTACACATCGTCTCTGGCCCTCCCGCCAACAATGCCGCTGTCTGGCTTGCTGCACAAAGCGGCGTCGAGTTTGTCGGATTCGATGCCACACATACCACCGTCGCGGATCTCACACGCATTCGAACTGCTCTGCCCTCGCACCTCCGCCGGACGTTCCTCGTACCGCTCGCCGCACCGCTGGTCGAGCCGCTTCGTTGGGTCAAGGACGACGACGAACTCGCGATCATGAGTGAAGCCGCACTGATCGGCTGCAGGCTCTTCGACAATCTGCTGACCTTCCTCCGCCCCGGCCTTGCCGAATTCGAAGTCGCCGCCGAACTCGAATATCAGGCCCGCCAGTTAGGCGCCGAAGGCATGTCTTTCGAGACCATTGTGGCCTCGGGTCCGCGCTCCGCTCTCCCTCATGGCCGCGCCTCCATCGCCCCATTGCCTCGCAGAGGCTTCGTGACTCTGGACTTCGGTATAATCCGGGAGGGTTACTGCTCCGATATGACGCGTACCGTCCACCTGGGGAAACCCGGGGCCAAAGAACGTGCGACCTATCACGCAGTGCTCGAAGCCCAGGAATCGGCCGTCGCGGCAGTCAGCGGCGGAGCACGCTGCGGTGATGTCGATGAGGCGGCTCGTTCCGTCCTCCGCAACGCAGGTCTTGTCGAGGCGTTTTCCCATTCCACCGGGCACGGAGTCGGTTTGGAGATTCATGAATCGCCGCGCATCGGGGCAGGGCAGACAGCGCGCCTCGTCCCCGGCATGGTCATCACCATCGAACCGGGCGTCTACCTGCCGGGCGAGTTCGGCATTCGCATCGAGGACATGGTGGCAGTCACGCGTTCCGGAGGAGAAGTGCTCACCCCAGCGCCGAAGGCCCTCATCGAGCTTTGAACAGACTTTGAACGACGATCTTGCCAGTGCAGCAAGAGACAAGGAACGAATGAAACCAGAAGATATCCAGGATCTGAAAGAGCTAATCGAGTTCCTGAAGCAGCATGGAGTTGCCGAGTTCGATGTGGATCGCGGCGACCTCAAACTCCGCCTCAAGTTCAATCAGCCCGCGCCGCAGCTCTCGGAACTCGCCCGTGCATGGGCTACTGCTCCTGCCGGTCCGGTGCCACAAACCCAGCCTGTCGCGCCCACCTCTCAAGTTCCCGCACCCACGGTGCCTGGATCCGCTCCCACGCCCGCCGAAGATCTGCACCTCGTCAAATCGCCCATCGTCGGCACCTACTATGGTTCGCCCTCGCCCGGTGCTCCCTCGTTCGTCTCTTCGGGCGACCACGTCGAAAAAGGCCAGGTCATCTGCATTGTCGAGGCCATGAAGCTCATGAACGAGATTGAAGCCGATGCCGCCGGCGAGATCGTCAAGTGCCTCGTCACCAACGGCCAGCCGATCGAATTCGGCCAACCGTTGTTTTCCATCCGGGTGAACTAACTTCCCTATGTTTCGTAAAGTCATGATCGCCAACCGCGGCGAAATTGCGCTGCGCGTCATCAATGCCTGTCGCGAACTCGGCATTCGTACCGTCGCCGTCTACAGCGAAGCCGATCGCAACTCGCTGCACGTGCGCTTTGCCGACGAGGCCATCTGCATCGGCCCACCACGCGCTGCCGACAGCTATCTCAATGTCCCCGCCGTCATCTCCGCGGCCGAAATTGCCAACGTCGATGCCATCCATCCCGGCTACGGCCTGCTGAGCGAAAACGCCAATTTTGCCGAGGTCTGCCGCGCCTCGAACATCAAATTCATCGGACCGCCCCCCGAAGTCACCCGCCTCATGGGTGAAAAAGAAAAAGCCCGCCAGACCATGAAGGACGCGAAGGTTCCGATTCTTCCGGGCTCCGACGGCGTGCTGGGCGACGAAAGCGAAGCGCTCACGGTCGCCAAGACCATCGGCTATCCCGTCATCCTCAAAGCCAAGGCGGGCGGTGGTGGCAGGGGCATGCGCATTGTGCGCAGTGGGGAGGAGCTCCCCAACCTCTTCCAGGCCGCATCCACTGAAGCGGCCAACGCCTTCGGCAATGGCGAACTCTACATGGAGAAGTTCATCGAGCAGCCGCGCCACATCGAGTTCCAGGTTCTCGCCGATGAGCACGGCAACGTCGCCACACTCTTCGAGCGCGAGTGCTCCATCCAGCGCCGCCATCAAAAACTCATCGAAGAAGCGCCGTCGCTTCAGGTCACGCCGCAGATGCGCGAGGAGGTCGGCAAGACTCTCGTTCGCTGCCTCACCCATATCGGCTACCAGAACGCCGGAACGGTCGAGTTCCTGATGGACGAGGACGGCAAGCTCTACTTCATTGAGATGAATACGCGCATCCAGGTCGAGCACCCGGTCACCGAAGCCATCACCGGGGTCGACCTCGTCAAAGCACAGCTCCGCATCGCCTCCGGCGAAAAGCTCAGTGACATTCTTCCGCCTAAGCTCGAAATCCGCGGCCACGCCATCGAGTGCCGCATCAACGCCGAGCACCCGCGCAAATTCACTCCATCGGCGGGAAAGATTACAGCCTTCAATGTGCCCGGTGGCAACGGCGTCCGCGTCGACACGGCGCAGTACTCCGAAGGCGTCGTCCCGCCCTACTACGACTCGCTCATCGCCAAGCTCATCTGCTACGGCGTCGATCGCGAGGAGGCCATGGTCCGTACCGAACGCGCTCTTTCGCAGTTCATCGTGCAGGGCATCGACACTTCGATCCCGCTTCACCAGGCCATCTTCCGCGACGAAGACTTCCGTGCCGGCAAGTTCGACACCAAGTTCATGGAGCGCTTCCTGGCCAGACAGACCGAGTAGTCGAAGGCCCGTGCGAGCAGAGACCTTTTGGCTCCTGACCGAGTGGTTCCAGATCAGCATCTCGGCTCCACTTCCTGCTGCGACTCCCGTCGCCGCCTGTAAGTGAGCAACAACGCCCGGTGGTTTCCATGCCTCTGGCGCCGAGCGCTAGAGGCATGGAAAGCGCTGGGCCCGCATTCCTCCGGTTCGATCCTTTCGCTCTCCGCGCAGCAATCAGACCGCATCTGATGCTGTATGAGTGCAAATCCGAAGCCCACCCACCAGCAGCCCGGCAGATCCATCGACCAAAACCCAAAACCAGACGACGGTATCGTGAACGACTCGCTCGGCACCATCGACATCGCCGACTCCACTGGCTCGGACGAAACGAAAGAGACCGGCGACGCCAAGGTTCGGAACAAAAACACGCGGGAGGATTGAGGCCGCCACCTCGGGCGTTTCGCAAACCGGGCCCACCTTGTCCGGGCCGCACTATTCTTCCCGCAATGCGACCATCGGGTCCACGCGCATCGCCCGCCTCGCCGGAAAATAGCAGGCGGAGAGGGCCGCAATCGTGAGGAGAAGGACGACTCCCACAAAAGTGATGGGGTCGGTTGCGCTCACCCCAAAGAGCAAGCCGCGCATCAATCGTGTCAGCATGAAGGCTCCGATCAACCCCGCTGCGATCCCGATCAATGCGAGAGCCATGCCCTGCTGAAAAACAAGCGAGAGGATGGTGTTCCGTTGCGCGCCCAATGCCATACGGATAGCAATGTCCGGAGTCCCCTGTGTCACCAGGAACGACATCACACCGTAAACGCCGACGGCCGCAAGGATCATGGCGAAACCGGCGAAGGCGCCAAGCATGGTCATCGCAAATCGCTGGCGAGCCACGGATTCGTGTACGCGCTGCAGCATGGTCGCGATGTCGTAAACCGGCACATCCGGATCGATGGCCTGAACCTGCTGATCGATGGCATCGGTCAGGGCTGCAGGATCTCCGGTTGTGCGAGCAACCAGGAACATCGAGCCTCCGGGGTGCTGCGAATGAGCATAATAGACAACCATGCGCGTATCGGTGTCGAGGCCATATTGCTTCACCACTCCCACTACGCCTGCGATGGTGAGCCAGGGCGACTTTTGATTGTGACGGATGCGCCTTCCCACCGCATCTCCATGTGGCCAGAATCGCTCCGCCATCTTCTGATCGACGAGCACGACTGGCTGTGACTTGTCGGTGTCGCTGCTGGAGAACAGCCGGCCTTGAATCAGAGGAATACTCATAGCCGTGAAATAGTCCGGCGTGGCGATCCGTTGGTCCACTTGAAGCTCGGGTTGATTCGGAGGCGGAACAAATCCTTCGATCTCCATCTCTCCCCATCCGACGGAGGGAGTCAACGGAAGCACAGAAACCGCGCCTTGCCCAGTGACGCCGGGCAAGCTCCGCACCCGCTTGCCAAGCTCCTCCCAGAACTGTGATCTTTCCGGAGGTTGGTCATACTTGGGACCGTAGGCGGCCACGTGCATTGAAATCACGTGTTCTGGATTGAATCCAGGCGCCACGTTCAGCAGCCGTACAAAGCTGCGCACCAGCAGACCTGCGCCGGCGAGCAGAGTGAGCGAAACCGCGAGCTCGGCAATCGCCAATGCCCCACGAAGTTTGTCGCGCCTGACATTCAGCCCGCCGCTACGGGAGCTTCTTCCGCCCGCTTTCAGGGTTGCGTTCAGGTCGACACGCGAGGCGCGAAATGCCGGCGCAAGTCCGAAGACAATTCCGGTCAGGATGGAGATCGCGAAGGTAAACGCCAGAACTTGGAAGTCTAGTCCGAGTTCATCCAGTCGCGGAATGTTGCCCGGATGCATCTGCCGCACCGCGAACAGGCAGCCTGCAGCAATCGCCAGCCCTGCCGTGCCGCCCAGCAGACCCAGCAGCACGCTTTCGGTCAACAGTTGCATCACAACGCGCCTTCGCCCTGCGCCCAGGGCGGCGCGAATGGCAATCTCCTTCTGCCGGACGGTGGCGCGCGAGAGCAACAGGTTTGCCACATTCGTACAGGCGATCAACAGCACGAGGCCCACGGCTCCGAAAAGGATCAGCACCGCGGTTCTCACATTGCCTACGACCTGCTCGATGAGCGGAACCACGCTGATCGTAAACGACGGATCGCGGTGCTTCTCCTCTCGAATCCGAGCGGCGATGATCGCAACGTCTGCCTGTGCCTGCTGCATGGTTACGCCGGGCTTGAGCCGCGCCAGAATGTTGAAATTCTCGGGGCCGTAGTCCTGTTCCTCCTTCGCATCCAGAGGCAAGGGAAGAAAGATGTCCGGCTTGTCGATGCCTCCCACAGTGGGCACCACCTCGTGGTTCAGCCTGAAGTCCCGTGGCAATACGCCGACGATGGTACGTGTCTTTCCATCGAGCGTGATGCTTCGCCCGAGGATATTCGGGTCGCCCCCGAACGTCTGATTCCACAGAGCGTAAGTCAGCACCACAGTTCGTGGTTTTCCCGGTTTGTCTTCATTGGGCAGAAAAATCCTTCCCAAGAAGGGCTTCGCGCCGAGCATCGTCAGCAGGCTCGAAGAAGCAGAAATGCCATCCAGCTTGATGGCCTTGGGAAGGCCGCTCAGTATGTAATCGTCGCCAATCGCAATTGCGGTCTCGTCGAAAACATGGTTCTTCGTTTTGATGTCGTGGTACTGGCCCGGAGACGGCCAGTCCTGGGGGATTCCGATTCCCGGTGAACGAAGCCAGAGAATTGTGAGCCGGTCCGCGTTAGGGTAGGGCAACGGTTTCAACAGCAACGTGTTGGTTACGCTGAAGATCGCTGTGTTGGCGCCAATTCCGATCGCCAGGGACAGAACGATCATCAATGTGACGCGCAGATTCGCTTTGAGCGTTCGCACGCCGTAGCGCAAATCCTGAATCAGGTTCTCAATGAATTTGGTACCCCGCGCTTCTCTGCATTCCTGCCGGATCTGCTCCGGGCCGCCGAGCGCCAACCTGGCACGGCGGGCCGCCTCTTCAGGGGACGCGCCCATCTGGCGATACTTCTCCGCTTCGCGCTCCAGGTGATAGCGCAACTCTTCGTCCAGTTCGACTTCCACAGTCTTCCGGCGAAAGAGCGCACGGAGCCGGATGAATATGTCGTTCAGCATCTCTCGCTCCTCAAGCCATGTCGAGGACATGGCCGACAGCTGCAGCCAGCTTGCGCCAGGCCTCCGCTTCAACCTCAAGCTGCTTCCGGCCTTGGCGAGTCAACTCGTAATACTTGGCGCGACGATTGTTCTCGCTGATGGCCCAATGGGCTTTGATCCAGCCGCGGCGTTCCAGTCGGTGAAGAGCAGGGTAGAGCGAGCCCTGCTGAACTTGCAATGCATCGCGCGAAATCTGTTGTAGGCGTTCGGAAATCGCCCATCCATGGAGCGATTCCAACGCCAGCGCCTTCAAGATCAGAAGATCCAGAGTTCCTTGAGGAAGGTCCAATCGCTGGTCCGGCATGAGGCTTACCCTCTTACTTCTACACAAGAGCATAGTGCAAGGTGATGTCGAAGCACAAGGGGAACAGCGATCACGAATGTTCTCGGGCACGCTGGGCCGCCCTGGCCCTGCTCGTGCGTAGTTGTTCTGACGGATCAGAATGGATGCGGGGAAATTCGCACTTGACTCGTCTTCTGATTAGTATCACAATGTAATTCTAATCATGCTTGGCGAATTTGAATACGTCTTGATCACCACCGCTGCCGCACTCGGGGAACAGGCTTACGGTGCTGCGATTCGGGAAGAGATTGCGCGCACAACCGGCCGCAGGTGTTCCCTGGGTGCGCTCTACACCACGATCGATCGGCTGGAAACGAAGGGTCTATTGAAGACCTGGATGGGCGATGCCACGCCCCAGCGGGGCGGCCGAGCCAAGCGCATGATTCGTGTGACGGCAAAGGGAGTCCAGGCTGCCAAAGACTTCTACGACGCGGTGACACGCGTCAGCCGTGGCGCATCGTGGGTGGTGAACCGGAAAGGAAGATCCTCCGTATGAGCCTCAGCTGGTCGTTGACAGAGGTTGCCGCGCATCTGCTGCGCCAGGAGGAACGTGAAGTCGTGCTGGGCGATCTATCCGAAGCGCAGGAGAGCCCGTGGCGCGGTTTATTGAATGTGCTGGGTCTGGTGACGCGCCGGCAACTTCTCCTGTGGAAGAGCTGGCGACCCTGGCTGTCGGGGTTTGGCTTGGCGTTGCCGTGCAGTTTTCTCCTGATGGGAGCTTCGATCGGGGTGAGCCAGGCATATCAACATCTTGGCCTCCCAGGTACCTTCAATCAGCAGCCGTTGTTTCTTTGCGAGGTCCTTCTGCTCGCTCTGTGGTCCTGGAGCGGCGGCTTTGTTGTGGGGAGGCTTTCACGGTCCACTCTTTGGATCAGCGTCCTTCTCTGTTTTTCACCATGTCTGTTCTGCCTTGCCAGATTCCGCATTCCGTCCCTGTCCAGAGCGAGCCTGTTTCTGTTTCTGCTCCCTGCGGCAGTGGGAGTTTTTCAAAGTATGCGGGGAGTTCAAATCCGCTTGAAAGCGGCGTTCGCTCTTGCCGTCTCTATAACGGCCTTGATGGTCTACATGGGGAGCCGCAACCGGCTGGGGTTCTTGAACTGGTCGCTGCTTTGGCCGGTCTGGTACATCGTTGCAACCACACGGCACCCAAGCGAAGAACCTGAATGAAATTGAAAGAGCACCCGAAGGAGATAGCTTCCCCATGCTTTCAAGACTCGTACGCGGAACGGCCGGCTTGCTGCTCGCCTTGATTCTTGCTGCTTTTAGTGCGCTCTGGTCTCCTGCTGAACCAGCCAAGAGCCGGGTCGTCGACCGGGAACTGGCGTCGAAAAACTTTGCCGCCAACAAAGTCGGGATCAGTCCGGTGCGCAAGATGATGGTCTATCTTCCCGCAGGCTACGACAGATCTGTGAAGCATTATCCAGTGGTCTACTTTCTTCCCACGCCCTTTGAAAGTTATCGAGTCCCGTTCGACAAGAGGAATGCGCAAGGTCTGTTCGATCGTGCGATCGCGGCTGGCGTGATTGACCAGTTCATTCTCGTCTGTGTCGACATGACAACGCCGCTGGGGAGATCGTGGTATGTAAATTCTCCGGTGACCGGAAACTGGGAAGACTTCATGATCCAGGAACTGGTCCCCTACATCGATGCGAACTTCAGGACCTTGCCCAACCGGAACTCACGCGGCATTGCCGGAGACTTCATGGGCGGATATGGCGCAATCCGTTTCGGCATGAAATATCCTGACGTGTTTGGTTCGGTGTATGCATTGCATCCGGTCGGAACCGGGTCCGGGCTTAAGATCATGGACTCGCTGCCCGATTGGGACCTTCTGGCCAACGCCAAATCCCTGGACGACGTGAAGAAGGACGGTTTTTCGCAGATATTTACTGCCATCTTTCAGGCGCATCTGCCCAATGTCGACAAGCCGCCGCTCTACATCGATCTCTCGGCGCACAAAGTCAACGGGCAGCTTGTGATCGACAGCAAGCTGATGGAGCGGTTACGCAACAACTTCTTCCTGGAGTCGATGATCCCGCAGTATGCCGACAACCTGAAATCCCTGCGGGGGCTCAAGATTGATTGGTCACGCAGCGATCTGAACCAGGATCATGTGTACTCCAATCAGGCTCTGACTCATAAGTTGAATGAGTTTGGAATCGTTCACGAAGCGGAAGAATATAACGGGGCCTGGGGAGAGCCAAACTGGGGTGAGGACGGCCGCATGTATCACGATGTGCTGCCCTTCTTCGGAAAGCATCTGGTCTTTGAGCCCCACCCATGACCGCAACCAGAGCGCTTCCCCCGATGCAAGGGCCAAAATGGAAAACCGTTGCGATCCTGTTGCTCCTCGCGATGCTCGCTCCCTGGGCCTGGGCGCAGCGGCCGCAGCCGCAAGGACGATGGGTGAGCGCCTGGAGCACGGCCACGCATACGCCGCTCCCATTTCCAGGGTTTCCGCCGGCGCCGGTTTTTGAAAACCAGACGATCCGGATGGTGATCCGGCCCACCATCGCCGGACAGCGTCTGCGCATACGATTCTCGAATGACTACGGGTTGACGCCGCTCGTCCTTGGCGCTGCCCACATTGCACGGACGGATCATGGCTCAACCATCGTGGCTGGATCGGATCATGCGATTACGTTCGGTGGAAGGGCTTCGGTCTCGATCCCGAGTGGGGCACCTGTGTTGAGTGATCCCGTTGACATGAAGGTCTTGTCCTTTGGCGAACTTTCCTTGAGCATCTATCTCCCGCGCCGTACATCCGCAGTCACGGCGCATTACTGGGCCCAGCACGACACGTATATCTCGGGCCCCGGAGACGATACAGGCAGGCAGGAGATCGCCGGACCGTCAGAAAACAAGTCCTGGTATTTCGTCTCGGGTCTCGATGTTTGGACCACAAGCCGCGCCGTCGCAGTTGTTGCCCTCGGCGCCTCCATCACGGATGGATTCGGAGCCACGCAGGGCCGCTACGAAGATTGGCCGGACCAATTGGCAAAGCGCCTGGCAGGGAAGGGTTCGGCCCAAAGCATTGCGGTGCTGAATGAGGGCATCGGCGGCAATCGCATCCTGCACAACGGCGCAGGGATCAATCCGCTCGCCCGGTTAGACCGGGATGTTTTGACGCAGCCTGGGGTCACCGATCTGATCTTCGAGGAGGGACTCAATGACATCGGTTTGCCCCACCTCAGGGGAGCCGCCCGGGATGACGGTTCACTCCAACCGGGCCCGTTCGCGGCAGAGAGCGTCACAGCCGACGACATGATTGCTGGAATGCGCCAGATCATCGACCGCGCACACGAGCATCGCATCCGAGTCTTTGGGGGCACACTGACCCCCTATGAGGGCTCGGCCTATTTCAGTGACGATGGCGAAAAGATGCGGCAGGCAGTGAATCGTTGGATTCGTACCAGTGGAGCCTTCGATGGAGTCTTCGATTTCGACGCCGCCGTGCGCGATCCGAATCATCCGGCCCAAGTCCGGGGAGACTATCTCTCCGGCGATCATCTCCACCCGAATGCGATCGGCTATAAGGCGATCGCCGACGCCATCGACTTGACTCTGTTGCAGCCGTCGCGTCGCTAGGCCGCAAGGCTTTTCGCTGACGAGTCTGTCATGGCGGGCCGGGGCTGAGAACGGCAGATGTCGATCGATTATTTCGGGCGTGTCAAGCGGAGAAGGTATCAAGTCGGTGCGTTCTGTCCGGCTCCGGTATCGCCACGTGAATCAGCGGAGCGCTGGAATGTACTCGACTTGGCTGGTGAAAACGGTGTCTATGGCGCCGCGATTCCGCCGGAGTACACCCGAAGTGAATTTGCGCTAGAGTACTACTTCGAGCTGGCAGACGCCATGGGAGGGGAGTGGATGTATCCGGGTTTTAATAAAGCGCTTTCGAACCAGCCCTACTTTGCGGTGTGCAAAAGAAACGCATGACACAATCGGCCGTGTTGCATTTCAAAGTCGCGTGATCTGTCGACCGATCCACAATCCCGATGCATATATCTCCATGACGATACGGAATCGATCATGATATAAATCAGCCTGCACCAGCAGCGTCGAACAGTGCAACGCCGCCCGCATTCCCGACCGCCCTCGATCATTTCGGACAACACTACCGCATTGATGACGCAAACAGCAATCGATGGAGGTTCGGGCCGTGAGAATCGCTGGTATCCTGTCGTCCTTGTCACACTCGCGATTGCGATAAGCTATTTCGATCGTCAAACGCTTCCCGTTGCCATCGCCGCAATCCAACGGAATATTTCCATCTCGGATCAGCAGTTTTCGTATCTCCAGACTGCGTTTCTGCTTTCCTATGCTGCGATGTACATCGGGGGCGGACGCCTGCTCGATGCACTCGGCACGCGGCGTGGCTTCATGCTAATCATGCTCTGGTGGTCGATTGCCTGCGCCCTGCATGGATTTGCATCCGGTTTCGGTCTGCTGCTGTGTGCGCGCTTTTTGCTGGGAATGGGTGAGGGAGGAGGATTTCCAGCCGCCATCCGCGTCGTGGCCGAGTGGATTTCTCCCGAACATCGCTCGACTGCCGTGGGCTTCATCAATGCCGGAACGGCATTCGGGTCCTTACTGGCCCCGCCGCTGATCGGCCTCGTACTGCTGCACAGCGGATGGAGGACGGTTTTCTACGTCGCCGGCGCAATCGGCATGGCCTGGGTTCTGTGGTGGGTTCTAGCCTACCGCGCCAGTTCCAATGACTCACGCAGGTCGGTTCGCCCCATTCCCATTGGCAAGCTGCTCTCTATCCGCGTCGTCCAAGTACTGGTCTTCGCCAAGTTCATGAGCGATTCGGCATGGTACTTTCTGCTTTTCTGGCTTCCCAAATACCTGTATGACGCGCGCCACTTCGATATCAAACAAGTCAGCTACTCGGCATGGATCCCCTACGCAGCTTCGGGGATCGGAAGCTTTGTTGGGGGCTATTTCTCCAGTATTCTCCTGCGCCGTGGCCTCAGCATCGATCAAGCGCGAAAAACGGCGCTCGGGTTGAGCGCGGCTTTCATGCCCGCAGTGATGCTTGTGCCTCTGGTTCCCGTTCGCTATGCCCTTGCGCTGTTCAGCGTCGCTTTCTTCTGCCAGCAATCGTGGTCGGGGCTGGTAATGACTGTACCCACAGATATCCTGCCGCTTTCCGCGGTAGGCACCGTTTCGGGTTTCGTCGGTTTTGGCGGAGCGATCGGGGGAGCGCTTTTCGGAGTCGTGGCCGGATACTTGCTCCAGCATGGTTTCGGTTATCAAACGCTCTTTATACTGGTCGGGAGCTTTCATCTGGTCGGATTTCTTGCAATCATCCTGGTCGGCGGCAGAATTCAACCACTCAGCAGCGGCGACCTCAGAAAAACAGAGGCCTGAATATGAAAATTACTGAAGTTCGCACGCGCGTCGTTCAATGGGAAGGCAAAACAGTGCCGCTCCCGCCGCATTTCTGCACCAACCCGATGGACCTGGTGAGTTATCGCCAGGCCTCGATGGGCAATTTCTCTTTCCATGGATGGTTGCTGGTTGAGATCTTCACCGATAACGGTCTCATCGGACTGGGCAATGCCGCGCTTTCGCCGCTGGTCACGAAGACTCTGCTTGATACTTATCTCAAGCCGATCCTGCTGGGCGCCGATCCCTGGGATACGGAATTCCTGTGGCAGCAGATGTATCGCAGCACGATGGCATTCGGGCGGAAGGGTGTCGCGATGACAGCTATCTCCGCAGTAGACATTGCACTCTGGGATCTCCTCGGTAAAGACACCAAGCAACCTGTCTATCGCCTTCTTGGTGGACGCACCAAGGAGCGAATTCCCGTCTATGCGAGCCGGCTCTATGCAATGCCGATCGAGGAACTCCGTGCCGAAGCCAAGAGCTACAGGGACGAAGGCTACACGGCGATGAAGCTGCGTTTCGGCTGGGGTCCGATGGATGGCCGCGAAGGCATGATGAAGAATGTGGAACTCGTCCGCAATGTTCGCGAGGTGATTGGTGATGGCCTCGACCTGATGACGGATGCCTACATGGGGTGGACCCTCGATTACGCGAAGCGCATGCTGCCGCTGCTGGAGCCGTTCGGTATTCGCTGGCTCGAGGAACCGGTGATCCCGGATGATACGCGCGGGTATCGCGAGTTGAAGAGATATGGCCGTGTTCCCATTGCGGGCGGGGAGCACGAACACACGATCTTTGGATTCCGTTCTCTGCTCGAAGAAGATGCCCTCGACACCATTCAGTTCGATACCAACAGGGTCGGAGGCATCAGCCAGGCGCGGAAAATCTCTGCACTGGCCGAATCGTTCCAGGTGCCGGTCGTGCCCCACGCGGGACAGATGCATAACTATCACGTGGTAATGGCCAGTCTGAATTCGCCCATCGCCGAATTCTTTCCCAAGGTCGACGTGGAAGTTGGCAACGAACTGTTCTGGTATATCTTCGATGGCGAGCCCGTGCCCAAACAGGGCTACATCGATCTAGACGAGAACACGCCGGGACTTGGCCTTACCGTCAACGAGGAATCTCTGAAACGCTTCAAGATGATCGAGTAGAAAGGGATCTTCCTTGCACCTGGTTCAAATTCAGAATGGAACGCGGCGGAGCGTAGCGGTTGTCCATGAGCCAGATCTTGTTCTGTTGCGTGAAGTGGACTCTACTTTAGCCTTGGCGCAGAGAGCGCTCTCTGAGGGGCGTCGGATTTCCGAACTGGCCAGATGGCTGATGACGGACGAAACACTCAGCTACGACGCAATCTATGGCGCTCAGTTGGATTGGAAACTGCTGCCGCCCATCGACTGCCCAGGCAATCCACATCGCGTCCACATCTCGGGCACCGGCCTGACACACCTGGGGAGCGCAAGAGACCGCCAGGCAATGCATGTTGATGCAACCGTGCAAGAGCAGGTCCAGATGACGGACAGTATGCGCATGTTCGAATGGGGCCGACAACACGGGCGACCCTCTGAGGGCGAAATCGGGATCGCCCCGGAGTGGTTTTATAAAGGCGACGGTTCGATTCTCCAGGCGCCTTTCGGTCCGCTGCCCATTCCAGGTTTTGCTGATGACGGAGGTGAAGAAGCCGAGATCGCAGCCATCTATATGGTCGCGGACGACGGAACTCCGTGGCGAATCGGCATGGCGGCGGGAAACGAATTCTCCGATCACGTTTCCGAACGCCGAAATTATCTCAACTTAGCCGGTTCAAAGCTGCGCATGTGCAGCATCGGTCCGGAATTGGTGATTGACGCCCATTTCGACGACGTATCCGGAGCTGTTCGTATCTTGCGCAATAGAGAATGCATCTGGGAAAAGCAAATTCGAACGGGCGAATGGAACATGTGCCACAGCCTTGCCAATCTCGAGCATCACCATTTCAAATTTGCTTTCCATCGCCAGCCTGGCATGGTGCACATTCACTTCATGGGTGCCGACTGTTTGTCCTTCGGCGAAGGGATCCGCCTTCAGTCAGGAGATGTTTCTGAGATTCAGTTTGAGGAGTTTGGCCGGCCTCTGCGAAATACAGTGATCGCGGAGGAATCGCTGACAATACCGCTGCGTGTGCAAGTGATGCAATGACCGGAGAACAACTAACGTGAAGCCATCCATCGCATTATTGGGTCTGGGCACGATGGGCCGCGGAATGGCGGCTAACCTGCTGAAGGCTGCGTTCCCATTAACTGTCTGGAATCGGACAAAGGCGAAAGCGGAATCCTTGACGCATACAACAGCGACGATCGCTGATAGCCCCGCACTGGCGGTGAAGAACTCGGCCGTCGTTCTCGCGATGCTGGCCGATGATGAGGCTTCGCGTGCCGCGTGGCTGGGACAGGATGGCGCTCTGGCAGCCATGCCTTCCGGGAGCATTGTGATTGAGTGCAGCACTCTCAGCCCGGTTTGGATCCGCGAGTTGGATGAGGCAGTCACGCAGCGCGGTTTGCGCATGGCAGAAGCTCCGGTAACCGGCAGCCGCACCCAAGCCGAAGCGGGCCAGTTGAATTTCCTCGTCGGCGCCGACCAGGAAACGCTGGCGGCAGTGGCACCTGTGCTGCAGTGTATGAGCAGAGAGATTTTGCATCTGGGCCCAGTGGGAAGCGGAGCGCAGTTGAAACTCATCAACAATTTTCTATGCGCTGTGCAGGTCACATCCTTCGCGGAGGCACTTGTCTGGATGGAGCGAACAGGGCTTCGGCTCGATTCGGCTCTCGACTTCCTCAAGCGAGGTGCACCAGGCAGCGGCATACTGTCAGCCATGTCGGAACGGATGACTCACCGCGCTTATGATGTGAATTTTCTCCTCCGCCTCATGGCCAAGGATCTCCGCTACGCCCGCGCCGCCGCCGCCCAAGTAGGCATCGATGTCTCCACGTCCTCTCCCGCACAGGATCTCTTCCGTCAGGCCGAAGAACAGGGACTGGGAGAAAAGGACATGTCCGCCGTTGTAGAAGTGGTTCGTCAAGCGAGCGAAGCTCGTCTCAAAGGAACGAACTAATGGGCTGTTGATGCCGAAGGCAGACTGAATCAACTCTCGTGCGACATCTCAATTAAAGAATCCCTGTCATTCAATTCGATTTACGCATTCACGTGTTAGGTGCGGGGAAACGCCCCCGCGTCAGGGAACCCTCTGCGACTCTCACTCGACGACAGGTCACAACATCCCAGTCGCAATGCCGACTTATCGGTCTCGATCCGGAGTCACGTCGGGATTTGCACCCCAAATAGTACTTCCTGTTGGACGTCAAGACCCTTAGCGCTCCTGGAAACTGTGCACAAGTTGACGCAATCTGCTGAGTGCTGGTTAGGCTCATTGCGCATCGCCGTTCACTCCTTCAAGGATGAAGGGAACCGCCCGTTTTGGCTCGATGCACTTGGCCCTGACTGCGGCTCCGTCATTCAACTCAAGGACAAGATCCTTTGGCAGGCAACCGCACGCATAAGCTGCACTTAGTAGCACCCGCTTCACAACAGGTTTCGCCTGTACCGCAACCGGTCGATTTCAAGCCGAGCGAGCTTACGACTTCGATGTCACAGGTTCGGTTGTCACCCTCGTTGAGAGTCACGACACCCTTCGCGTTGCAAGCCCCCGTGTAGTTAACCTTGTACAAGCCGGACGTGTCAGCGGGAACTGACGCAGAGACCGTGTGCGTGCCGATGCTGAGCGTCATCCAACCGGTCGAATTTCCAGCATCGAAGAGCGATCCAACAGCTTTCCCGTCGATGGAGAAGGTCACGTACGGGGCGATCACCTGAGATGGGGGGAAGACCGCCAGCGCGACCGCAAGATTGGGAAGGTAGGGACCCGGTGGGGCGGAGATGGCGCTCCCACTGCTGGCCGCACATTGACCAGATTGGGGATTGCAGACCCACACGGAAAGCTGATCCCCCGACTTCATCGTAAAGTCCGTCCCTGGGCGGCCAACCCCCGTCACTGTGATCGGAGTGGGGGACGTTCCAGTCGGGGAGGGCCAACTGACGTTAAGAGTGATCGGGTCAGAATCGAGTGAGTTTCCCGCTTCCCAGTCTTGGGTGACATCCTGCAGCCCGATGTAGGGTAAAGTTACCGCGTTGCCGGCTGGGAATGCGGGGGGCAGGAACCCGAAGCTTCCGGACGAAGCGGCGATCGTCATCGACAGGGTTCCACCTTGGCCCGAGACTATCTTCACGGCTGGCGATCCAGGAACAGTCAAGTCTCCGAATCCCGGTTGACAGGTTTGCCATAAGTTGGACCAGAATGCAGGCGCAGCAATAATTGAAGAAGTCGCAAACGCGACTGAGCCATTACCGGGCGGGAGTGTTCCAACATTGGCAGGAACAAAGGGGCTCGTGGTGGTGCCGGCGGTTGGATCAACCCCGGGAGTCGTGGAGTTCTCGCACTGATCGGCAATCTCCCCGCTACCGCCGCCTGTGAGAACGCCTATGGGCGGAAATGGGTCACTGGCGGCTTCGATCATCTCGTGCAGGAGGTTTGCCGTGAAAGCCTGGTCTCCTTTCGCAGCTGTGCATTCCGTTGAAGTCATCGTAACCGTCCAAACTGGTCCATTATTTAAGGCGGTCAGCTGGAGGATGATGGCGGCGACCCCAAAGGCCGCATCGAGAGGGCCCGGCGAGTCGTGGAAGTGCCATGCGGTCGCACTCCCGCAAAAAGTGTACATGCCCGCTAGTTCCTGTTCGATCGCATAGGCGGGCAGAATGATGTTGTAAATTACGTTGCCACCATTCGGAACTCCTGCATTGTCGATCTCACACTGTAAAAACCCCATGATCGACGGGCCAGAAGGATCCCAATATCCGGGGCGGCTGGGAGATCGCTGCGTGCAGGGCGATGCGGGCAAAAAGCCTCCACCAAAACTCGCTGAGCCCACGCCATATTCGCTGAGCGGAGCACTTTTACCGCTCAGGGACGTGAAATAGGAACTGCTCGCCATAGCCGCCGTAAACGCGTCAAGCGACGCCTTCGGGAGCGAGGGATTATCCAAATCCCATGTGTCGTCCCAGTACAGATTGACGAACTTGGGCGCCTGGATCGGGTGGCCAACCGTCGCGGTGAAATAGGGTTGGTCTCCGGGACCCTTTCCACCGGGGCCTCCAGAACTTCCCGAGGGTGTGCATGTACCGGAGTTGCTGCAGACTCCAGTGGCACCACCGGCACGACAGCCTGCGCCAGGCCTTACCGACTGTTGCTTAAACGCTCCCGAGACGCAACTGTAGCTCCAACAGGTCTCCGGCCTCGCAACTCCTCCACATTGTGATGGTCCCCATTCCGTTTCGCACTTCGTCATGCAGGCATTGAAATGCGTCTGCCCCACGTCAGCAATGGGTCCACAGTATTGAGCCCAGCCGTAGGTGGGACATTGCCCCGTTTGCGCCAGACCGAAGGCTGGGAGAAGAGCGATTGCCAGAAACCCGAGATCGCGTATTTCCTTACTCATGTTCGCCTCCAGGCAAAGGGGGATTCTCACTGCCCCTTCAGCATTCGGTTGTTTGGGTCGAAATATCAGTCGGATCTGGAACCGATGCACATCGTCCCACACATTTTTCGAGTTCAACAGAGAAAATCTGTCTGCAGCCTGGGCTGCTTATCACGTTTCCCTGATCAGTTCGCACGCGTTTCATCCGTCCTGACTGCTGTGAAGGCCGCATGTCATCGCGTTTCAAGAGACGCGTGACGAATGGCGCCATGTTCAGGCCAGTTCCGTGCTCGGCCTTTAGACATCTAAGCAAAGAGTCAAGTCGCATCAACTGGTGCCAAAAGTATCGGGGTGGCTGCGATGACGCCGGGTTTAGGGATGCGCGACCACGATCAAGGTCTTTGTCCTTCGGATCACGCAGGACAAGCACTGACTTAGGTTTTGGGGGTCAAGTGCCCCCAAGCTCTCGTCTAGAAGCACAATGTCGGCCTTCTGTAATAGAGCCCGGGCCAGGAAAACACGACCACGCTCACCTTGCGATAGCTGCCACCCCGTTTCACCGACGATCTGGTCAAGGCCAGCCGGCATTCGTTCGAGAAGGGGACCTAATCCAAGTTCGTAGCAGACTTCCCTGGCTTCGTCCATATCTTGATCGGAGTGTGGATACGGGCGACCCAGCAGAAGGTTAAGGCTCAGCGGTGCGCTGAAGATATGGTTCTCTTGATATTGAGGGGCTAGAGCGAAACGGCGTCGCCAAGCTGAGTTGCCCATCGTCGGCCTGTCGAGGCCGCCAGAAAGAATCATTCCGCTCGATGGACAGTGAAGGCCTCCGAGTAAAGCGACGAGCGTAGACTTCCCACTTCCTGAAGTTCCCTGCAGAAGGATCTGATCGCCGCGCTGGATGGTCAAGCTGCACCCTTTCAACACTGGCTCGCGGCGTTCAGGGCGATGGAACACGAGGTTTTGCGCCTGAAGCAAGGCATCGCCCGAATCGCATAGTCTTTCAGGGTATTCTTCGTCGTCACCCTGCGCGGCAGCATTAAAGATCGGCTTGAGGTTGTGCCAGGCTATCGCGGCCCCGACTCCGGGAGATAACCAGGCCGTAAGCTTTTCAAGTGCGCCACTTGCGAACAAGATCGCACCAAAGCTGATAGCGAGCTGCGACATCGATGCTGTCCTGGCCAAAAACGAGGGAGCAAGAATCAGGAATGCAGCCAACATGTAAGCGCGCGGCACGGCGGCTTCGATCCATGTGCTCGACCGATCCAGTTTTTCCGAAAGCCTGGTGTAGTGTTCGTTCGCCTCATCTTCCTGGAGATGCCACTCAGCGGGCGATTGCTGGGAAAGGCGTGTCCGGTGTGCGCTTATGGATTCGACTAAGTGGCGTGTGAGCTGAAAACGCATCGCAGTCCACGCATGGCGCCGCTGGACGTTGCGACAAATTAGGACTGCGGCGATGCTGATCCAAGAGATCAAGAACACGACTTGCGCGACGCCAGCTGCGCCCAGCGCGAGAACGAATGGGGCTATCACAAGTTCTATGGCTGCGAGGATGATCTGCATTCCTCCGCTGGCCCCCAACTGTTCTATCGCCTCTGTCTCCAGAATCTCACTGAGCAGATGCCCGAGCCCCTTGCCGCGCATCAAGTCGGAATCCATGGTGATTGCGCCCGCCATCAAGCGCTGCTTGAGAAGGCCACCGAGGCCTACGGCGACGACACCTTCCAGCCAGCGCGTCGACGCGCGCAGTGGGATGGCCCCAGCCATACACAAGGCCCAGGCCGCCAGCCAACCCTCGTCTAACCTGCCGCTGAGAGCTCCCGATCCCAGGCAAGCCCAACTGGCGAGCAGGAGAACCGTTTCGCCTGTATACATGACCAGCAATGCACTACCTCTGGCCACCAGTCCGGTCTTCCGCATCTGTTCCCAGAACGACCTTCCAGGCCAGACATCAACCGCCCGAAAGACATTTGCTTGTTCGGCTGACCCAGACGGAAGCAGGTCGATGTAGGCAGCTAGGCGGCGGTCCATTCGTGGACCTCCTTTTCCTCGCACAGTCTCCCGTCTTTCATTTGCCAGCGCCGCCACAAGGATTGGGACCAAGAGTGTTCTCGCTGAGATTTATCTTGATCATGCAAAGCTCTGTATAGCGAATCGCTCTTCTCGCAAAGCTCCACTGGGTTTCCTTGCTCGACAATCTGTCCTTGGTCGACTACGAGGACACGCGGAAACCCCATGGTGTCGGATACGTCGTGGGTGATGAAGATGAGCGTTGCGTCCGCGAAGACCCTGCGGGCAGTGGCCATAAACCTTTGCCGGGCAGGGTGGTCGAGTCCGCGAGCGGGCTCGTCAAGAAGAGCGAGACGAACGTTGGGACGTGCCAGCGCCCGAGCGATCCGAACATTCTGGCCCTCGCCGCAGGAAACCAGCCCACCACCTTCACCGAGCGGGGTCTGCAAACCTGCGGGCAGGCCTTCAAGTACATCAATCAGGTCTGTGTTCTGAATGACCGTGCCGACGCGGTCGGCCGCATCGTCACCATTGCCGTACTGCAGGTTCTCAAAAAGTGTGGAGTGAAACAGGTGAACCTCCGGCGCAATCCAAGCTGTCTCTTTGCGCAGCTGTGCCAGGACTTCGGGGTTGATCACTGCTCCGTCAACCCGCACGCGTCCTTGTTGGGGTTTGTGCCAGCCCAGCAGCAAACCGGCAAGAGAGGACTTTCCCGCGCCGGAAGACCCAATCACCGCGATATGCTCCCCCGGAGCAATGCCGACGCTTACATCTCGCAAAATGTCGTGCCCGCCCGCGACAACGGTTACATGTTCGAATTCGATGCCGACTCCCGGCATTTGATTCACCTTGACGATGCCTGGTGCTTCCTCTTCGGGGCCGTTCAGCGGCTCCAGAAGCCTGATCAGAGTGTTGCGCGCGGCCGGCAGGTCCAAGGCGATGGATGCCAATTGCTGTCCGAGTGACGGGATCGAGATCGCCCAATACGCGAGCAACAAGAGTCCTGCCGGAGATGGAGCACGCAACGCTTCTCGATACACCAGCATGATGATGGGAGCAAAGGTCATGGCCATCTGCAGCAACTCGACCTGAACGAAAAGCGCTTGCAGCTTAAGTCCTGCGGCAGCCCACTGCCTCAGTTGCTCGGCGTGCAAGGTGCGCAGCGTACGTGAGGCACCGTGAGCCCGGATGGGGCGCTGCCCCAGCAACGCGTCGAGATAGAAACGGCTCAGGGCACCGCTGAATTCACGGAATCGCAAATCTCCATTGGCCAACACCGGTTGAAACAACAAGGGCACGCTCACTGCCGCGACTGCCGCGACAGCTGCCAGCGGTCCCGACCCGGGATAGAACCATGCAATCCCACCGGCGGCGAAGAAAAGACTCGCAGTCAAGCGCACGAACACGCCCGCCAACTCTGGCAACTGGCGCAGCATTTGCACCACGTGGGCCCGGTATGCCATATCGGAAATCAGGCGCGACTGAAAGTGCCGATCATGCAGCCTGGGAATCTTGTACAACAAGCGCATCCGGAGCCGCAATTCCAGATGCCGTCCCATTCGAAGCAGGCTCGCCATTGTAGGCCATTCAAGGAACAGCAACCCCCCAAGGAAGCAAACCATGGCTACGATCGCGCTCATGCGTTGGCCAATCAGATTCAGGTGGCGGGCAAGATCGAAGAATCCCCGGAACAGCAGGGGCTCAAGAACGGTTCCAGCAGCAGACGCGACCAGCGCTAGGGCAACCAATGCCGGCAGCAACCATCCGTTCGCGAAAATCGCGTTCCACACAGGGAGCCACACCCGCGGGGCCGCTTCCTTCCGCACCGCCTGGAGAGATTCAGGCAACGACTCGGTCTTTTCTGTGCGCTTCCCGGAGACAACCAACAGCACTGCCCCGCGACTGAGCAGATGCCCCTCCGCCTCGGTCTTGCTAACCGTCCAGAACTGGGATGGAATCTGATCGGGGTTGCTGGCGCAAAGTTCAAGGAAGCTTTGAGCTTCTGCACCGCGTTTAAGCTTTCTGGCCTCACGCAGGGCTCCGGCCAACCGCAACGAGGCATCCTGGTGCGCCCGATCTTTCCACACGTCTTCTCGAACTCCAAGACTTCGCATCCGCTCATGCAGTCCGGCAATGAATGCCTCGCTTTTCGACCACTCTTCCCACGTGCCGGCCGGGATGACCTGTTCGTGAATGTAAAGAGAGGCCAGAAACTGGCGCCGGTGCATCCAGAGCCGACCGACCCCCGGGTCCATGATCTGCACTAGCTGTCCCTGTACTCTCCATAGCACCACAAAGTGCGCAGTTCCATCTGCCAATCGCTGCACGGCGATTGCCGGGAGACACCGTGATGTTGAAAGAAGGACCAGATCAACGGGAATGAGTTCCTGTTGCGACTCAAGCCCAAGATTCTGCGCCAGAGTCTCGAGCACGTCGATCGAAGTGCCGTCAACATCCGTCTGGCACGCCTCACGCAAACGGTCGTAAGAGAGATAGATTCCGAACCCGCCAAACAACGCTTTCAGCGCGGCTGGACCGCAGTCCATCAGCGAGCTCTGAATGACTTCCGGTACAAAGATGCGTCTCATGGCCGCCTCGTCAGCCACTGTCCGGCCGTCCGCAAAACAAGGAGGATGGGATTCAGATGTTCGACCGCTATCTCAACCGAGCCAGGCATACCGTGCTCGAGATGGCCGCGGAAACCAGAGCCTGGACGAATGTCCAGTTCCACACGCACCCTTCCATCGCGGATTTCACGAGCCACCTGGGAAACACTGGCGTTCACGACGCCAAACTCGGCCCATGGATAAGCTTCAAGGCGAAGCGCGCCGGACTGCCCTTCGCGAATCCGGCCGAGAGCAATTTCCGCTGGAAACTGCGCCACGACGTGAAGTCGGCCAGCAGGCACGATGGATCCCAGATTCTGCGCTTCGTCGACAACTGCTCCGGCGCGAAGCGTGACCGCTTCGCCCACACGTCCGTCGATCGCGGCGCGAATCTTGCGGCGCTCCACCTCATATTGCAGGCTGCTGATTGTGGCATGCGCGGAATTCCACTGCTCTTCTAAGGCGCCCATTTGCGAATGAAGGCGTTGAATGATCACATCGCGTTCGCGGTCCCGGGTGGTCTGCTCCTGGGGCAACCGGCGGGCAGCACTTTCGGTGGAGTCCAATGCCGCGCGCTTCTGGCGAGCCTCTGCCTCCGCCCTTTCCAACTCCCTTGGCGGAATTAGGCCGTTGACCTGCAGGTTCTGCGCGCGGTGAAATTCAGCTTCTGCGAATCGGGCCGCGGCCTCGGCTTCAAGTACGCGATTCTTTCCTTCTTCCGCGGCCAGTTGAGCGCTTCCGCGCTCTTCGGCCCGTGCGCTCTCTTCAGCACCCACCTCTAGCTTGAGCCTGTTTCTTTCGGCTTCCAGACCTCCTGCTCGTACATTTTGCTCCTGTATCTGCAATTGCTGAGGCGCGGCGTCGATTTCCACCATCACGTCTCCGCGGTGCACCGTCTGCCCAACGGAGAGATTGGCCCGAATCACTCGCCCCTGCAAGGGAGACTGCACAGGATAAGTCGCGGAATCCAGCTCCACGCGAGCTTCCGGAGTAACTTCGTACAACGTCACCTGCGAATGAACGGCCCACAACGTCCAGGCGCCCATGACCGCCAAGGCTGACGTCAACAGTGTTTTCGACACGCCACCGCGATCTGCCAGCAAGCGCTGAAAAGTTCGAGCAAAAACTGTAGTAGGCACCGTGAGTCCTCAAGGAAGTGAATCAGGGGTGAACTGCATTGTCCGGGTTATGAAGTCGACCCAGGCAGCCGGCACACTGCCGGACTTGCGTCCCGCAGCATGCCGGATCGACCTAGGCACGGAGCTTCCGCTTGCCCGCTTTCAACTGAGTCTTGACGTTCATCGATCCTCCTTTCCCCGGCGGTTTGGAGCGGTCGAACTCGGGAAGCCCTTTGGCTCCAATCCGCCGAACTGTCCTTACGCCGACTCTGTTTTTGAAGAACGCTTCCATGTGGCGGAATCAGTAACCTCCGCCGATCCTCGCCCAAGATCACTTGTGATATCCGGATAGTCCTGCCCGAACCGATTGGCTGACGGCCCTGCAACGCAAACCGTCCAAGTTCTCGGCCTCTGTCTCATATCAGCGCAAATCAAGAGACAATCGCATCATCCGGAGCAATAAGAAAACTCACGTCTCGTGTAAGTCGATAATTATTAGACGTTTAGGAAATTGACATCCGCGTCAGGCTCCGCTACTCTGACGTAACCTGCGCTTCCCCGTCCCGAGGTAGATCCGTGGGTCAAGAACGTTCCGAAGAAATCACCTATTTATTGCGCGGCTGGCGGGCGGGAGATCCCAACGCGCTCGACGCCCTACTCCCCATCGTCTACAAAGAACTGCAGCGAATTGCGCATTTCCAAATGCGTCAGGAACGTCCTGACCATACGCTGCAGAGTACCGCTCTGGTCAATGAAGCCTATCTGCGTCTTGTAGGAACAAATACCCCGGAGTGGGAGAGTCGATCTCATTTCTTCGCTATAGCCGCCCAACTGATGCGGCAGATTCTTGTTGACTACGCCCGCCGGCGCCGTGCAGGAAAGCGGGGCGCTGGCGCGCACGCGCTCGCCCTCGACGACGCGGTTGTATTATCCCAGGGGCAAGACAAAGGAATTGACGTGGAGATGCTTGACGATGCCCTGAAGGCGCTTCACAAACTCGATCCGCGCAAAGCGAAGGTTGTCGAATTGCGCTTTTTTGGAGGCATGACCTTCGACGAAACGGCCGAGGTCCTGAATATTTCCTCCATCACGGTCCAGCGCGACTGGAGCACAGCTCGCGCATGGCTCCATCGTCAGATGCATCGGCCCTGATCCCATGAATGCCGACCTATGGAAGCGCGTCGATGAACTGCTGCAGGGAGCGCTGGCCTTGCCACCAGATCTGCAGGAGGCATTCCTACGCCGACACTGCGGGGAAGACGCTGAGTTGTTCGATGAAGTCCGTTCTCTACTCGCCGCCGATCACGAGGCGGGAAGCTTTCTCCAATTTCCTGGGCCTCGCATCTCCAATTTCGAGCGGCTGATGCCCGCGCTTGAGCCCGCACCCGCGCCTCTCGCTTCTGGAGACATGGTATCGCGCTACCGATTACTCGAGCCTCTGGGCTCAGGCGGCATGGGCGAGGTCTGGCTGGCCGAACAAACCGAACCCGTTCGCCGCCGCGTTGCGCTCAAGCTGGTGAAGGCCGGCATGAACATTCGCGAAGTGATCCTTCGCTTCGAATCCGAGCGCCAGGCGCTGGCTCTGATGGACCATCCTGCCATAGCCAAGGTGTTCGACGCCGGATCCACGCCTTCGGGGGCGCCTTATTTCGTGATGGAGCTGGTCGCTGGCGTCCCCATCACGACCTACTGTGACAATCACAGGCTGAACGTTCGAGAACGCCTGAAGCTCTTTGTGCAGGTATGCGATGGTGTGCAGCACGCTCATCAAAAAGCAATCATCCACCGCGATCTCAAGCCATCCAACGTTCTTGTCCAACTGGTGGACGGAAACGCAGCACCTAAAATCATCGATTTCGGATTGGCCAAGGCGCTGACTCAGAAGCTGACCGTGGAGACAATGTTTACGCGCGTAGGGTCGCTCATCGGCACTCCGGAATATATGAGTCCGGAGCAGGTCCGGTCCGCCGGCGAAGATATCGACACTCGGACCGATGTCTATTCGCTGGGCATGATTCTCTATGAATTGTTGGCAGGCGCACCCCCTCTCGATCTGCGGAATGCCTCCCTGGAGGAACTGCTAAGGCGAATACGGGAGGAGGAGCCGCCGAAGCCTAGCTCAAAGATCCGTACCCACGATCGGACCAAATCAATCGATATAGCGCGCAAGCGGCAGACCGAGACGACAGTATTGGTCAAACTCATCCGCGGAGAATTGGATTCAATCGCTCTAAAGGCGCTGGAAAAGGAACGATCTCGTCGCTACGCCTCGCCTTCGGATCTTGCTTTAGACATCCGGCGGTATCTGAATCATGAAGCTGTACTGGCGGTGCCGCCTTCTCTCGCGTATCAGACTCACAAGTTTGCGCGCCGCCATCGGGCTGCCTTGATTACCGCATGCGCATTCGTACTGGTGCTGATCGCAGCGGCTACATTCAGTATCCGGCAGGGCATCGTCGCCCGTAAGGAAGCAGCAGTGGCTGAGGCCGTGAACGACTTTTTGCAGAATGATCTGCTGGCGCAGGCCAGCAGGGTCCGGCAGTCCCAGTCGGGAAACATCCCTGAGCCAGATCTGAAGGTGAGGACTGCGCTGGACAGGGCCGCCGAGAGAGTCGAGGGCAAATTCGCAGATCAACCGGAGGTGGAGGCTTCCATTCGGAGCACAATTGCGCGCGCCTATGCAGAACTCGGGCTATATACGGTGACGCGAAAGCAACTTGAAAGGACGCTGGAACTGCAAACACGGGTATTCGGGGCGGAAAACCCCAAGACCCTCGATACCAGGAATGCCTTAGGCTGGACTCTCAAGCTCCAAGGCAACTTGCCTGAGGCCGAGGCGCAGCTGCGTGACACGGTCGCAGCACGCCGCCGGGCGCTTGGTCCTGAGCATCGTGACACGCTGAAGTCCATGATCAATCTGACCGTGGTTTATGCACAGGAGGGCAAATACCAGCAGGCCGAGGCGCTCGACAATCAGGTTCTCGAAATAGGGCGCCGCGTGCTGGGTCCCGAGCACCCAGAGACTCTCATGTCCATGAGCAACCTGGCATGGATCTACCAATTTGAGGGCAAGTACCAGCAGGCGGAGGCTCTCGATAGCCAGGTTCTCGCTTTACAGCGCCGTGTGTTAGGCCCCGAGCACCTGGACACGCTTAATTCTCTTATCCACCTGGCCGTGGTCTACCGATTGGAAGGTAAGCTGCCGCAGTCCGAAGCGCTTCATCGCCAGGTTGCAGAGATTCGGGAACGGGTTCTTGGCCCCGAAGATCCTGAAACTCTGGGATCAAAGAGCAACCTGGCCGATGTCTTTTACGACGAGGGCAAGTAT
>CAZPEZ010000065.1:0-28462 GCA_964585715.1 uncultured Occallatibacter sp.
GTCAGACCACGACCCCACCCCCCGTTAATGGCGAAATAGTCAATAACCCCGGTGCACAAGAATTGCTGACGTTTTGCGCAGAATTTCGGGTTCTGGTGAACGAGAGCTTCTTTAAGCGGTAACGATCTCACTGAATTCGGCGATGCCCGAGAAGCTGCGCAGGACATTTGCGATCAAGGCCAAGTTCGCACCTCGGACCTCGGGATCGGGGTCGAGGACCATGACCTTGTCGAAGAAGGTGTCGACTGCGGGGCGCAGGGTGGCAATCAGTTCCATAGCGTCGCCGTAGGCGCGGGCCTCGCGCAGCTTGGCCACCTGGGGCGCGAGAGCCGCAGCGGCGTCGGCAAGTTGCTGGGCTTGTGGGGCCAACGGATTTGCATCCGGGGCTGCCTGGATGGCAAATCCCTTCTCTTCGGCTTGGCGGAGGATGTTCTTGATGCGTTTGAAGGCAGCGGAGACGGCGGCGAAGTCAGCAGACTCACGGGCCGCGGTGAGGGCTTCGGCCCGGGCGATGGCGTCGCGCACGTCGTCGGCACCGACAGCGAGGACCGCATTGACGACATCGTAGGTAAAACCGCGGACATCCTTGAGGTAGAAGTGCAGGCGCTCGGTCATGAACTTGCGCGCCCCTTGGCTTTCAGGGGATTCGAATCCGACTGCAGCGCCCCCGGCGACATGCAAATTCAATTCTTCTTCGCGCCCAAGCTTGTCGAATGCTGTTGCTCCGGAACTTATCACATCGCTGATGCTTAGGGTCAATTCGGACTCAGCGAGAATCTTCACGACTCCATTCGCCGCGCGGCGCAACGCAAACGGATCCTTCGAGCCAGTTGGTTCCATTCCGATACCGAACATCGCAACAATGGTCTGGATACGATCAGCGAGGCCAAGGATTTGGCCTTCCACCGACCTTGGAATCTCATCTTCCATCGGCGCGGGCGTGTACTGGTCATAGATCGCGAGGGCTACACGCTCGCCCAGTCCTTGTGCCCGCGCATAGAGGCCGCCGATGATGCCTTGGAGCTCTGTGAATTCCTTGACGAGCTCACAGGTAAGGTCGGTCTTTGCCAGTCTCACCGCTGTCTGAATCGCATTGAAAATCGCCGAGTTTTCTGTCGGATTTGGAGATGCGTTCTCATAGGCGAAGAAAAGTCTCTTCGTGATCTCTTCATTCTGTTCGGTCTTCCAGTAGTAGCTGCCCAGTTCTTTGTGGAAGGTGACGTTCTTCAGGCTTTCGACGCGCGCGGTGAGCGGTGTCTTCTGGTCGACGTCCCAGAAGAATTGCGCGTCTTTGAAGCGGGCGCGGATCACGCGTTCATTGCCCTGGCGGATCATCGCCGTGCCCTCCTCGCCGGTTTCCGTATTGAGGACGGCGAGAAAGTGCGGGGCCAGCTTGCCGTTGGCATCTTCGACGGCAAAGTACTTCTGGTGATCGCGCATCACCGTGACCAGCACTTCTTCGGGCAACGCAAGGTACTCCCGCTCAAAGTTGCCGAGGAGGACAGTGGGCCACTCAGTGAGATGCAGAACGGTCTCGACCAGGGGCTCATCTTCGCGCCATCGCGCCCCGGGAACCGTGCGTGTGGCCTTGTCGAGAGCTTTGCGGATGACCAGACGACGCTCGGCGGTGTCGACGATGACCCTTGCAGAGAGCAGACTTTTGGAGTAATTCTTCGGCTCGTCAATAACGACCGGCGTTACCCCGTGGAGAACGCGATGCCCGCGGCTGATGTTGCCTGCGACGATGCCGGCGATTTCAAGCGGGACGACAGCCGAATCAAGCAGCGCGACGACCCAGCGCACTGGACGGACGAAGCGCTCCGGCTTGCCTGCGCGCCAATACATGTTTTTGGCCCAGTAGATCGACAGCACTTCTTTCGGTAGATCGGATACGAGGATGTCCGTTGCGGTGCGACCCTTGCGCTTGATGGTGGCGCCGACGTATTCACCCTTGGGGTTGACGATCTTCTGGAGTTCCGAGACGGCGACGCCGGCTTTCTTTGCGAAGGCCTCAGCGGCTGCGGTTGGAGCGCCGTCCTTGAAGGCAACCTTCCACGAGGGACCTGTCAGCTGCTCTTCCGTGTCGGCCTGCGCGGGCAGCACGCCTTTGACCAGGACGGCCAGGCGGCGCGGCGTGGAATAGGTGGTGACATTGGCCGCAGGATCGAACAGACGTTCGCGGGTCAACAGGTCGTGCACGCGGCGGCCGAGCTCTGCTTCAGCCCCGGCAATCATGCGGGCGGGTACTTCTTCGAGCCCAATCTCCAACAAAAAATCCGGCATATTCTCTTGTTTCTTTCGATCGCTCTAGGCAGCCTGCTGCACGGCGTAGGCCTTGGCTACGGCCACCGCTAAACTGCGAATGCGCCCGATGACGCCGACACGCTCGGTCACGCTGATGGCACCGCGGGCATCGAGGATGTTGAACAGGTTCGAGCACTTCAGCGCGAGCTCATAGGTCGGCAGCAACGGAAATCTTTTCTTTTCCTTTGGGCTGGCTTTTTCGTCCGTGAGCAGGGTATCGGCCTTGGCCAGCAGGCTCTTGGCTTCGGCCTCGTATTGGTTGAAGTGCTCCCATAGCTTGGGAACGTCGGCTTCTTCGAAGTTGTAGACCGAGAATTGCAGCTCTTCGGCAAAGCGCACTTCACGATAGGTTGTCGGTGTGCCGGTCTGCGGGTCGCGCGCCCAGACGATGTCGTAGATGGAGTCCAGATCCTGCAGGACCTGCGCAATGCGCTCCAGGCCGTAGGTGAGCTCGGCGCACATGGGGTCGAGCTCGAGTCCGCCGCACTGCTGAAAGTAGGTGAACTGGGTAATCTCCTGGCCGTCAAACATGACTTGCCAGCCCACGCCCCAGGCGCCGCCAGCGGGCCACTCCCAGTTGTCTTCTTCGAACTTGATGTCGTGCTTCGCGAGGTCGATGCCCATGGCAGCGAGCGATTCGAGGTAGAGCTCCTGCACGTTTTCCGGGGGCGGCTTGAGGATGAGCTGAAACTGTGTGTGCTTGAACAGCCGGTTGGGGTTCTCGCCGTAGCGGCCATCCGCCGGGCGGCGCGAGGGCTGCGCATAGCCGACCTTATACGGCGTCGGACCCAGCACACGGAGGAACGTTTCAGGAGCCATGGTGCCTGCGCCGACTTCGACGTCGTAGGGCTGCTGCAAGACGCAACCGCGCTCGGCCCAGAAGCTCTGCAGGCGGAACAACAATTCCTGAAAGGTGAGGGCGGTGGGCTTTGGAGAAGAAACCGGACTCGACGACACAGACAAACTCTCTTGGCTGACTTGATCGGGACTTAAGCATCCATCTTATCAGCCGATGCGCCGTTCTCCGCTCTGTCGGAGGCCGTCGTTCAGAGACGCGCTAGCAGCTCGGCGGTGCGCAACTTGCGCTCCAGATGGCGCTCCAGCGATTGCAGAGTGAAGCGACGCAGATCCTGCCCGCGCCGCCGAGGCCATGGCTCTGCCGTGAATGCGCTCACGGGTGCGCGCAACATACGCAATGCGAGTTGCCAGGAATCGGCACTGAGCTCGCTGGCGTTGCCGTTGCGATGAATGGCGCAGAAGAGTCCGTCGGCGTGGGCATTGAAACTGGTTTCGCCCGCCTTCAGAGCTTCGCCGCAGGCCGTGCAGTGGACGATGTCGGGCAACAGGCCCGTCAGGCGCGTCATCCAGAGCTGGAAGTAAGTAAGGGGCATCCACGGTTGTTCGACCGTGGTCTGGTCTAAAACGGAGGCCAGGAGGCGGAAGATGGTCTCCTGCGGATCGTGCTCGGGGAGAGCCTGGTCGAGCAGTTCGGAGAAGAAGCTGAGGACGGTCAGGCGTGTTTGATCGACCGGGGTTGAGAGCGGCGAGCGAATGATCTCAAGTTGGTCGAGGCGGACGAGCTCTTGCTTCGGGCGCTCGACATACCAGGCGCGCACGATCGTCATAGGCTCCAGTGCGCCGCCGAAGCGTTTGCGGCTTCTGAGCGCAGCTTTGGCGACGCCCTTGATCCGGCCATACTCGCGCGAGAAAAAGCTGACTATCAGGTCGGACTCGTGGAGGGGCCACGTGCGCAAAACCACGGCTTCCGAAGTGAGGACGGCCATCGATTTCCATCATCGCACTTGTCCGGCACCGATCCGCAGGCAAAGCAAAAGCGCGCACCCCTGATGGAGTACGCGCTCCTTTGCTGCCTGATCGAAAAACTAGCGGCCGAAGTGTGCGGCGTTCTTCTCGGTGAAGTGCGCCCACTTTTCGGGCAGATCGTCCTGCGCAAAGATAGCCGAGACGGGGCAGGCCGGAACGCAGGCGCCGCAATCGATGCATTCAACGGGATCGATGAAGAGCTGATCGGCGGTGGCGTGATCGGCTTCGTCTTTCTTGGGGTGGATGCAATCGACCGGGCAAGCGTCCACACAGGCGGTGTCCTTGGTGCCGATACAGGGTTCTGCGATCACGTATGCCATCGTCAGTTTCTCCGAAAGGGATTCTTCTCGACGCTGATAGTAGCACACGAGACTGGGTGCTCGGGGCCGGGGCGAGGGGCTCGTTTTGCTATGCGGGAGGGATGAGAACAAGGACTAAGGGACTAAGGGACTAGAACCAGCGGCGCGCGCTTGGCGTTCGGCAGCCCACTCCGCAGGGGTGGGAATCGGCGTCAGGTCCCGGCCGGCAAACATAGCGGTGAAGAGGGACAACAGCTCGGCATGAATCCTTCCGTTGGAGGCAAGAATTTCGTCGCTGGCGATGCGATAGCGGTTTCCTGCAAAGTCGGTCACGCGGCCGCCTGCCTCTTCCACCAGAAGGATGCCGGCTGCGGTGTCCCAGGGGTTCAGGTTGAACTCCCAGAATGCTTCCATCCGCCCGGCTGCGACGTAGGCGAGATCCAAGGCCGCCGACCCGGCGCGACGGACTCCATGGGATCGCAACGTGAACTCGTGGTAGAAGTGAATGTTCGGGCTGGCGTGGCGTTTGCGGCTCGGGAAACCCGTGGCGACGAGCGCTTCGGCCAGCTGGGCGACGGGAGACACGTGCAGCAGCTGCCCGTTGAGATATGCCCCTCTTCCCTTTTCCGCAACGAACAAGTCATCGCGCATCGGGTCATAGATGACGCCAGCGACGAGGGTGCCATCTTCGTCTGAGCGGATGCCGACGGGGCGCTGTTCGAGTCCCATTGAGACGCAAAACTGAGGGAAACCATGGGCGAAGTTCGTTGTGCCATCGAGCGGGTCGACATACCACCGGAACTCGCGCTCCAGGCCATCGCGCGTTCCCTCTTCGCCGCAGATCCCGTGATCGGGAAAGACCTCGCCGAGACGTGTGCGGATCAGCTTTTCGACGGTGCGATCGGCTACCGTCACAATATCGACGTCGCCCTTGTACTCGGTCTCGACCCCCTGGGCAAAGAACGCGCGCAACCGTGCGCCCGCCTCGCGAGCGATTTCAGTAGCTTTTGGGACCCAAGCCAGGGCGGGATGAACAGGTGACGAAGCGGTCACGAAACGACTCCCTCGGTGGTGCGGCGCGGTGCACGCTTGCGCTTTGCTTCGGTGATGGTTTGAATCTGATGCTTATAGATGAAGAGATTCGGTTTGCCTTCGCGTGTGAGGCGCACCATTCCGTCGTCGAAGTACTCGATCCAGCCGCGCACAGTTTCCCCATCCCAAAGCTTGATCGAAACGGGAACCTGGCGCTCACTGAGCGACCGCAGATACAACGCCTCCTGTCCGGTTTCACCAGGCGGAGGAGTCTTGGAGCGGCGACGAGCCGACAAAGGAGGAGTCATACCGCCATTTTAGTGCGAGGCGCATGAAAGGAACGAAAATAGGTGGCGCAGTGTGGGAAGGCCGCTACTCGCGCGCGGCCGAGTTCTTCAATGGGCTGTCGGCGTAGTAGCCGGTGCGGTAACGAACATTAAACGCATCCGTTGCGGCACGCGGGATCGTGACGTTCAGACGATGAAAGTTCCGGCCGGGTTCCTGATTGTGCGGATAGTAGCCGATCAAGTATTGGGTGCGCAGATCGTCGCTGACCTGACTGAAGGCCTTGGCCAGTCCGCCGGTCTCGGCATAGAAACTCTTGCCGCCGGTCTGTTCCGCGAGAGTGATGAGAGCATGCTCGCCGCCGAGGTCGCGTCCCGCGCTAGCCTCGATGGGCACATCGATGATGCTGTAGATCATGACCTCATTGCGGAGAGCCTGTTCGAGCGCCTGGGCATAGGTCGTACTCTTCACTGTGTCGCCGCCGTCAGAAACGAGGACCAGGACCTTGCGCCCTTGCTTGGGACCAAGCTTCTGCGAGCCCAGATAAATCGCATCGTAGAGCGCGGTGCCGCCCTCGCCGCGGATTCGGTCGAGTCCATGGTCGATTTGTGCTTCTTTGTTCGTGAACGGCGCAAGCTCGGTGACAAAGGTATCGAACTCGAGCAGGCTCATCTGATCCTGATCGCGCAGGAGAGCATGCACAAAGCGTTTGGCGGCCTCCTGCTCGATGCCACGGTCTTTGAAGGTGCTGGCGCTGGTGTCGATGGCCAGGGTGAGGTTGAGCGGCAGTTCGGATTGACGTTCGAAGACGGAGATCTGCTGCGGACGGTTGTCTTCGGCGATGGCAAAGTCGTCGCGCGTCAGTCCCCCGACGATTGCGCCGTGGGTGTCGGTCACGTTGACGAAGATACTCACAAGCTTGACGTCGACGTGCAGCGTCAGGTCGTCCTGGGCGATGAGGGGCTGGAGGTTCAGGAGCAGAAGCGCGGCCAGGCATCCTGACGACGGAAGCCAGCAGCTCATCGTTCGGCCTCTAGGAGGCATCGACAGCCTCCACACCCAGGCCAGCGGGAAACGGTTCGCCGTCGGCCCACACGGTTCCGTCGACAAATGTCTCTCTCTTCCAGATGGGAACAGTCTTCTTGAGGGTGTCGATCAGCCAGCGGCTTGCCTCATAGGCCTGGGCGCGATGGGCCGAAGCGACGACGATGAGAACGCTGGTTTCGCCGATCTGCAAGCGACCGAGACGATGGACGATCGAGACATGCCGGACGCCGAATTGATCGCGCGCCTGACCGGCGATTTCATGCAGCTGGCGAAGCGCCATTTCCTCGTAGGCCTCGTAGTCGAGATGCAGCGTCTGGCGGCCGCGCGAGTGGTTGCGGACGATGCCATCGAAGACGACCACGGCGCCGTCTTCGCCGTGTTTGGCGCCGGCGACGAGGGCCTCAGCGTCGATGGGCTCGCGGGTGAGATGAACACTCTGCGGAGAACCGCCCGACACCGGAGGCAGCAGACCCACTTCATCTCCGTCACGCAGAGAGTGTGTCGTGGGCGCGTACTCGGCGTTCACGCTGACCGCAATCCCACGCAGAACGGCATGAGGATGATGGGCAGCGATTTGCGTCAGCAGATCCGTTACCGTGGCGCCGTCGGTCAATACAACTTCAGTTGCATCGGGGCCAAGGGCGTCTTTCAGGACGCCAAATGCAAGCACACGTACGCGAATCATAGTAAGCAGCATATCGTCTTCTTAGACGCAGGATAGCCGTATCTGTCGGCGCCTGAGCACCAATAACACAAACAAGAACGCCCAGTGCAGGTCCTTGTCCCCGCCATCTTTCCGGTTTCGAGAGCTGTGATCCTCATCATGTCTCAGCTCTTGTACGCAACGATAGAATCGCCCCGGATTCCAAAGCCGAAAGACGATTCGATCTGCATTCCCGATTCATGTCGTCGTGTAGCCGTCCTTCCTATTTCTACGTCATGTCGTGCCGAGGTAAACGATGTCTTCGCGTTGTGCCGGACTTCTGGGCTCCTCACTCTCAAACCGCCTTCGCTCTGCTTCTATCTGGCGCCCGGCAGTTTCAACCTCTTTGGTGCAAGCAGCTTGCTCAAACGCCGAGTTGGAACGAGGGTTGAGCTGACATGTCAGAAATCGCGCTCCGGATGGAGCATGTCTACAAAAAGTTTCGCAAAGGGGAGACCTACAACTCGCTCCGGGATCTAGTACCTGCCTTGACGGGGAAGATGTTTCGCGGACGAGAGTTGGACACCGCAGATCGGCGCGAATTCTGGGCGCTTCAAGACATTTCATTCGAAGTGAAGCGTGGGGAAGCGCTGGGAATCATCGGACACAACGGCGCTGGAAAGAGCACCGTTCTGAAGATCCTCAGTCGCATCATGGTACCGACCAGTGGTCGAATGATCGTGAACGGCAGGCTATCGGCACTGATCGAGGTGGCCGCGGGTTTTCATCCCGATCTCACTGGAATGGAGAACATCTTCCTCCACGGGAGGATTTTGGGGATGAACAAACGAGAGATTCAATCGAAGTTGGAGCAGATCATTGCTTTCTCTGGAATTGAGGAGTTTATCGACACGCCCGTGAAGCGGTATTCCTCGGGAATGTACGCGAGACTTGGATTCGCCGTTGCGGCCCATGTTGATCCCGAGGTTCTCATTGTCGATGAAGTGCTCAGCGTCGGTGATTACGTCTTTCGGCAAAAGTGCCTCGACCGTATTCGTTCGGTGATTGCGGGAGGCACAACTGTTCTCTTTGTTTCGCACAATTTGAAATCGGTTACAGAGATCTGCCAGCGCGCGATGCTGCTTGAACACGGCAAAGTGCTCACGATTGATGAGACTGATTTGGTCGCCCAGAGGTATGTCGGGAGGTTGGAAGAGGCTGACGAAGGCGAAAGGCCGGTTTATCTCTCAAAGGTCGCGATTCGCGACCGGACGGGGGAACAGACTCACTTCGAATCTGGCCAGACAGCATGGGTAGACATTGAGGTCGCAGCGCGGGAGGATACCGGGCAAGTCTCAGTGGTTATATGGTTTACCGACGAGGCACAAAATGAAATCTTCAATACGTCCACGGAACGTCTCGGTTTCGCGCCGATTTCGCTGAAGATGGGCGGTTCTTATCGTTGTACGTTTGAGATACGCCTTAACATGGCCCACGGCACATTTCACCTGGGTGCGGACATCTACCGCTATAACCGTCAAAAAAGCTTTGACCGCCACAATCATGCCGCGACAATCGTGATTGGGTCCTGCGGCACCATGGAGGGAGTGGCGAACTGTTTTCCTAAGCTGGCGGTCTCGGAAATCGTCGGTGAACATTCCCTCGTCAGCTAAGGGCGGACGCGTGCAAAGGAAAGGCCGGCGATTTTCGCCGGCCTGGGTTGGGCTGGATTTTTCGATGTTACGCGGCTACTACGCTCGGGCCGGTCCCCACGATGGTTGCCGGCTGGGGATGCGGCTTTAAGAGCGGCAAAGCGACTGCTAACACATCGTCGATCTGGTTGGCGAAATGCACATCCACTCCCTCGATCATTTCGGGGGTGAGGTCTTCTTCAACGTCCTGACGATTGTCGGCGGGCAGGATGATGGTCTGCACGCCTGCCCGGCGCGCGGCAAGGAACTTCTCCTTAATGCCGCCCACCGGCAGGACGTTGCCGCTGAGCGTGATCTCGCCGGTCATCGCGGTGAGCGGACGAACAGGTGTATCCGTCAACAGTGAAGCGAGGACGGTCGCCATCGTGACGCCCGCAGAAGGGCCATCCTTCGGAATTGCCCCGGCTGGCACGTGGATGTGGAGATCGAGGTCTTTGTTGAAGTCCTCGGGCAGTCCGAGTCGAGCGGAATTGGAGCGGACCCAGGTAAGCGCCGCCTGCATCGATTCCTGCATCACCTCGCCGATCTGACCGGTCATGGTGAAGCCGCCCTTGCCCTTCATCTTGTTGGCCTCGATGAAGAGGATGTCGCCGCCGGCTGGAGTCCAGGCTAGCCCGACCGCCACGCCGGGACGTTTCACGCGCTCGGCCACCTCGGTATCGACGCGCACCTGAATGCCGCCCAAGAAGTCTTTCACGACTTCGCGGGTGACAATGAGCTTTTCGGTCTTGCCTTCGACGACGCGCCGCGCCTGCTTGCGGCAAACAGTGCCGATGACCTGCTCGAGTTTGCGCACGCCGGCTTCGCGCGTGTAGTGGCGCACGATATGGCGGAGCGCCTCCTCAGGGAACTCGATCTGTTCGGTTGTGATGCCGTTGGCCTTGATCTGGCGCGGAATGAGATACCGATTCGCGATGTGCACCTTTTCTTCTTCGCTGTAGCCCTGGAGCGGGATGATCTCCATGCGGTCCTGCAGCGGCGGCGGCACCGTATCGAGCATGTTCGCGGTGCAGATGAAGAGCACCTTGGACAGATCGAAAGGCACGTCGAGATAGTTATCGCGGAAGGTATTGTTCTGTTCCGGATCGAGGGTTTCGAGCAGCGCCGAGGCCGGATCGCCACGGAAGTCGCGGCCGAGTTTGTCGACCTCGTCGAGCATGATCACCGGGTCGTTGGTTTCCGCGCGGCGAATGCTCTGGATGATCTGGCCCGGCAGCGCACCGATATAAGTGCGTCGATGACCGCGGATCTCCGCCTCATCATGCATGCCGCCTAACGCGACGCGCTGGAACTTACGGCCGAGGGCGCGTGCAATGGAGCGCCCCAGCGAGGTTTTGCCCACACCCGGAGGTCCGACAAAGCAAAGGATCGGACCTTTCATGTCGGGTTTGAGTTCGAGCACGCTGAGGTAGTCGAGGATGCGGTCTTTGACCTTCTTCAACTCGTAGTGATCTTCGTCGAGGATTTCTTTGGCCTTGCCGATGTCGATCTTTTCGCCTGAACTCTTGGCCCAGGGCAGCAGCGCGAGCCACTCGATGTAGTTGCGTGTCAGACCATAGTCGGCAGCCATCGGAGACATGCGGCTGAGGCGATTCAGTTCCTTCATCGCCTCCTTCTTCACGTCCTCGGGCATGCCGGCGGCTTCGATCTTCTCGCGCAGATCGTCCACTTCACGCTGACCTTCGTCCTGCTCGCCCAGTTCCTTCTGAATGGCCTTCATCTGCTCGCGCAAGTAGTAGTCGCGCTGCGATTGCTGCACCTGATCCTGGACTTCGCTTTGGATCTTGGAGCGCAGCTGCTGGACTTCGATCTCCTTGGCGAGGTGCTTGTTCAGCTGCTCCAGGCGCGCGACGACCGAAGCAGTCTCGAGCAGTTTCTGCTTGTCGTCGGTGGTCAGGAACGGTAGAGACGAGGCAACGAAGTCAACGAGCCTGCTGGGATCCTCGATGTTGGCGGCGATTGTGCGCAGTTCATCGGACAAGGTCGGCGATTCGGAGACGATCTGCTGAAACTGGTCGATGACGTTGCGCACCAGAGCTTCGACGCTGGAGTTGGATTCCGGCTCGACATCTTCAAGCTCTTCGATTTCGGCGGTCATGAAGGGCTCGGTCTGGACATAGCGCAGCAGCTTGACGCGGCTGACCCCTTCGGTGAACACAAAGCGGCTCTGGTTGGGCATACGAACCACTTTGTGCACTGTGGCGAGCGTGCCGACTTGGTGCATGTCGCCGGGCTTGGGGGAATCGAGCCTGGGATCGAGCTGAGCGGCGACGATGATGGAGCGCTCCTCGCCCAGGGATTCGATCAGTTGGATCGAGCTCTCCCGACCGACGGTCAGCGGCAGGACAGCGTGGGGAAACAGCACCGTATCGCGCACGGGAAGCACCGGAACCTTGCGTGGTCCAGTTGGTACGGGTGACGTCTTCGGGGGAAGGATGGTTGGCTGACCTGGCATTGAGTGTCCTCGTATCAACTTTCCTTCATTAGATCACATCAGCACAGGAAGGATTCAGGAACCTTTCGAAAGAGCCGGAGGGCAGGCGGTCCTGCACACCGCAAATCCGCCTTTAGATCTCCCTTCGAGTGATGCTCAAAGCATTGATTTAAAATGACTAGTCCACGCGATTCCCAAACAAAAATGCCCCCCCTCCACCTATCGGCGCGGGCCGGTGGAACGTGAGGGCGGTAGCCCGGGGGCGGGGCTGAGTCAATTGGGCTGAATCATTCCGTGTTCTTGCTTGATCGCAAGCTCGATTCGATCCCAGAGGTCTTCTTTTGGCTGCTCAATCGGGAACAGTTTTTTGGCGGCATCGGCGATGGTTTGCAGATCGGTCAGCAGGGCTCGGCAATTGGCACACGAAATCAGGTGCGGGTGCAGGGAGATATCTGCTCCGGAGCCGATCAGCTCCGCAAGCTGCGCCTGGAACTGTTCGCAGTTCAGGTTGGCTGGGTCTACGATCATCTCCTCCCCCCCCTGCGGAGAGAGGTGTGCAAGGCGTCTCTGAGTTTGAGGCGGGCCTTGTGCAGTTGCGATTTACTGTTGCCGATGGAGCAATCGAGCATGATGGCAATCTCATTATGCTCGTATCCCTCGACATCGTGCAGGATGAAAATGAGTCTGTAGCCGGCGGGCAGCTCGGCCACGGCGCGTTCCAGGGCCAGACGATCGATGGAGCCGGACAAAGACGGGTCGGGAGCGCCGAAGCTGCGGCCGGGGCCGTCGTCGTGGGTGGGCTCCATAGCCTCGTCCAGGGAAGTGACAGCAAGCCCCTTCTTCCGCAAGTGCATCAAGACCACATTGATGGCGAGACGGTGCAGCCAGGTCGAGAAGGCCGAGTCGCCTCGAAACGTAGCGATCTTGCGGTGGAGCTGAAGAAACGCCTCCTGAGTCAGATCTTCGGCTTCGGCCGGGTTGCCGACCATCCGCAAGCAGAGGGAGTAAATGCGTCGCTTGTGGATGGCATAGAGTTGAGCGAAAGCGAAGTGATCTCCGGCCTGAGCGCGTGTCAGGGTGCGGTCGTCAACCGAAGAGCGATAGGTTGAATTACCGCCGGTGCTGCCTTGGGCACTCAACGAAAAGACGGAACCAGAGTGGGGAGAGTCGAAATTTGAAATTGTTCGGGGCATGCATAAACCTTTCGGGGAAAAATGTTGGTTTTGCGATTCGAGTCCTGCTGCACCGAGCTTGTTTCCTCGTTAGTATAAGTCGAGCATTTTGTATGCCAGACTCGCGACTTCGACCGAAATGGGCCGGGCCCGCGCAAATTCTTCTTTGGATACAAGCATTTAGAGCAACCAAATCCGGCTTCCGGGGTTGATTCAGGAGAGATGGTTTTGAATGATTTGCTGGCGGGAACCCTGAGGAGCGTAAAAAGGTTCAGTCTCCCGGCGGCCGGCTTTTTCTTGATTCTCTTTTTGCCAGTCGTTCTCACGTTCGGTCAGACCCGCAGCATTCCGCCAGGGGCCCCGCAAATACTTGGGATCAAAGCATCTTTGCCGTCCGGGTCGGCATCCGATGCCGCCTTCGATCTTGTGGATCAATTCGAGGGACTGAAGCTAGAGCGAATCGATTTCGATGGAGTCGATCGAAGCCGCTTCACGCCGCTCCCCGATCGGCTGGCACGGATTGTCGGGACTCCACTGACGCAGGAGAAGCTGGCGATTGGCTTGCGGGCGGTCTACGCCACGGGCCTGTTCGAGACTGTCGATGTGGAGGCGGTGCGCGATGGAGAGGGTGTGGATCTGATCTTCAAGGGAACTCCCCGGATGTTCATCGGGACCGTCACCGTGATCGGCGCAAAGGGCGCAACGATAAACACGCAACTTGAGCGCGCCTCCCGCCTGCAGCCCGGCACGCGTTTCACAGATGCGCGGCTCAAGGATGCGCTGGACCAGATGCGACAGACTCTTGCGGACAACGGTTTTCACGAACCGGTCATCGCGCACCAACTGACTCCCCACCCGGCAGAGCAACTGGTCGATGTTGCCTTCACGGTGAACTCCGGCTCCCAGTCGCATGTTGGGTCGGTTCAAGTGAATGGCGAGCCGGGTATCAGCGTCGACGAGTTTCGCCGTCGGGCACGTCTCCGCGCCGGGGCGCGCATCGACCGGGATACACCGAACCGTGCATTGAGCGGCGTGCTGAAGCACTATCAGAAGCAGGACAGGCTTGAAGCCGAGGTGAAGCTTGAGTCGCAAAACTGCTCGACCAGCACCAAACGATGCGATTTTGCATTCACGGCGAATCGCGGCCCCATCGTGCGACTTCGCGTTCAGGGTGCGAGTGTCGACGGCGAGCGTTTGAAGCACGCCATCCCCGTGTTTGAAGAAGGCACGGTGGACGAGGACTTGTTGAACGAAGGCAATCGAAATCTGCGCGACTACTTCCAGCGGCTCGGGTATTTCGACGTCAAGGTGGATCACGAACGTCAAGCGCCGGGATCGGATGAGGTCGTGATCGTCTATCAAGTGGATCTGGGAGTCAAGCGGCGCGTGGAGCACGTTGCAGTTTCGGGCAACCACTACTTCAGCACCGATACGTTGAAGGACCTTCTGAGCGTTCATGCAGCGGACACATTCGACCGGCGCGGGCTCTACAATCAAGCGCTCGTGACTGCCGACGTGGGAGCGCTGCAAGCGGTGTATCAAAACAACGGGTTTGCGGCGGCGAAAGTGACACCAAAGACGACCCTGGTGGCGTTGACTAAAGCGGGACGATCCTCGTCGAAGCCGGCTGGACTGGCGATTGACTACCAAATCGCCGAAGGGGCGCAGCAGCGCGTGGGAACCGTGACGTTGGAAGGCAATGCACACACGGAGGCGGCGAAGCTTCTGCCTCTCCTGAATACGGCGCCCGGCCAGTTGCTTTCTCCGCAGAATCTGGCGGGGGACCGGGACACACTGGTGACCGACTATTTGAGCCGTGGGTTCGATCAGGCGCACGTAGAAGTGGAGCAAGAGCCGGGGGAGAATGCGACGACGACCAACATTGTCTTCCATATCACCGAAGGGCAGCAGGTGTTTGTGCGCCAGGTGCTGTTGACGGGACTGGTTTACACGCGTCCTGATACCGTGGCTCGAGCGATCACGCTGCATCCGGGCGATCCGCTGAACCAGACGGCACTGCTGGAGACGCAGCGCAACCTCTACGACTTCGCCCTGTTCAACGAAGTCAACGCGGTGGTGGAGAACCCGACGGGTGTCGAGGCGCAGAAGAATGTTCTTCTGCAGGCGACGGAAGCCCGTCGCTGGACGCTCACCTACGGTCTCGGATTCGAGGCACAGACCGGAACGCCACAAAACAACTGCGCCGGTTACAACGCCGTGGGGACACCGTGCTCGCCCAACGGCAAGACCAGCATCAGCCCGCGCATTCTGGGCGACATCACACGCAACGCGTTGTTTGGCCGGGAGGAATCGGCCTCGATCCAGGGAACCTACGGGTTGCTCGAACAGAAAGTGGACCTCATCTTCCAGAATCCGCGCTTCTACGGCAACCCGAATTTTGGCATGACGTTTAGCGGCGGGTATGCAAACAGTCAAGCAGTGACGACCTACGTGGCCTCGAAGCTCGATGCCGGCATGCGCTGGACGCAACATTTCAACGGCAGTGGAAAGATTCTCTCCAGAGCCAATACCTTCATCTACGAATTCGATTTTCGGCGCGTCAAAGTCGCCGCGAGCAGTCTCCAGGTTTTCCCCACGGAGATCCCCCTTCTGTCTGAAGCCGTACGTGTCGCCGGACCGGGGTTCACGTGGCTGCGCGATACCCGCGATTCCCCGTTGGACGCACATCGCGGGACGTATACCAGCTTTCAGGATTTCTCCTCAATTCACACCTTTGGATCGGAGGCGCAGTTCAATCGTCTCGATCTGTCGAATTCGAGCTTCTATGGATTCGATAAGAACCGGTTTGTTCTGGCGCGCAATACACGGTACGCGCAGGAGCGCGCCTTCGGAACAGGTTCGGACGAGCTCATTCCGCTGCCGGAACGCCTTTACTCCGGCGGGCCAACCTCACTGCGCGGATTCTCAGTGAATGCCGCGGGGCCTCGCGACCCCGAGACTGGTTTCCCGATTGGCGGAGCCGGGGCCTTGGTCAACAGCACCGAGTTGCGACTGCCGCCGCCGGTGTTGCCATGGGTGGGCGACTCAGTGAGCTTTGTGCTCTTTCATGACATGGGCAACGTCTTCGCCAATCCCGGAGATGCGTGGGTCAGCGCGTTGCGGATCCACCAGCCAGACCGCGACGCATGCAGGATTCTGACACCGCCCGACAACTCGACAAATCCGCCCACACCGCCCATGCCCAGCAGTTCAAATTCAACCCTTGGACCAGACAATTCCACCGGCCAGCAGGGGGCGTGCAGCTTCAGTTACTTCTCTCATGCGGCGGGGCTGGGACTGCGCTACCATACGCCGGTCGGGCCAATCCGTCTGGATTTCAGCTATAACCTGAATCCGCCCATCTATCCGGTGAATGTGAATTACTCGCTTTCCAATCCGTACAGCGATCAGCATGTGGGCGAGGCGCCGCACTTCAACTTCTTCTTCAGTCTGGGGCAAACGTTCTGATGAGCTTTAGCCGCAAGCTTCCGCACGCATGTTCGCCTCGCATGTTCTGGGTGGCGGCGACGCTCGCTTGCGTTTTCTGCTGTGGTTTGCTGCTGAGCGCACAGTCAGCCACGGAGTCGACTCCTGTGGTGCTCGATCGCGTGGTCGCGGTTGTGAATGGCCGCGCCATTCTCTCCAGCGATCTGCGTGAGGAGACACTTCTTTCGGTACTGGAACCCAGCGAGGGCGAAGCCGGCGCAGAGACTCCGCAGCAGTCTCTCGAGCGCCTCATCAGCCGTACCCTAATTCGCCAGCAAATCCGGGAGGAAGATGCTCGCTCCCTGGAGCCGACTCCCAAGGAGATCGAGGACCGTATCGGGGAGATTCGCAGGGAGCTCCCGATTTGTGTGCGAGAAAACTGCGCGACAGAGGAGGGATGGAATGCGTTTCTGGCCAGGCACGGTTTGACTGAGGGGCGTGTGAAGGCCTATTTGCGCAGCCGAATGCAGGTTCTCCGCTTCATTGAGATGCGCTTCAGTCAGGGAATCCAGATTTCGCCGCAGGATGTCGAGACCTACTATCACAACATGCTTGTTCCTCAGTATCAGCCTGGACAGACGGTCCCACAGCTCAGTGCGGTTGCGCCACGCATCGAAGAGATTCTGCTGCAGCAGCAAGTGAACGCCATGTTCAGCGGCTGGCTCGACAGTCTGCGCAAACAGGGCGAGATCGAAGTCCTCGATCCGGCCCTCGAAGCTTCGGGGAGCCTGAGTCAGGGAGGAGCAACCGCTCCATGAGCCTGCTCGATCGGAGTTCATCTGACCATGAGACTCGGAGTCAGTTCAGGCCACGGCGCATGCTTTGGATCTTGGGCGGCGGCGGTGTGTTGCTTGTCCTGCTTTGCGTCGCTGGACTGATTGTCTGGGCCACCTCGGAGGCGTGCGAGAACTTCGTCCGTCGCGAGCTCATTGCGAAGATGGAAGCAGCGACGGGCGGACGCATGGAGATTGCATCCTTCCACTGGCGGCCATTTCGACTCGAAGCAGACGCAGGCGGAATTGTGATTCATGGCCTCGAGGCTGCGACCGAAGCGCCTTATGCAGAGATCGGGCACGTGCATGTCGGGATCAGTGTGCTCGGCTTTTTCAGCCCCCGGATTCTTCTCCGCGATCTTGAGATCAGCCAGCCGGCGGTTCATCTGATCGTGTACGCCGATGGCTCCACGAACCAGCCGCGACCTCGTGCACCGTCGACGAAGTCTGGTCTGGGCTCGTTCTTCGATCTACGCGCCGGACATGTGGCAATAGAGCAGGGCGTGTTGAATTTCGAGAGCCGCTCTGCGGATTTCGATGCGCAGAATCGACATATCCCGCTCGATCTGACCGCGAACGATGTCTCGACTCTCATCGCCTTCATACCGGCTGCGGGAAAGGAGCCCGAGGCCTACCGCGTCGAAGCAGGAGCACATGACCTGCGAGTCACGCGCGGCGATGAGGCCCAGCCTGTCTCCGGCCCAGCCGAAGGGTATGCACAAGCGACCCTCGATTTGACGCGCAACGCAGCGTACCTGCGTTCGCTGCATCTCACATCCGAAAGCAAAGACGAGGGCGAGCACACGCTTAACGTTTCCGGCGCGTTGCTCGATTTTTCGCGACCCAGCTGGCAGGTAAAGATGCAGGGCGATCTGGATATGCGGCTTCTGGATGCGACGACAGGCTACTCCAATTCTCCAGAGGGGCTGGCACGACTCGATCTCACGGGCCAGGGGCGCGATGGGCAATTCCGTGTCGACGGATTGGTCCATATCGATGGCGGATCGTATGTTGCGCCCGGCGTGAATGCCCGCGGGATTGGATTGGATGCCCACGTCCATGCCGACCCAGAGCAATTGCTCATCACTTCCGTGGTGGCGCAACTGCGCCAGGGCGGACGCATCGAAGGAACCGTCGCCTTGAATCACTGGCTTCCCGTCATTCCAGGCGCAGCGATGCTGGAACCCGCAATGACGACAACGCCAGTGAAGCGCTGGCCGTTCGGACGCAAACAGCCTGCCGCTCCGCCGCAGACAGCAAGCCCGGCGCCTCCGACGTCCGCACCGCTGCTGGTGAACGGCAACGTCATGGCGCAGATGAAGAGCGTGACCCTCGATGCGGTTCTCGACATCGTCGGGAGAGGACCCTTTGAACGGCTGGGCATCGATGCGCGCCTCAACGGGCCCGCTACAGCGACGTGGACAAAGGGCGACATACGAACTCTGGCCGTCGGCGCGACGTTAAACCTTTCTGGCTCGCCTTCGGCGGGTGCGGGTGAAAGACCGGCGACAGGCGTCCTCGACGCGACGTATACGCAGCGCGATGGAGCTGTCGACTTGCGTGCGCTGGACATTGAGCTGCCAGCAAGCCGGGTGACGGCGCACGGACACCTCGGAGCCTACCCGCTCAACAGTCCGTCCAATATCGCCCTCGACTTTCATTCGCACGATCTCGGCGAATTCGACGCGGTGCTGCGCGATCTCGGATTTCATCGCGCAGGAAGAGCAGGGACCGCAGCGCTTCCCGCAACGCTTGGCGGGCAGGCCGATTTCACGGGTAACTGGACCGGGTCGCTGATCGATCCGCATCTCGGCGGCAATCTGAAAGCAAACAACCTCTCGATTGAATTGCCTCCTGACCAGAAGACCGCACAGGCGGGATCGATTCATTGGGACTCGATTGACGCGACCGGGAGCTATTCGGCATCTCGAATCTCGATCGAACACAGCCAACTGAAGCACGGAGAAGCGACGGTCAGCCTGGAGGGAACCTTGACCGCTCCTGCCTCGCCGAGACGAAATTCGGCCAGACCGTCGTTCGATTCCGACTCTGAGTTGCAAATGACTCTGACCGCTAACAAGGTCGAGGCAAACGAGGTTGCTCCTTATTTCGGAAGCGAGCTTCCCTTCACCGGCCCACTCAGCGCGCAGATTACAACAGACGGCACTATACGCACACTCGAAGGTTCGGGATGGGTCGAGCTGGATCGCGGTACTCTCTATGGAGAGCCGGTTGCGCGTGCCCGCGCACAGGGAAAGATTGTCGGCCACGAAGTGCAGATCGCGGCGTTGAACCTGAACAACGAGGCGGGGACTATCTCCGGCTCCGGCAGCTTCGATCTCCAGTCCAAGCAATTCCGATTCTCGACGCAAAGTGCACAGGTCGACGTGAGCAAGGTTCAACGCCTCCAGCAGACGGGCGTAGCTGCAAATGGAGCACTGGAGTTCTCGCTGTTGGGCTCTGGATCGCTGGACGCGCCTCAGATTCAAGCGCAAGGCAAGGTCACGGGATTTGCCCTCGGGGCAGAGCCGTTTGGCGACCTGCAGATCACCGCGCACACGGCCAATCACGCACTTGTTTACGACTTATCGACTCAATTCCAGTCTGCTTCGTTGAGTGCGCACGGCCTGACTCGCTTCGACAGCGACTACTCGACACAGGCCAGGCTCGAATTCGCGCAATTCAATATTGAAGAGATGCTCAAGAATGCCCACATCCCTGGGCTCACCGGGCAGTCGGCTCTGGCAGGAACCGTCACCCTTGAAGGACCTCTCGCGCACCCCAATCAAATGCGTGGGGACGCACAGCTCAGAGAGCTGGCGGCCAGCGTTGCGGGCGTTCATCTCACCAGCCAGGGTCCGGCCCACGCAACTCTGGCCAATGCGCGCGTGAATCTCGACCCGCTGCATATCACGGGAGAAGACACCGATCTCCACGTTCAGGGCAGCCTCGATTTCAACGCGAATCGGCGGCTCGATTTTGCAGCAAGCGGCTCAGTCAATCTCAAGCTAGCCGAAACGCTGGATCCCGACCTTACCGCCAAGGGGGTCACGACCTTCCAGATCGAAGCGCACGGTCCGCTGAGCAATCCAGGGCTGCGCGGCCGAGTCGATTTTCAAAATGCCTCTCTCGCTCTTGAGGATCTGCCGAACAGCCTGAGCCAGTTGCACGGGACGCTCGAGTTCAATCAAAACCGGCTCGAAGTGCGGTCGCTGACCGCGACGACCGGCGGCGGGCAGCTCTCCGTCTCAGGCTATCTGGCCTATCAGCACGGGATCTTTGCCGATCTCGCGGTTACCGGAAAAGGGGTTCGGATTCGCTATCCGGAAGGCGTGAGTTCGCTTGCGGACGCCAATTTGCAGCTGCAAGGGGCGCAGAACAATCTGCTGCTGAGCGGCAACATCATGGTCACGCGCTTCTCTATCAGCTCCGACCTGGACATCGCTTCGCTCGCGGCCACGGCGGGCAAGATACAGCCGGTCGCACTCCCGGACGCGCCCTCGAATCACGTACGGCTTGATGTGCACATCCAGTCGTCGCCGCAGCTGAACTTTCAGAATACCTATGCAAAGCTGGCTGGGGACGTCGATCTGCACCTGCGCGGCACACTGGCGACGCCTTCGCTGCTGGGCCGCGTTTCCATTACCGAAGGGAACGCAACCATCGCCGGCACGCGCTACGAGTTGCAGCGCGGAGATATCACCTTCACGAATCCAGTGCGCATCGAGCCGGCCATCGATTTGAACGCGACGGCTCGCGTGGAAGACTACGACATCACCCTTGGCCTGCACGGCTCCCCCAGCAAGATGACTGTCTCTTATCGCAGCGACCCGCCTTTGCCTGAGGCGGACGTTGTCGCCCTGTTGGCACTGGGACGCACGTCGAACGACCAACAGATCTACGGCCAGCAACAACAACAGGTTTCCGCGAATCCGACCACCGAAGCCCTGCTGGGTGGCGCACTCAACGCCACCGTGAGCACCCGTGTGCAGAAACTCTTTGGCGCGGGTGCGGTGAAAGTTGACCCGAATTACCTTGGCGTGCTCGGCAACTCGACCACGCGGATCACGGTCGAGGAGCAGCTGAGCAAATACGTCACCCTCACCTACGCGACGGACGTGAACACCACGGCGCAGCAGCTGCTGCAGGCAGAGATTGCCATCAACCGGCATGTTTCGCTGCTCGTTGCGCGGGACGAATCAGGTGTGTTTTCGATGGTTGTGAAAGCGGTACGGCGCTACCGCTGATTTCCCTTCGCGTGCCGCTTCTCAAACGCCAGTCGATTGCCTGCCGGATCGCTTGAGAGCAAACGCTTTCTCTATCTGCGCACAACTTAAATGGTGACACCTGTGTCTAAAGTGACGTGGGCAGCCAATCCAGTTGGCTGCGATCCACGTACAGAAGAGGAGGAAAGCAAGTCATGACGACGAAGATGAGTCGTTCACGGGCGGCCATTCTGGTAGCCACTTTGGCTGGATCCCTCCTGAGTCTTCCCCAGGTGTCCCTGGCGATGGCCGGGAAATCCAGTGCAATTGCAGCCGGCGCGCAAGACCAGTCGGATCTGGCAAGCGCGGCAAAATCGAAGCTGAATAAGTCGCAATTCAAGAACGTTCAGGTGAGTGTCGACGCGAATGGCATCGCGACGTTGACAGGCGCGGTGGACCTGTACGAGTACAAGGCCGATGCCGAGAAACGAGTCAGCAAGACGAAGGGAGTCGTCGCGGTCAGAGACCTGATCGAAGTCGCGGGCCCCACGGTGTCGGATGAGGAGTTGAAGAGCAAACTCGGCGAAAAGCTGGCCTATGATCGCATCGGCTACGGAACGACTGCGTTCAACGCGATTGGTATCATGGTGCAGAATGGCGTTGTGACGCTCGGCGGTCACGCCTACAACTATGTCGACCGCGATTCCGCGCTGGCCCTGGTCAGCACGTATCCCGGCGTCAAGGATGTGGTCAACGAGATCGAGGTCGACCCGACATCGATCATGGACGATCAGATTCGTTTGCGCGTGGCGCGCGCCGTCTATGGTTACGCCTCGCTGAACAAGTACGCGATCGACCCGGCCAAGCCGATTCGCATTTCGGTACAGAACGGCAATGTCGAGCTCTATGGCACCGTGGATTCCCAGGCCGACAAAGAGACGGCCTATATCCGCGCCAATGGTGTCTCCGGGGTGTTCAGCGTGAAGAACTATCTCCAGGTGGGCGGTCAACCAACCGAGTCGAGCAAGAACTGAATCAACTTCCTGCTTACCACGGCGCCAGGGCACACCCGCTCTGGCGCTTGTTTTTGGGGTTGATCGGCTTGGTGCTATTCGGACCGCGCGCTCAAGTAGACTGATCGATGGGGGCAGAGCCGTGGGGTTGATTGCAAAGGCGCGGACAACGCTTGAGATGATCAAGTGGGAGCACTCGATCTTCGCGCTTCCCTTTGCGCTGACCGCGACCATTCTGGCGGCAGGGGGCCTTCCGCCGCTGCGAACCTTGCTCTGGATTCTTGTCGCGATGGTGACGGCACGTTCTTGTGCGATGGCCTTCAACCGTTGGGCCGATGCCGATCTCGATGCCGCGAATCCCCGCACGGAAAATCGCGCGATTCCCGCCGGTCTGCTTTCGCGCTCCTTTGTTCTGGGATTCACAGTGCTCATGGGGATGGTGTTCGTCACCGCCGCAGCTAACCTGAACCGGCTTACGCTGCTGCTTTCTCCGTTCGTCCTGATTGTTCTTCTTGGCTACAGCTATATGAAGCGCGTGACGCGATGGTCGCACCTGGTGCTGGGGCTCGCTCTTGGGCTGGCGCCGGCGGCCGCATGGATCGCGGTTCGGGGCAGTCTCGATCCACGCATCCTGGTGCTGACCGCGGCTGTCACCTTGTGGGTCGGCGGTTTTGACGTTCTCTACGCTTGCCAGGACTTCGATCACGACCGCGCCGTTGGGCTGCACAGCCTGCCTCAATCGATCGGGATTCCAGCGGCATTCTGGGCCGCACGCATCATGCATCTGGTCATGTTAGGCATGCTGGTGTGGTTGGCTCGCCTGTTCTATTTTGGGCGTGCAGGCTGGCTGGGAGTGGGTGCTGCGGGACTTCTACTCGCCTACGAACATGCCATCGTGTCGCCGCGCGATATGCGGCGCCTGAATGCCGCATTCTTTACGATGAATGGGATCATTGCGATGGTGTTTTTCTGCTTTGTCTCGGCGGATTTGTGGATGCGTCGATAGGGAGCAGGCCTGGCGCGTTTTCAGTCCCAGAATCGAGTGAGCACGCTCCAACGCGCGTTCCACGGGACGATCCATTCGCCCGAGCCCAGGGGGCTGTGCGCGGAGAAATCAGGAATCTGAGTTGTGGCAGCCACGTCGGTTGACGCCTCCCGAAGCCAATCGGGCCGAGACCGGCCACTTTCAAGGGTCCCAGCCCAACTGCCTGCGAAAGAGCCTGCTTCACTCTGCCACGCGATCTTCATGGACTGGTGTCCCTTCTTGCCCGTCGTTGGTCCAATGGAAATCCCGCAATCGCCTAGAATCATACTCCTACGAGAGGCACCGGCCTTATGGTATTGTGCGAGATGGCATCGGGCCGGCTGGCGAAGCGCCCTACGTCGATCAACTCTATGAAAGTTGCCATTCAGGGGGAGCCCGGATCGTTCAGCCATGAAGCGGCGAAGAGGCTGACTCCAGACGCTGAGATCGTTCCCTGCTCTCTCTCCGCTGAAGTATTTGCCGCGCTGACCTCCGGCAAAGTCGATGCGGCCGCTATTCCTATCGAGAACAGCCTTGCCGGCTCGGTTCTGGAGCACTTCGACTTGCTTCTGGCCCACGATGTGCAGGTGGAGCGCGAGACGCTTGTCCGCATCCGGCACAATCTGATCGCCCTGCCCGGCGCATCGATCGATGGCATAAAGCGCGTGTATTCCCATGCCGTCGCGCTGGCGCAGTGCAGGCGATTTCTGGCGGCGCACCCGCGAATGCAAGCGATCGCCTTTTACGACACGGCGGGGAGTGTCAAGCAACTAGCCCAACTGGGCGACCTCGAAGTGGCAGGCATCGCCAGTGCAGCGGCGGCTCAGTACTATGGCGCGCATATTCTAGCCGCCGATATCGAGGACAATCCGGAGAACTTTACGCGCTTCTTTCTGGTGCGGCGGAAGAGCGATGCGTCAATCGATTCCGAGTCGAACAAGATCAGCGTCGCTTTTTCGGTCGAGAATCGGCCCGGCTCACTGGTAGCAGCTTTGTCCGCACTCTCAGCCATGGGCACAAACCTGACCAAGATTGAATCCAGGCCGGTGCATGGCAAACCATGGGAGTACATCTTCTATGTGGACTGCCAGATTGGATCAGCGGAAGAAGGCAGCCGCGCTCTCGATGTGCTCAAGCCACATTGCGCCATGGTGAAAGAGCTCGGCCGGTACCGCGAAGCCCATCGCTAGAGCGGCGACATCGGCTCAAAGCTGAGGGGTGGATTTCAATCCACGCCTCAGCTTCTTTGGCTTGCGATCCGACTAGAAGTGGTAGGCCACGCCGATCGCGGGGTAGTAGATGTTGTACCAGCGCTTGGTATCGAGTTGTGAGTAGCCGAATGTCGGGACCTTGGTAATGATGCCGCGGTATTCGGCACGAATGTCGAAGCTCGGGCTGATCTCATACGCGACGCCGCCTCCATAGAGCGCGCCCACTCCTGTCTGCTGCTTCACGTCGAGCGAGGTCGTGGTGGAATCGCGAATCGGCAGGAAAATCAGTATTCCAGGTCCGGCTTCGACGAATGGATTCCATTTGCGGTATGTGAAACTGCGCACATAGGCAAAGGAGATTTCCTGTGTACGGGTATTGACCAGGTAATTGTTCGTATTGCTGACGAGGTAGTGAATCTTGTTCTCGTACGTGACACCGTAGTTCGCCTCCAGCGCGCTCGACGGAGTGAGCATGAATCGGTAGCTGACCATCGCTCCTTCTCCCACGTTCGAGCTCACCTGCACATCTGTGGAAGAAGCTCTGAAGGGTTCGTAAATGCCAGTTCCGCTAAGGCTGATGTCCTGCCGGCTTTCCTGGGCCTGGCCCGCTGACACGCACACAACCAGCAGGAATGCAATAAAGGCGATCCTCTTCATCCGATGTAGAACCTCGCGACTGCCCAACCGTACGGCCGGCAACCAATCTTTGTTGATTCCGGTGCCCCACACCCCAGCGAGCAAACATCTGGCTTGCCAGGGACCCCGATTTGCCGGTTCGTGCCGAGCCCCGCTCCAAGCATTGTAAATGCCTGAAACGGATCAGGACAGAACGGGATAACCAGAATGACTCTGGGTTTTAGACGCAGCTTGTTTCAATTCGGCTCCTGCAGCCTCGGAGCAAAAAACGGTCGCAGTAGGCCCCCATGTGAGCTGCCCCATCGAACCGAGTGTCTACCTCAGACCGCTCGTTCCGCGTGGTAATAAAATGGTGGTCCCTTCTGCTCGGCCAGCGTCCGCACGGTCTTGAGAAATGCTCGCGCCGCATAGCTCAATGCTGCCTGGCGGCGGTGAACCAGACGCAGCACGCGCTTGATCTCCAATTCCTCAACCATGACCTGCACGAGTTGCCCCGCTTCCAATTCGGGCGCCACAGTGAGATGCGGCACCAGAGCCACTCCATTCCCCATCGCGACAAACCGCTTGATGGCTTCGATGGTGGGCAACTCAATGGTCATGTTCAAGGGGGTTCTGTGACGTTGAAAGGCCTCGATGACTTTTTTTCGCAGGGGAGAAGCGACGTGGTGCGCGATGAAATCCTGACGACCCAGATCGTTGATGGATACGCGTTCCGCGCGGGCGAGTGGATGTGTGGGACTGACGATAAAGGCAAGGGTGTCGCCATAGACTGCAATGGTCCGAAACTGAGCGGCATCGGGACGGAACGACACCACGCCGATTTCGAAGGTGCGAAGATTCAATTCCTCGGGGATGCGGCTTGCTAGGGTCCGATGCACGGTCACCTGCACATTGGGAAATTCCCGCCGGAATGCGTCAATGGCCGGCAGCAGGTACATGCAGGTGTATTCGTTAGCAGCAAGGTTCAGTTGTCCACGCTCGAGACTCTTGAGTTCCCCGAGTGCGCTTGTGGCCTCTCGTCGCAGGGCCACGAGCCGCAAGGCATAGTCGCGCAACAGCGTGCCGGCCGCGGTCAGCGACCCATCCCGGGCTGCACGGTCGAAGAGGGTTTCGCCCAGCGACGCTTCAAGTTTGCGAATCACCTGGCTGACGGCGGGCTGGGTGCGGTTCAGGCGCTGAGCGGCACGCGAGAAGCTGCGCTCCTCGGCGACAGCGAGGAAGGTTTCAAGCTGGGTCAGATCCATCGTTCCGGGTCCAATCTGCTGCAACCTCATAATATATTCTAATGGTGACTCTAAGAAGAATAAGTTTGCGTTATATGCATCGAATGCGCGACACTTAGCTTGGTTGCAATGGCTTCCCTGGCAGGCGAATTCTATGACATCTGACCATGTAGTCTTTTTCGACACCACCCTTCGCGACGGCGAGCAGTCCCCCGGCTGTAGCATGACCACCCAGGAGAAACTCACCATGGCTCATGCCCTGGAAGACCTGGGAGTGGACATCATCGAAGCCGGCTTTGCCATGGCCTCCGAGGGCGACTTTGCCGCCATCGCGACCATTACGCAGGCAATCCGGAAGCCGCGTATCGCGTCTCTCGCGAGAGCAAAGAAAGAAGACATCGAAATGGCAGCCCGGGCGCTGCAGTTTGCCGATCGCGCGCGCATCCATGTTTTCCTCGCCTCCAGCGACCTGCACCTCGAATACAAGCTCAAGATCAGCCGCCAGGAGGCCCTTGATCTCTGCGGAGAATCGGTCCGACTGGCCCGCTCGCTGTGCGATGACGTCGAGTTCTCGCCCGAAGACGCCACGCGGTCCGACCGTACATTCCTGGTCGAGATGGTCCGCGTCGCTGTTGAAGCCGGCGCAACCACCATCAACATGCCCGACACGGTGGGCTACATGACCCCCGAAGAATATGGCCAGTTGTTCCGCGAAGTACGCGAACGCATTCCGGCAATCGACGAAAAAGGTGTGATTCTTTCTTCTCATTGCCACGATGACCTTGGTCTCGCTGTTGCGAACTCTCTGGCCGCCATCACTGGCGGCGCACGGCAGGTTGAATGCACGATCAATGGAATCGGCGAACGCGCCGGCAATGCTTCGCTCGAAGAGATTGCTGCTGCTCTTTATGTGCGTGGCGATCGCTACGGTGTATCGACGAGCATTCAACTTGCCAACCTCTATCCGACCAGCGAAGTGCTCGGCCAGATCATTACGTTCAAGCCTTCGCCGAATAAGGCAATTGTCGGGGCGAATGCCTTTGCACACGAGTCCGGCATTCACCAGCACGGGATGCTGGCGAATCCACTTTGCTACGAGATCATGACGCCGTCGCTGGTGGGCGTTTCGAAGACGCATCTTGTGCTCGGCAAGCACTCGGGCCGGGCTGCGCTGCGCCACCGGCTCGAACAGCTCGGGTTCACCGTCGATCGAGACGAGCTCCAGCACATCTACTACCGGTTTGTGGCGCTGGCAGACCGCAAAAAGAACATCTACGACCAGGATCTGGTCGGCCTGCTGCCCGACGGGATTCGCGAGCGGCGGAACGTGCCGGTTGCCGAGTTGGACTAAGTTGGCCAGTGCATCGAGTTGAAGACAAGCTAAGAGCTACGAACTGAGAACTGTGATGAAGCTGAAGATTCTTGTTGTCGCCGGTGACGGCATCGGCCCGGAAGTTACGAACGAGGCAGTCGCCGTATTGAAGCAGATCGCGGAGCAAGGCGGTCACGAGTTCAGCTTCGCCGAAAAACGCATTGGGGGCGTGGCCATCGTGCAGGATGGCACGCCGCTACCCAAGGACACGCTGGACGCCGCACTGGCCTCCGACGCGGTGCTGCTTGGCGCCGTGGGCGGGAACGAGTTCAATTCCCTGCCTCCAGACAAGCGGCCTGAAGCCGGCCTTCTGCAGATTCGCGCCGCACTGGGCGGATTCGCCAATCTGCGGCCTGCGTTCGCCTTCAAAGAGCTTGCAGTGAACAGCCCCCTGCGCCCCGAAATTGTGGATGGCGCCGATATTCTTTTCGTTCGCGAGCTTCTGGGCGGCCTCTATTTCGGCGCGCCGCGGGAGTGGAACAAGGCGACTGGTGAGGCTTGGAATACGATGCGTTACACCCGCGATGAAGTGGCTCGCGTGGCCCGCATCGCCTTCCACTTAGCTTCGCAGCGGCGCAAGAAGCTGACCAGCGTTGATAAGGCCAACGTGCTCGAGGTTTCGCAGCTCTGGCGCGCAACGGTCAACGAAGTGGCCAAGGAGTTTCCGGGCGTTGCCGTCGAGCACCAATATGTGGACGCGATGGCGATGCACCTGATGAATCAGCCGCGCAACTACGATGTGGTGCTTACCGAGAACCTCTTCGGCG
>CAZPEZ010000066.1:0-27425 GCA_964585715.1 uncultured Occallatibacter sp.
TGGACGAGAACGGCGCGGTGCTGCGGCCGTCGCTGATCTGGTGCGACACGCGCACGCAGCCGGAGTGCGATTGGCTGCACGAGAAGATCGGCTACGCAAAGCTGATCGAACTAACGTGCAATCCCGCGTTGCCGAACTTCACACTGACCAAGCTGCTGTGGGTCAAGACGCACCAGCCCGAGATCTTCGCAAAGATTCGCCACATCATGTGCCCCAAGGACTACGTACGCTACCGTCTGACTGGCGAGTTCGCCATCGACGTGCAGGAAGCGTCGGGCACTCTTCTGCTCGACGTCACGCACCGGCGCTGGTCGAAGGAGGTGGCCGAAGCTGCGGGGATTCCCGAGAGCTGGTTGCCCAAGGTCTTCGAGTCGCCAGAGGTGTGCGCTCGGATCTCGGAGACTGCGGCGGGGCTGACCGGATTGACCGCGGGAACACCGGTTGTGGCGGGAGCGGGCGATCAGGGAGCGGGTGCCGTGGGCATGGGGATTCTGCAGCCGGGTTCGGTGTCGGCAACAATCGGGACCTCCGGGGTGGTATTTGCAGCGACGGCGAAACCGACGAAAGACCCCAAGGGTCGTCTGCACACCTTCTGCCACGCGGTGCCAGGTGTGTGGCACGTGATGGGCGTGACGCAGTCGGCAGGATTAAGCCTGCGCTGGCTGAAAGAGGCCTTTTTTGCCGGGCAGGACTACGACAGGATGAGCGAGTCGGCGGCGAAAGTCCCGGCTGGAAGCGAAGGGCTGCTGTGGGCACCCTACCTAATGGGTGAGCGCACGCCGCATCTCGATCCGAAGGTGCGCGCGGCGTTTGCTGGAATTGGGCCGACACACATCGCGCCGCACTTTGTGCGCGCGGTGCTGGAGGGCGTCGCTTACTCATTGCAAGACACGTTCACACTGTTCGCCGAGTTGGGCATTCCGGTGAGTGCGGTGCGGCTGGGTGGGGGCGGCGCGCGCGGTCCGCTGTGGCGGAAGATTCAGGCGGGCGTCTATGGGCAGACAGTGGAAGTGCTCACGGCGGAAGAGGGCGGCGCCTTTGGCTGCGCGCTGATGGCCGGCGTCGGGACCAGGCACTGGGCGAATCTCGATCAGGCATGCGGGCAGGCGATTGAGGTGGCGCAGCGAATTGGCCCTGATCCGGTCGATCTGGTCGCGTACCGGAGTGGTTATGCGCAGTGGCGGAAGCTGTATCCGGCACTGAAGAGCCTCGAATAGCGAACGGCAGACCGCCGGACCGCGGCGAGCATTTGCGGCTCTCTCAGAGCACGAAGTTGATCATTGTTGCCTCAAATGATTACCTTCCGGTGTACACACGGGGAGGTCATGCGGTAGCCTTGCGGACAAATTGCTTTGCCGTGAGAGGCTTATGCGTCGACTTCTTTCCCTGGCTTCCTTTGCGTGGATATGCTACGCGGTGTCCTCGATTGCTCAAGCGCAACCTGCTGCAACCCCTGCCTGTGCAGACCTCCATCTTGTGCCTGCTGCGCGGGAATGCAGGGAGGTCGCCACTGTCCCGGTTGGACAGCTAGGAGTTGTCGTTGCCGCAGTGAAGAAGGGCGACGACGAGTTCGCTGCCAAAGACCTCGAGGACACGCTCAAGAGCCTCGGGGTGCAAGCTGTGTCTTCCCGCGGAGCGCGGATCGATCTGGTGCGCGCGGATGCACCCGCCATCCGAACCTTTCTGAAGAATCACGACCTCACATTCACCCCTGCGATGCATGACGAGGGGTACGTGCTGGCACTCATGGGCGAGAACTCTCTTGCGGTCATTGCAGAGACCGCAGAGGGGATCTTCTATGGTGCCCAAACGGTCAAGCAACTCATTCGCGGCTCAGGCACGGATTGCGTGCTGCTTGCACCCACCATTCGTGACTGGCCGGCGATGGCGCACCGCGGGCTCTCGGATGACTGGTCGCGCGGGCCGCTGCCCTCGATGGAGTTTCTGAAGCGCGAGATTCGTACACTCGCGGCCTACAAGTACAACATCTTCTCTCCCTATTTCGAGCACACGTTTGCGTATGCGTCGGCGCCGGTTGCGGCATTCCCCGGCGGAGCGATGACACCGGACGAGGCGCGCGAGCTGGTGGACTACGCGGCGAAGTATCACATCACGGTGATCCCCGAGCAGGAGGCCTTTGGGCACCTGCATCATGTGCTGAAGTTCGAGCAATACTCGCCGTTGGGGGAGACGCCACACGGATCGGTGCTGGCGCCAGGCGATGCTGGTTCGCTGCCGCTGATCGCGAGTTGGTTCGGCGAGTTGGCCAAAGTGTTTCCAGGGCCGTATACCCATATCGGCGCCGATGAGACTTTCGAGCTGGGACTGGGTCGCACGCGCGACGAGGTCAAGCAGCAGGGATTGGGTAAGGTGTATCTCGATTTCCTCAGTCGCATTCACCAGACTTTGGAGCCTAACCACAAGCGTCTGCTTTTCTGGGGCGACATTGCCGAAAACCAGCCGGAGCTGGTGGGGACGCTGCCAAAGGACATGATCGCCGTGCCCTGGCACTACGATGCGAAGCCTGACTTCACCAAGGCGATCGAGCCGTTCATCAGGGCTGGACTCGAAACATGGGTGGCGCCGGGAGTCAGCAATTGGAGCCGCCTGTACCCGGATAACAACGTAGCATTGGACAACATCCGCGCCTTTGTCCGCGACGGCCAAAAGCTTGGCGCGACTGGCATGCTGAACACGGTGTGGAACGACGACGGCGAGGGAGTCTTCGACGAGAACTGGTTTGGTGTGCTATTTGGTGCGGCCGCGGCATGGCAGCCGGGCGAAGCTTCGGAGCAGGAGTTCACTGCCTCGTTCGGACAGGCCTTTCATCGCGATGCGACGGGCAAGATCAGCGAGGCGCAGCGGGCTATGATGGCTGCGCATGCAGTGTTGAAGAAAGTCGGCCTGGAAGATGCACAGGACAGCTATTTTTGGGTCGATCCATTTTCTGCGAAGGGACGAGAGATCGGAGCGAAGCTGCTGCCGGTAGCTGGCGAACTGCGGCTGGACGCCGAACGTGCGCTGACGGTGCTGGCGCAAGCGCGTACGGCAGCAACACTGGATAACCAGGAAGCTTTGGATGCGATGGAATTGGGTGCGCGCCGCATCGATTTCGTCGGCCTGAAATTTCAATTCGCCGCTGATTGCGGGAGCTTCTACGCGCAGGCTCAGACGATCGCCGGCGACAAGAGCCGAGAGGATGAGGTCGCCAATCTGCTCTACACTATCGGCTCCAACAACGGACGGATGCAGGATATTCGCGATGGTTACGCGCTGCTTGGGCAGTTGTTTGAGAAGGCGTGGCTGCGCGACAACCGACCGTATTGGCTGGCGAACAACACCGCGCACTTCGCGGCCGCCACGCAGCTCTGGATCAATCGCGGCGAGCAATGGGATTCGGTGATCGATGGCTGGGATACGACGCACGCCCTGCCTCCCGCGTCGGAGGTGGGGGTCCCTGCCGCCAAGTAGAACCTCAGTGCGTTTCCAGGGCAGGAATCTGATCCTGGAGCAGGCAGTAGTCCGCGTAGACGAAGCCGTCTCGTTCTACAACTTCTCCGGCTTCGAGCGGGATCGGCGCGTCGAACATCGGTCCCGCATAGACGCAGGTATGAAACTCGCCACGCTCGCCGCAGGGATCGGCTGAAGGCGGCAAGTCCCGGAGCGCGGCTGCATCGAACTCGCGGCCTGCAAAGGAAGTGGGAATCTGCTTGGGATCGACGCATGTGAGCCGGGCGCGCAGTCCCGCAGCGATCATCTCGCGGGCGAGCCGGTCGGTCGGAATCTCCCACAGCGGAAAGAGTGGCTCGAGACCGGTGGGGGCGAGCTGCTTGATGCGGTAGTCGCGCACGTCCTGAAGGAAGAGGTCGCCGAACGCAACAGCATTGACGCGTTCGCGGATCGCGCGCTGGCAGGCTTCGGCCATGCGCTGTTCATAGATTTCATTCGAGCAAGGCCAGGGCAGCGGCACGACCCACAAAGGCAAACCCGCGGCCGCGGCCTGCCCTTCAAGCACCGCACGCCGCGTGCCATGCATAGCAACGCGCTGGAACTCGCTGTTTAGTGTCGTGAGCAGACCGACGACCTCGATGCCGGGCTGCTGGCGCAGGATGTGAAGAGTCCACGCACTGTCTTTGCCGCTGCTCCAGGACAGAAGAACGCGCTTCATGCCGCTATGGTACATGCGCGAAAAGGAAAGACCCGCCGCAAAGGGCGACGGGCCTGTGAGGCTCAGAGAAGGGGCGGCTTAGTTCAGCGTGATCGCGGCCGAGAGTGGCGTGTCTTCGCTGGAGTCGCCGATTCGAATGACAAACTTGCCTGGATCGATGGTCCACTTGTGTGTAGGTTCGTTCCAGTAGCTGAAGGCACGGGCATCGAGCGAAATCGTCACATGCTTTGTTTCGCCGGGTGCGAGCTGAACTTTCTCGAAGCCTTTCAGTTCACGCTCGGGGCGGTCGATCTTGGCCGATGGATCGGAGACGTAGAGTTGGGCTACTTCGGCGCCGGCGACCTTGCCTCTGTTGGTCACATCGAAGCTGACCGTGACTGTCGAGCCGGAAGCAGCGCTGGTTGGAAGGTCTAGCTTCGAGAAGCCGAAGGTCGTGTAGCTGAGGCCGAACCCGAACGAGAAGAGTGGATGCTTACCGGCGGTGGTCCAGTAGCGATAGCCGACCATGAGCTTGTCGCCGTAGTTCACGTGGGGGATAACATAGTCGACTGGAGGATGGCCGACCTCGGTGACATGCAGCGAGCTGTCGGCGCCGGGAATCGGGTAGTAGTCCTTGTGCGATGGGTTCTCTTCCCAGCTGCGATCGAAGCTGACGGGCGATTTTCCTTCGGGGTTGTGTTTGCCGAAGAGAACCTCCGCTACGGCGGTGCCGCCTTCCTGGCCCGGATACCAGGTGTGGACAAGCGCAGGTACCTTGTCGAGCCAGCGGCGCGTGTCCATCCCTCCCCCCCCGGTGAGCGTGACGATGGTGTGTGGATTGGCCGCTGCTACAGCTTCGATCAGGGCATCCTGGCCCCAGGGAAGAACGAACGTCCGGTCGAGCCCTTCGCTCTCCGTGGAGGGATTGAAGCCGACCGAGACAACGACGACATCCGCGGCCGAGGCGAACTGTTTCACCTCTTCCGAAATCATGTCGGTTTCGCTGACGATGCCGAGACCGAAGCGATTGCCAACGAAGCCAGGCAGGTAGTCGGCGACGACCTGGACGGTCTGTCCGGCACTGAGATCGACGGAGGCCGACTCAGGATGCTGCCCCTCGACCTGGTCCTGCGAGAGGATATGTTTGCCATCGACGCTGACCTTGTAGCGATCGCTACCCGAGGCCGCGGCGAGTATAAGGTACCTCCCGGCCCTGTTCGCCTCAAACGACGCGGTGTAGCGAATGCTGCGCGGCGTCTTGTCTTCCGGTCCCCACCACTCTTCTTTGTACTTGGCGACGATGGGCAGGCTGGCTGTTTCAGGCGATCCGGAGAAGTCCTTACTCGGATACGTGGCCTCCTGCACGCTGCCCGCCCAATGAGAGCGCCAGAAGACGTCGTTCATCTCCGGCAGGCCGCGGGTATAGAGGATATGCACGTTGGGGCCAACGAGAGCGGCTATCCCGGTGACAATGCTGACCGGGTCGAAAGCTGTCGCTTGCGAAGACCCTCCGCCGCCGGGCACTGCGGGCCAGGCGTCAGGGCCGATCACTGCAATGGTCTTGATTTTGGCTGCCTCGATCGGAAGGATGTGTCCTTCGTTTTTGAGCAAGGTGATGCTTTCCAAAGCGCCCTGCAAAGCAACGGCTCGATCGGCGACCGAGTAGGTGGATTGGGTCAGGTCGAGCTGCGGGCGATCGAGCCAGTCATAGCGATGCGCGACGCGCAGGATGCGGAGAACCTTGTCGTCGATGGTCGATTCCTTGACCGCGCCGCTCTGGACTGCCGGGAGCAGCACCTTGGCGTTCATGAAGCGTGGTGAGGGCATCTCGAGATCGAGGCCGTTATTGGCCGCGGCCACGCCGTCGTATGTCGAGTCCCAGTCGGACATGAGGATGCCCTGGAATCCCCAATCGCCTTTCAGAACCTTGAGGTTCAGGAACTCGTTTTGTGTCGCGTGCGACCCGTTGATGAGGTTGTAGGAGTTCATGACGGCGTCTGAGTGGCCTTTGGTGACTGCGGCCTCGAATGCGGGAAAGTAGATCTCACGCATGGTGCGCTCATCCACGTCCACGTCGACGTTGTGCCGGTTATATTCCTGGTCGTTCAACGCGTAGTGCTTGACGGTTGCACTCACGCCCTGGGACTGCACGCCCTCGATGTAGGGGACCACGAGCGCGCCATTCAGGAATGGGTCCTCAGACAGGTATTCGAAGTTGCGGCCACCAACCGGAGAACGAGCAATATTGACGCCGGGTCCGAGCAAGAAGTTGACGCCACGAGCGCGGGCATCCCGTCCTAAGCTCTCTCCGAGCTTGTACGCGAAGTCGCGGTCCCATGTGGCGGCCAGGGCCGCACCGCCGGCATAGGCGGTCGTCGGTCCCCAGGTCCGCACACCCACCGAGGCGTCGGACATTTTGAGTCGAGGCAGGTTGATTGCAGCTTGAGCGTGGGTAAACATCTCATCCACTCCGCCGATCAGCTCGATCTTCTGTTCGAGGGTGAGCTTGGCGAGCATCGCATGGGCTCGCGCTTCGATGTCGGGAGAGTCGGGTTTGGGGGCTTGCGCCGGGTATGATGCCGCGCACAGTGCCAGCGTGGCGAGCAGAGATACGATGAGTGCGGTGCAGTGAGAAAAACCGCCTGAGCGACTGGCGAATTTCGTTTGTGTTTTCATGACGCCGGAAAGGCTAACCGATTGGGGCGTGCGATGTACACCTTGACCCAGCATTTAGAGCAACGAGAGCAGGAAGAGCTCCAAGGAGAGGCCCTGACTGCGATGTCCTGTGACATCAATCACAGGCTGAGGTGAAAAATGTCACTGCCCGCAAGTTGTCAAGCGCGCAGACTCGGTTTCCAGCAGGCGTCGGCTAAGGGTATCCGATCACGCCTGATTTGAAGCGGGTCTCCGCAGATTCCGCAATGAGCCCATGTTGAGAGCGGCCCGAAATTGGATGAACCGGCATGGAAGGGACACCGCAGGACGGGGGTAGCATGGGCTTTGAACATCACTTGAAGACGATCGTGGTCGCGACGGATCTTGAGGGCCACTCGGAAGCGGCCTTGGAGTATGCGCGCAAGATCGCCAGCGCCTATGGCGCTCGGATCGTGCTCTCCTATGGTCTCGATCCGCTGGACTACGCCGCAGTCGATACCGTGCCCAGTCCTCTGCTGCGCCAGCTTCCCGAGCAGGCCCGCGCCGTCTTAAACAAGATGAGTGAGGAACTGGCGCGCGAGGGCATTCACAGTCATTCGGAGGTCCGCCAGGGTACGGTGGTGAGGACGCTCCTCGATGTTGCGAAGCAGTATGGCGCCGGGCTGATCGTCGTTGGCACAGAGGGCAACCAGGGAGCTGGACCGGTGGCTGTCGGTGCAATCGCCGAAGAGTTGGTGCGTCTTGCCCCTTGTCCGGTTTTGGCGGTGGCGGCGGACTGGAACGCAGGTGCATTCCGCCCGGCCCCGGGTGGTCCCATCTTACTGGCCATGGAACAGAATGAAGCAATGAAGGCAGCGGTCGAGGCGGCAACCTCACTCGCAAAGACCTTCCGTCGGGCTCTTCTGGTCGTCCATGCGCGCACAGCTGCCGAGGCCTCGGCGTTCCTCAATCCGTGCGCGACGAGTTTGAAGGACTTCGACATCCACTCGACCGGAGAATTCGAAGTGCGATGCCTTGTTAAGGACGGTCGCCCGATCGATGCAGTCTCGAATGCAATTGCGCAGCACCGCCCGAGCATTCTGGTGCTCGGGGTGAAGCGAATCAGCGAATCGGGAGGCACTCACGGTACGGCATTCTCGCTCCTGGCAAGTTCTCGTGTGCCCGTGCTTTGCGTGCCATCGAAAACAGAGGTCACGCTCCCTCAGGGAGCAGTTGCTGTCCCGGCGATGACGCGATGAGACAGCTTAGGAACGGGTTGCTTTCTGAGGCCGCAGCAGGAATTGCTGAGGGCGGGTCCGCAATTTCGTACTGCGCGTCGATACCATCTCGATGTTTGATGCTTCTGAGCGATCTACGCGCATGGAAATGGATTCATCGCAAGTCCGGGTGAAGGACATCCACCGCAGGTTCAAGCGAAGAGAGGGAATGCAGTCAATCGCGGCGAATCCTAAGACAGGCGGATGCAAGGGAGATAAAGCCATGCAATCGGCGGCAGGACTGGGGCGCAATCAAGCGGCAGCGCGCCCATTGGCTGAACTGCTGGCGTGCCCCGCGTCTACGGCGAGCCTTTTGAATGCATCGGCGGAATACATTGAGTTTGCCACCGGAGAGACGATTTTCCGCCAGTGCGCAAAATGCCGGGGCCTCTATCTCGTGATCTCAGGGCAACTTCAGCGCAAAACCGATCGATTGCAAACGCGGCTGATTCTGGGATCGGTTTATGCCGGGGAGATAGTGGAACTGGCCGCCGCGCTGGGAGACGGGGTGCATACCTATATGCTGGTTGCCCAGGTGTCCGGCTCGTTGATGATGTTACCGATGAAGGCGCTCGAGGAGGCATTTCACCTGCATCCACCCCTGCGGATGCGGTTGTTGGAAGAGTTGGCTCGCGAAGTCTCTCGCGCCTATGTCACGTGCCGTGCGACGCGTATAGCAGGGCTTCGCCGCCGTGCCGCGGGTGCCGCAGCCGCTCGTCAGTAGGCCCTCGTATCCTCGGGAGTTTGGGAGATCTGCGCCTATTTCGCGCCGTTAACCCTATCGAAAGTGCGCTATACTTTTGAGAGACCTGCGAAAACAATCAGGCTCCGGGAAGCGCATGGCTGGACTCCATTCTCATCACCCTCCGGAAGACTGTCTCAATTGCGAGCATCGCCATCTGCGGATGTTCTGCAATCTCACGCCGGAAGCTCTCAAGGATTACGACAACATTGGGATTATGATGAGCCACGCTCGCGGTGCAAAGCTGTTTTCCGAAGGCGATCCGGCGCGTAACGTATTTGTCATCTGTTTCGGTCAGGTCAAGATATCCTCGACTTCGCGCGATGGTAAAACGATGATTCTGAAGATCGCGGGACCAGGCGACCTGATGGGACTGAGCGCAGTGCTGGCGAACGTTCCACATGAGGTCACGGCCGAAGCGATTGAGCCCTGTCAGGTCAAGACTGTGCGCAAACAGGAATTCGTCGACTTTCTCGGCCGTCATGGGATCGCGAGCATGCACGCAGCGCAGGCCCTGTCGGGCGAATACCTGACGGTGTTTCACGATGCCAAACGGCTGGCTCTTTCCGGATCGGCGGCTGGCCGGCTGGCGCGACTTCTTCTCGACTGGGGCCGCTCGTCCGCAAACGGAAAACCGGAGATTCGCTTCACCATGGCGTTGACGCACGAAGAGATTGCCAATATGGCGGGCACTTCGCGCGAGACTGTGACGCGGCTGCTCAACCAGTTTCGCCGCGATCAATGGATCATGATCAAAGGGTCCAGTCTCACCATTGTCAAGCCCGACCAACTCGAGCGCCTCACCGCCTAAGTTTCTTCCCCCTCCCAGTCCTTCGGTCGAGCAAGATGTCCCGCCCTGCCAAATCCGTACCTCATCGATTTTGGAATTCCTCTTCTGAAGGGAGGAATGACGTCGATCCGCCGGAGCAGAAGCGATGTTTGGGATTTGCGCGAAACGGAGGCTGGTGAACGTTGTGAAGGTCCGAAGGCCTTTGCCCAATACGCCGAGTGAGCGCCTGCTCCGGCGAGCGGGCAAAGGCGCCGCGCATGCAGATCGGACTCGACGATAGTTCGATCATCAAAGCCAACTCCCAGTTCTGGGAACAGATGCTTGCGATGAAGCTCGATCCGATGACTACGCCGGACGAGTTCTGTCTCGGATCGGGGCATGTACTGGGATCGGTCAGTCTGTCCGGTGCGTGGAACGGGTGCATCGAGATCAGGATGGACGAAGGACTCTCGCGTCAGGCAACGGCGGCCATGCTGATGCAACCGGTGGACACCGTGGGCGAGGCAGACGCACTCGACGCCACAAGGGAAATCACCAACATGATTGCCGATGTGATCAAGTCGTCCTTGCCGCGTCCATGCGCGATGAAAGTTCCCGATGCTCAGGTAACTCGCCAACCCTACTGTGGTGCGACGCGCAACCGGCATTCGGTGGCAGTCGCATTCCGCCACGATGCGGGAGAGATCATGGTCAGTGTGTTGATCGCGGCCTTATGAGGCGAGAACAACACGAAACCAGGGGGCAGCTCGGACCGGCCGACTTAAGTCCCTGCCAGAAACGTTTAGCCCGATCTAGCTAAGTCGGTTGTGCGCGCGGTTCCCAACACTTTCTGCCGTTTCCTTATTGCATCTTTACGCGTTCGCCGACTATGTTGGGGAATGGAATCCAACCTCACAGCCTTTCAGACCTGTAGTTCCCCAAGAAAAAAATAGGCGTTTGAGCGTTCCTGTGCGCTTGTGCTGGTTTTTGTTCTTGCATTTTTCGAGCGCAACTTAGTCGACAACTTCATTTGAAACTCGCGGAGGCAGCCGAGATGCTTTATCGACTCAGTCGAGGTGTATTCAGTGTAGCTTTGCTGGCGATAGCCGTACTTGCGGCACCAGTCGTCAGCCAGGCGCAAACGTTTCGCGGTGGGGTCAACGGCACCGTGACCGATCAGTCAGGAGCAGTGGTTGCGGGGGCACAGGTGGAGGCCGTCGATACTGCGACGGGTGTGTCGCACAAGACAGTAGCCACTAGCGCCGGGGAGTACAGCTTCCAGGACCTTCCGCTCGGGACTTACAAGGTCGCGGTGACGGCGACAGGCTTCAAGCCGGAGGTCGTATCGAACGTGCCTGTGCAGGCCGGTGCGATCTATACTCTGCCGATCAAGGTGTCGGTTCAGGCGGTGGGCGAGACAGTTGAAGTGTCGGCCTCGGAGCTCTCGCTGGATACGACTTCGACGACCCAGGTGGCGGAAGTGGGTGGCCAGGAGTTGCAGGACACGCCTCTCAACGGCCGCGACTTTACGCAGCTGATCATTCTCACTCCGGGGTTCTCGAACTCGGGAGCTGGCGGGTACGGTTCGCTCAACGGCACGCGCGCCAATCAGATCAACTGGCAGATTGACGGCATCGACAACAACGACCTTTGGCATAACATCCCGGCAGTCAACCAGGGTGGCGTCTCCGGTATCGCGGGTATCATCCTGCCCATCGATGCGGTCGAACAGTTTTCGGCGCAGACACAGGCCTCAGCCGAGTCGGGCCGCAACCCCGGCGGGAGCGTTAACCTGTCGCTAAAATCGGGCGGCAACAGCCTGCATGGTTCGGCCTACTATTACAACCGCAACGAGTTTTTCGGGGCCACGAATGCGTTTACCGCACCGGTGAAGCAGGAAGTTCGTAACTACAACTACGGCTTCTCGGCCAGCGGCCCTATCGTGCGTGACCATCTGTTCTGGTTCACGACCTACGAGCACCAGCGGTTTACGATCGGTGTGCCGCAAACCGCCACCGAACCGAACGTGCCCTACCAGACTGCTGCGCTCGCCGCACTCTCCAGCTTCGGGGTTGCGCCGAGCATGGTAACCCAGAACGTGCTGAAGACTCTGTGGCCGTCCGATGCGATCGGCGGCGGAACAGGTGCTCCGCAGACCAACAATTACGTCAGCACCACTCCTGAGTTTGGCTACAGCTACAACGGCCTGGCCAAGATCGACTACACCATCAACGACAAGAACAGCTTGACCGCGCACTGGTTCGTGGGGCAGGGTAACCAGGTGGCGCCGGTTGGCTCCGCACTTCCCTGGTACTACGAAGTTGCTCCGATTCACGTGCAGAACTACGCGCTCGTTTACAACCATGTCTTCACGCCAAGTATCACCAACCAGGTGTTAACCGGTGTGAACTATTTCAACCAGGTCTTTAACGACGCCAACACGGCCTTCGATATGGCCTCGCTGGGGCTGGTCGACGGTTCCACTGTTCCTGGTGCCGCAAACATCAAGATCACCGGCTTCGATCCTACCGGCGAGACGCCGCCCGAGGGCCGTAACGATATTACCGGCCACCTGACGGACGACCTCTCCTGGGTGATCGGCAAGCACCAGATCAAGTTGGGCGGCGAGTTCCGCCAGGCGCAGCTCGATGAGTTCTATCATCGTCACGCACTGGGCAGCTTTACCTTTGATGGATCGCAAGGGCCCGACCAGGCGAATCCCAACGACAGTTGGGATGCAGGCGATCCCCGCGTCGATGCGCTCGCCGACTTCCTCTCGGGCCGGATCTCCAATGCGTCTATCGCGCTCGGCGATCCAGACCGGCAGGTCTTCGTCAACACCTGGGATTTGTTTGCCGAGGACGCCTGGCAGGCTACGACTAAGCTCAATGTCAACTTTGGCCTTCGCTGGGACTATGAAGGTCCCCTGCACAACGGCTACAAGAACCTTTCGGTCTTCCGTCCGAATCTCGGTGGGACCGGTATTGCCATCCAGGGCGAACAGATCTCCAATCTCTACGCTCCCACTTACACCAACTTCAGCCCGCGCGTCGGCTTCTCCTATCAGGTCAGGCCAAACACAGTCGTTCGCGCAGGCGCGGGTCTCTACTTCGACACTCCGAACCTCAACCCCTTCCTAGACAATCGTCCTGGCAACGGTGCGCCCAACGGCGTAGAGGGTAATCCCACTGGTCCCGGATCGGTACATACCACGACGGTGACCGGCGTTACCATTCAGGACGGGGTAGATGTTTTCAACTCCGGAACCACGCCCTCGCAAAACAGTCTTTTCTCGGTGGCTTCGAACTTCGTGCCTTCGCACAACATGAACTTCAATCTCCAGTTGGAACAGAGCGTTGGCCAAAAGGTTGTGACGCAACTTGGCTACGTTGGAAGCGAAGGCCGGCACCTGCTTTCGATCCTGGACATCAACCAGTCAGCGCTCTCGGCAACGGGCAACGGCGCGCGTCCCTACGACACCGTATTCACGGACGGGGCAGGGAATCCGCTCTACAGCTTCATCAACCAGATCGAGAGCATTGGAACCTCCAACTACAACTCGCTCCAGGCGACTATCCGGGTCTCCAGCATCCACGGGATCTCGGGTCAGGCTGCATATACGTGGTCGCACAGCAATGACGAAGTGACGGCTTACCGCGGCGCGCTGCCGCAGGACAGCACGAACTTCAAGGGTGACTACGGACCGAGCGACTTCGACGTGCGGAATATCTTCACTGGACTCCTCTCTTGGGACGTTCCGGGTGCGCACGTCCTGCCGGCTCTGACCAAGGGGTGGCAGGTCAACAGCCTGCTGACCTTCCACGGCGGAGCACCGTTCTCCGTGTACAGCTCATCTGATACCTCGGGTACAAACGACGGCAACCAGCGCGCCAACCTGGTGCCGGGCGTCAGTCCCTACGCAGGCTTTCGCAAGGGTGGCGTGGTGGACGGTGTGGGCCTGAACTGGCTGAACCCGGCTGCGTTCGTTGACGCACCTGCAGGCACATGGGGCACGACAGGCCGCAACGCGTTCGTCGGCCCCGGCTATGGCGACGTCGATCTCTCTGTCTTCAAGAACACCAAGATCGGCGAGCGCGTTACGGCACAATTCCGCGTGGAAATGTTCAACCTGTTGAACAAGACCAACTACGCACCGCCGCTCGTGGGCAATTACAACCCGTCGTACACCTATGACAATGCGCTTCAACTCTTCACCACGATTGGCAATTTCAATGGCGCTCCCGGCATCGGTGCAGGCGAACCCTATAACACGCAGTTTGCGCTCAAGCTGATTTTCTAGCTCGGTTCGTTTGGGTGTAGCTGCCTGAAGTGAAGTGACACACGCCGCCGGCTCATGGAGCTGGCGGCGATTTGTTTGGCCGGTCGAAATCGTGGGTCGCGCAAGCTCTCAATTCACCTGCGAACATCCTCAACATCTTCAGGCGTAGGAACCTCGCGCCAATGGGCTTCTTGCGGACGCGCGAGCGGGATGTGAACGTTCTTCTATAGGCCTTCGTCCTTGACAGTCCGCTCGCTGCTCGGTAATCTCGCTTGGAAATAAGTTGCCTTTTGAAATTCGTGGCAGCCCGCCTTTCAGGTGTCTGAGAGCGCTAGGTGCCAGGGATTGATTTCGATGGTTTGCGACAGAGCCCTGCGAGACGTGGTGCAGTGAAGAGCGACTGTCGAAGACGGCACCGGCCCCTTTGAAGGAGAGCAAGATGGTTTTCTCGGTTCGTGTCCTTGCCGTTGCTCTAGCAGTCGTCGTCCTTGGCGTCCTTCCAGCCGGTGCTCAGACCACTTCAACGGCAGGCGTGGGGCCGGCGAGACTCCAGGTGGACAGGCTCGATCACCCGCTGGGTATCGACGACCCGACGCCCGTCTTCTCCTGGAATCTGAGCGATCCCGCGCGGGGCGCCAAACAGACCGCATACGAGATTGATGTTGCACCCTCCGAGCAGAAGCTGGGCCATGGCTCTCTTTGGTCTTCCGGGAAGGTCGCTTCGGGCCAATCGCTCAACATTCGTTATGCTGGGCCGGCGCTGGAGCCATCGACGCGCTACTTCTGGCGGGTTAAGGTTTGGGGTGCCGACGGCAAGCCTTATCCCGCTTCGAAGCCGAGTTGGTTCGAGACCGGGTTGTTGCGGCAGGAAGCCTGGCGGGGCGAATGGATCGGTTTCGAGACCGCGGAGGAAGCAGCCGTTCGAGGCGCGGGAGCCCAATGGATTTGCAGTCCTGACGCCCACTCTTTGGCTGTTGAGAAGGCATCCGAGGAGCGATTCGCCTATCACGACACAGTCCGGCTGACTAAGTCAGTGGTGCGTGCGGAACTGTTTACCACTGGGCAGGACACTGTCTCGGCGTGGTTCAACGGCAAGCAAGTCCTCATCGCAGATCCGTTGCCCCCATGGAAGCAGATGCCGTGGAAGAAGTTTGTGAGCGCAGACGTGACATCGCAAATCGTGCCCGGAGATAACGCCATTGCCATCGAGGCTGTGCACTATGTTGTCGATCCCAACGGAATGGTGGAAGACAACTTCTCGCCGATGATCGCCACACTTTTTGTGGCTTACAGCGACGGCACATCAGAGACATTCGCAAGTGGCGCACAATGGAGGACAGCTGTCCATGCTCCGGAGGGTTGGCAGCGCGCTAACTTCGACGATTCGTCGTGGAAGAATGTGTCGATATGGAAGAAGAGCCCCGGGCCAGACAGTTCTCCGCTCGGCAATCCGTGGATACCTGACTCTGTGAAAGCGCTCCGCGGCGAGTTCGGCGTGAAGAGCCCAGTCCGATCGGCGCGTTTGTATGCAACGGCGCTGGGAACCTACGAAGTCTTCGTCAACGGCAAACGCGTGGGCGATGCTATGTTTGCCCCGGGTTGGACCGACTACCGGCAACGTGTCGTGTATCAAACCTACGACGTGACCGGGTTGCTCGCCAAGGGACGAAACGCGATTGGCGCGCTGCTCGCGCCGGGATGGTACGAGACACCGCTCGAGTGGTTTCAGCAGCCGAACAACTACGGGGTTACGCCTCCCGCATTTCTTGCCCAACTTCGCATCGAATACGACGACGGCACAGTCGAGTGGGTGCAGACCGATTCGAGCTGGCAGGCCCACACGTCGGAGATTCTGCATTCGGAACTCTACGACGGCGAAGCACAGGATGCGCGGGCAGCGATAGCGGGATGGACCACGGTTGGCGGCTTCTCGAACTGGAGCCGTGCGTCAATCATCCAGCCCGCACCGATCGCAATCGAGGGGCAAAGCTTTCCGCCGGTGCGGGCAGAACGCACGGTTACGCCAGTGGCTGTGAGTGAGCCGAAGCCGGGTGTCTACATCTACGATTTCGGTCAGAACCTTGTTGGAGTCGAAAACGTGCGCGTGCAGGGTGCTGCGGGAACCGATGTGCGCCTGCGCTTTGCCGAAATCCTCAACAGCGACGGCACTCTTTATACCGACAATCTGCGCACTGCAAGGGCGACGGATCACTTCATCCTGAAGGGTGGCGGCGATGAGGAATTCACGCCGCAGTTTACATTTCACGGCTTTCGTTACGCAGAGCTCACAGGATTGCCGGCCGCACCGGGAAAGGGCGTCGTCACAGCTACCGTTCTGCACACCGATGCGCCGTTCACGGCGAAGCTCACAACAGGAAGCCCGATGCTGAACAAGCTTTGGAGCAATATCTTATGGGGGCAGCGCTCGAACTTCGTGAGTGTACCCACGGATTGTCCGCAGCGCGACGAGCGCCTCGGCTGGATGGCCGACGCACAGGTGTTCTGGCGCGCGGCCAGTTACAACATGGATCTTGCTGCCTTCTCGAGAAAGTTCTCTGCAGACATGCGGGGAACGCAAGTTGGGACGGCTTTGTATGGGATCTATTCCCCCGGTACAGCCCAGCCCAATATGGGGTACGGCGCCGGATGGAGTGATGCCGGCATTGTGATTCCATGGACGGCTTGGATTCAGACCGGCGACTTGGGTGTCATCGATCAGAACTGGGACGCGATGAAGGCCTATCTCCACGCAATTGCGGCGGCGAACCCCGATGGTCTCTGGCAAAACCAGAACGGCACGCCGTTTGGCGACTGGCTCTCCCTCGAAGGCAAAACAGACTACGTTCTGATCGCCACGGCCTATTGGGCCTACGATTTGACCTTGATGCGCCAAATGGCTCTCGCCACTGGCCGCACCGCAGACGTGGAAGAATTCGCCCAGCTCTTCGAGAAGGTCCGCGCGGCCTTTGAGAAAAAGTTTGTGCGAAACGATGGATTCGTAGCCGGTGCGGACAACAGCCCCTCGCCCTTCGGCGAGATCAATAACCCTAACGCGAAGAGCAGCGGTGGCGATACGCAGACGGGCTACGTCCTCGCGCTGCACATGAATCTTCTGCCGGAAGAAGTTCGGGCGAATGCCGCGCAACGTCTTGTCGAAAAGATCGAAGCAAACCGCGGCCTGCTGGGCACGGGCTTCCTGGGCACGCCTTATCTTCTGGAGGAGCTCACCAAGTCCGGACATTCGGATTTTGCGTTCAAATTGCTTCTGAACACAGCGTATCCGTCGTGGGGTTACCTGGTAGAGCACGGCGCGACAACGATGTGGGAGCGGTGGAACGGGGACCAGATGAAGGGCGATCCCTCGATGAACTCGTACAACCACTATGCCTACGGAGCTGTCGATGACTGGGTGTATCGCTATGCTGCAGGAATTGATACGACGCCGCTCAATGCAGGCTTTCATACAGTTCTCCTGCATCCTGAGTTCAGTGCGCACCTGGGTTCGGTGGCGCTGGATTACGAATCTGCCTACGGCCCTATTCATTCCGATTGGAAAGTGAACGGGACAACCGCAGTTTGGCACCTCACTCTGCCGGCGAATACCACGGGTTGGATCGACGCAGCTGCGACCGACAGATACACCATCGATGGCAAAGCCCTTTCCGGAAGCCCATTTGCAAAGACAGTGGCACGCGATGGCAGGACCGGCTATGAGCTTGCCGCGGGTTCCTACACTGTGCTCGCTCAGTTGAAGTGAGATCTGACGCGACTGAGACGCAAAAAGGCCCTGCCAATCTGGCAGGGCCTTTCGCTTGGAGCACTCTGCGATTAGGAAAGGTGCGTGAAGGGGCGATCTGCAAGACGCCGCGGGAGCGGTGCCGGCTCGAGTCCGGCCGTCGTCGAACTCATCACCTCGGTGAAGGACTTGCGGAAAGTTGCCATCTCATCTGCCGTTCCGACCGTAATGCGGACGCTCTGCGGCCAGGCTGGCCAAATACGGCCCACGAACATCTCCTTTTTCGCGAGCGCGGCCTGCACTTCCTTTCCAGGCCGGCGAACGTCGAGCATGAAGCAGTTGCTCTCGGAAGGAGTGCACGTGTAGCCCTCGCTCTTGAGCCAGGCAAGTGTCTGCATGCGGATATCGCCGATAATCTTCTTGCGCGCCGGAACGAGATCGGCATCGAGCAAGCTGGCTTTCGCCGCGACCACAGCAGTGACAGGCAGGGAGTTCTGTCCGCTGAACTGCGCCATTTTGGCGAGCAGATCCGGGCGACCCACAGCGAAGCCCATACGAATGCCGGCCATGCCATAGAGCTTGGAGAAGGTTCGAAGGACGATGACGTTCTTGCCTTCCTGCACAAAATGCAGCGAACGCGGCGCATCGCAGAGGTGAACGTAGGCCTCGTCGATCAGGATGATGGTGTCTTTCGGCGCGTTGGCGACCGCCTTCTCGATTTCGGCGTGCGGGGTGCATGTGCCCGTGGGATTGTTCGGGTTGCAGATGTAGATCACGCCGGGATTGGATGCAGCGGCTAGCATGGCATCGATGTCGTGTTTGGCTGCGCCCTTGGGATCGGCGAGCGGCACCTTGATGATGGAAGCGCCGGCGATCTGTGCCGCCCACATGGGCGCTTCGTAGCCTGGGTCGGCAACAACCAACGGGCGATCCTTGCTGGTATAGGCGAGCACCGTGTAATGCAGCGGTTCCGTTGAGCCGGCAAAGGGAATCACGGACTCGGGATTCAGGCCTTCCTGCTTGGCGAAGATCTCGGCCAGCTCTTCTTCCATCGTGAACAGGTATCTTCCACCCCTGGGGACGATATCGACCATCGCTTGGCGCGCCGCTTCGGAGGGTCCCATGGGATTCTCGTTGGCGTCGATGTGGATTCCGATGTTCGGGTCGGCGAAGTGGGGACGCGCGGCGAGCGCGAGACGGGACTCGGTCAGAAGAGGGACGGCGCCTGCAAGCGCTGAGGCGCCGGCGGCATAGCGGAAGAAGCTGCGACGGGAGAAGCCACTACATGCGACAGGGCCTTCAGCAGTGATCATAAACTTGACTCCTTTGGAGAAAGTTGAGGTGGGGCAGAAGATCGCGGCAGAGTTGACTGCGCGACGACGTCAGCAGAATAACTGGGGATGAGACAGCGGGAAGAAGTTGCCCCATGTCTCAAGTTATTCTCGCCGCGCGGCAAAGACAACAAGAAAGGAGCGTGGCTTTTATACGATCCTTATACGGATTACCCCGGCGGGATTTGCTGGCTCCGCAGGGCTCCTCGCAGCCTTGAAAAGGCCCGAGTCGTCCCTGCGCAGATGGTCCCGACGAGATATGGCGATGTCACTGCAGAGCGTTGTGGTACACTTCGGCGGGAAAACGCTTACCGGACTTGATCCCGTCGGCCCTGGGTTCTCAGTCGCAGAGGGACGAAGAGCGAAAGAATCTGCCGGAGGTCTGCCAGCTAGCCACTTGACAGGTCTTGCAGTAAACCCATTTACTTAGTGCGACCGTCTGCAGCACCTGCAAATGGAATCGCACCCCTAGGGTGACGGAATGTTCGGATTGGTACCAGTTTCCACCAACGCAGCTCCCATTGGATCGCTGCCCTCGCTGATCGCCTTGGCCTCCTCTCCGCTCGCGCAATTGCGCCCGCTGGATATCGCCGTAATCGCCATTTACTTCGGGATGGTGATCTGGATCGGCTTCTATTTGAAGGGCCAGTCCAATACCAGCGAAGAGTTCTTCATGGCGGGCCGCGAGATGACCGCCTGGATTGCCGGTTTGAGCTTCGTTTCAGCCAACCTCGGCTCCCTCGAGCTGATGGGGTGGGCCGGCTCGGCGTATCAATACGGCATCCTGGCAACGAATTGGTACTGGATCGGCGCCATTCCCGCCATGCTCTTCCTGGGCCTGGTGATGATGCCGTTCTATTACGTGTCGAAGACCCACTCGGTTCCGGGATACCTGGATCTGCGCTATGGCGGCCAGGCACGCACTGTGGCCGCGATTTCGTTCGCGACCGAGATGATCCTGATGAGCGGCGTGAACATGTTCGCCATGGCTGTGGTGATGAAGGTGGTGCTCGGGTGGGACATCAACTTCAGCATCATCGTCAGCTCCGTGGCCGTGGCGCTGTATGTGGGCCTGGGAGGATTGCGGTCTGCAATCTTCAATGAGGTGCTCCAGTTCGTACTGATCTGGGGCGGCGCGCTGCTGGTGCCGATCCTGGGCTTGTACCAAACCGGAGGGTGGACGGGGCTGAAGGCGAAGATCCTCACCAACATGGGCTCCGACAGTTACTTCCACCTGTGGCGTGACACAGGCAGTTTTTCCGCCAATCCCATGGGCGTGCACTGGACGGGGATTGTTTTCGGCCTCGGTTTTGCGATCAGTTTCGGCTATTGGACTACGGACTTTCTGGTTGTGCAGCGCGTGCTCGCGGCGCACAATCTGCGTGCCGCGCGCATGGCGCCGATCATCGGCTCATTCTTCAAGATGGCCGTTCCCTTCATCGTGATTCTGCCTGGACTGTTGGGCCTGGTGCTGTTGCAGAACCCGGATGGCTCGCGCCGCCAGCTTGTGGGAGAGGACGTGGTGGCAGCATGCGCAGCAAGTTCGGCCGGACAACCGGCGGATCCGGCGGCGTGCTCTGCAGCGATGGCGAAGACGAATCTGACCGCGGGGACTCAGCAGAAGGTACTCAGTGGAGCACCCGATTCCGAGTTACATACCTACAACCAGGCCCTGCCGCTGATGATGGTCCGCTATCTCGGGCCTGGCCTGCTTGGTCTCGGCATCACCGCGCTGATTGCAGGGTTCATGAGCGGCATGGCTGGCAATGTGAGCGCCTTCTCGACCGTCTGGACCTACGACATCTATAAGCCGCTGATCAATAAGAAGGGCTCTGACAGTCATTACGTGCTGGTGGGACGACTTTCGATTCTGATCGGCGTGATTGTGTCAATCGGCGCCGCCTACCTGGTGCAACAGTTCCACGGCATCATGGACTACGTGCAGGCGCTCTTCTCTATCTTTATTGCGCCTCTCTTGGCAGCCATCCTGCTGGGTATGTTCTGGACGCGCGCCACGAAGCTCGCCGGGTTTATCGGACTGCTCACGGGGATCGTCTTCTCGGCAAGTCTCTTTATGTGGGTCAAGTTGAATCCAGGCAATCTGAAATACGTTGCCCTTTCTGATGCAGCCAAGCCGATGGCCGAAAACGTCTTCCGTGCGTTGTGGGCGTTCTGCTTCACGGCTATTCTGATCTTCGTCGTGAGCATGCTAACCAAACCCCGCCCTGTCGCGGAACTCGATGGCCTTGTCTACGGAGCCACCAAACTGCCCACCGAAGAATGGGTGCCGATCTACAAACGTGAGTGGTTCTGGGCGGCGATCGTCGCTGTCATTTTTGTCATTCTCAACGTCCTGGTCTGGTAACGGAGAAGCACTATGCATGGTTCGCGCATTCCAATCTGGTTCTTCATAGGACTGCAGCTTGCAATCTACGGCGTGCTGATTTTTGGGTATGGGCTGTATGAGGTGATCAGCGGCGACTACGCACTCGGGGTGCAGTTGACGAACCTGCACACGCCGATCTGGTGGGGAGGTGTCCTCCTCCTCCTCGGGCTGTTTTATGTGGTTAAATTCCGGCCGGGGAAGCCAATGTAAGCCCGGCGAGATTCCATTCGCGCGGCTCTTCTGATGGCGCTGCGCAAGGCAATCATTCTGCCGGAGAGCTTCGGGTACGGAACTCCGGCACAAGTAACAAGCCGCACCAGCGGCAAGCTTCTGAAGGAGTGAAAAGAAATGGCTGCGCAGAAATCGATGACATTTGGGGTAGTAGTTGGGAATCGCGGATTTTTTCCGGACCATTTAGCCAAGACGGGCCGCGAAGAGATCATCTCCGTTCTTCAAGCGGCGGGAGCGCGGCCCATCGTGCTCGGCCCTGAGGACTCGAAGTACGGTGCGGTGGAAACGTACACCGAGTCGCAGCGCTGCGCTGAGTTATTCAAGAAGCATGCCGACGACATCGACGGCATCATTGTCACCCTCCCAAATTTCGGCGAAGAGCGCGGGATCGTCGATGCCATTCGTTTGTCTGGCTTGAAAGTTCCGGTTCTGGTGCAGGCTACACCCGACCGTTCCGACAACATGACGATCGCCGTGCGGCGCGACAGCTTCTGCGGAAAGATGAGCGCGTGTAACAACCTGATGCAGTACGGCATTCCATACTCGCTGACCACGTTGCACACCGAAGCGGTGACGTCGCCGGAATTCGCGGCGGACCTCGAATGGTTTTCGGCAGTCTGCCGCATCGTCAAGGGCCTCAAGAACCTGAGAATCGGCGCCATCGGCGCGCGGCCTACCGCTTTCAATACCGTCCGTTATTCCGAGCGCATCTTCGAAACCAGCGGCATCACGATTGAGACGATCGACCTATCGGAGATCTTCGGCCGTATCAGTCGCATGAAGGACAACGACGATGCGGCGCAGGGCAAGCTGGCGGAAATCAAGAAGTATGTCACGACGTCGGGCATCGCCGATGCGGCCTTGCTGAAGATGGCCAAGCTGGGCGCGGTGATCGACGGATGGATGAAGCAGGCCCACGTGACGATTAGCGCCGTACAGTGCTGGACTTCGATGGAGGAGTTCTTCGGTGTCGTGCCGTGCACCATCATGAGCATGATGTCGAATGATCTAATTCCCTCTGCCTGCGAAGTGGATGTGCCAGGTACGCTGAGCATGTACATGCTGGCCCTGGCCAGTGGAACGCCGTCGGCGCTGTTGGACTGGAATAACAACTACGGCAGCGATCCGAACAAGTGCGTCTGTTTCCACTGTTCGAACCTGCCCAAGCACTTCTTTAAAGACGTGCGCATGGACTATCAGGAGATCATCGCCGGGACCGTGGGCAAGGAGAACACCTTCGGCACCTGCGTGGGCCGCGTGAAGGCTGGGGCAATGACCTTTGCCCGCTACTCGACCGATGACCGGCGCGGCATCGTCCGCGGCTACACCGGCGCGGGGCGCTTCACCGACGACCCACTCGAGACCTTCGGCGGCGCCGGCGTGGCAGAGATTCCGCAGCTGCAAAAACTCCTGAAGTACATCTGCCGTGAGGGCTTCGAACATCACGTAGCGGCCAACTTCAGCGACGTCTCCAAGTCCATTCACGAAGCTGCCCGCTATCTCGGCTGGGAGAGTCGCTATCATCCTTCGCTCGAGGACTAACAGAGACGGGCTTTGCATTGGGCGTTGACGGCACATGTCAACGCCCGACGCACTTCAGGACACTGTTGGGAGAGGAAGCGCATTCATGAGCAAGAGAATCGGGAAGAGCCTCGTAGCGGGCGGCACAACGGTGGTAACGGAATCCGCATGGAATGATGAGCTCGAGGAAAAGCATCAGAGGTTGGTGGAGTGGCTGCGTTCGCAACATTTGTCCGGCGTTTTGCTGCGGCGCAATGAAAACGTTGCCTGGGTCACCGGCGGCGCGGTGGAACTGCGCGTCCTGACGCCGTGCGAGACGGGTGTTGCTTCGCTCCTCGTCACAGCCGACGGCAAGCGCTACTACTTCACAACGGAGAACGAGGCCCCGCGTTTGCACGACGAAGAGTTCGGTCTGCTTGACTTTGAGCCGGTGCTCTTTCCCTGGGTTGCCGATGACACGCTTGCCGCGGCTCAGAAGCTCGCAGGAGGGCCTCTCGGGTCGGACACTCCAGGCCAAGGTCTGACACAGGTCAATCTCTATCCGCTGCGGGCGGCGCTGTCAGAGACGGAGATTGCGCGCTATCGCTGGCTCGGTGCGGAGACCGCAGCTGCTACGGTTGAGTCGCTGCACCAGGTTGAGCCTGGTTTGAGCGAGTACGATCTCGAGGCCATCACCGCGGCGAATCTCCTCAAGCGAGGTATTCTGCCCTCGGTCTATCTCTACGCGGTGGACGAGCGCATTTACAAATACAAGCACGCCGTAGCGCGCGGAAAACGACTCAAACAGTACGCCATGCTGAATCTTTGCTCGCGCAAGTGGGGACTGGCGATCTCGATCACTCGATTCGTACACTTCGGGTCGTTGCCGGCCGAACTCGCGGCGCGCTTCAAGTCAGCTGCGCAGGTGAATGCTGCACTGCTCGACACGTCCCGAGTAGGAGCGACGTCGGCCGCTCTATTCAAGGTGGCGCAGGATGCGTATGCAGTCGAGGGCTTCCCGGGCGAGGAACGTTTCCATCACCAGGGCGGGCCGACGGGTTACGGAGAGCGGGAATGGGTCGCAACTCCGAACGGCACGCAAACCGTTGTCAACAATCAGGCCTTCGCCTGGAATCCGAGCATTCGCGGTGGAAAAGCCGAGGACACTGTGATTCTGAGCAATGGCAAGATTGAGTGGCTGACCGCGACGCCGACGCTGCCCGTGATCGAGGCCAGCGTCAACGGCAAGGTCTATCCCGCAGCGGGAGTGCTGGTGAAGTAGAAGCGCCTGTCCGGCCCAGTGCCGTCCTTACTTAGCCTTCGGCTGCAAGGTGAGCCGCGCGGTGAGCACCACTAGCGCGGCCCACAGAACATCTGCGCCAAGCAGATGCGCGATCTGCAGCCACACCGGCGCCAGCAGAAATACATCCAGGACGCCGAGAACGTATTGCGCAGCCAGCAGGACGAGCACAAGCGCAGAGAGCGAGCGGTTGTCCCAATGACTGCTGCGCTGGGCGGCACGCACCAAGAGCCAAATGAGGAAAATACTCGCGAGAAACGCCACAGTGGGGTGTGTCCAACGCCACCGGACCAGCCAGTTGCTGCCCGCTGCAAAGTCTTGGCTCAATGCCGCACCGAGCGAATGCGCCGGAAACAGCGTGTCACCTAAGGCAGCGAGCGAACCTGTGACCCCGACCACGAGCAAGACGACAATGCCAAGCGATGCGCGGACCGGTGCCACCAGAATGACCTTCCCACGCCGATAGCCCTGCTCGCGGCTCAGGAAATGCGCTGTGAGCGTGAGCGCGGCGAGCAGAAGCAGTGTGTTGGCGAGGTGAAGAGCCAGGTACGGCGCCCGAAACGGCGACTGGCTTTGCGCAGTAAGTCCAAGTTTGACCAGCAGCGCGCCGAGAATGGCTTCGGCGAGCGTAAAAGCAACGCTGGCGACGGCTGCTACCCGAGCAAGATGCCCGCGCACAGTGCCCGCAATGACCCACGCAAGCAGACCGACGGCAGAGAAGAAGGAGATGCCACTCGTGACGCGGTGCGTGAATTCGATGATTGTATCGACGTGCGGCGCGTACTGCATCACCGTCCCATTGCAAAGCGGCCAATGATCGCCGCAGCCCGCACCCGAGCCGGTCGCGCGCACGAGCGCCCCCCACAGGATCACGGCGATGAAGTAGACGAGTACCGCCCACGAAAAACGGCGCAGCGCAGGCGACGGGAGCCTGTGTTCGGTGGCGGGAGAGGCGGCAAGAGTCATCAGTGAGGCTCCGACCCTCTAGTGTAGATCAGCCAAAGCGTGCAGAAGACGCTTGCCCAACCTCGGATATCGTCGCACCAGCCTACTTGCCCAGCAGTCGAACCACATGATTCACGATGATGAGGTCTTCAGCGGGCGGGATGACACGTACCGTGACCTTGGAAGTCTCCGACGAGATTGTGGCCGCACCTCGCACGTTGTTGCGTTGCGTACCCAGCTCGATTCCTAGCGCTTCCAGGCCGGTGCAGATCTCAGCCCGCGAGGCAATATCGTTTTCGCCGATGCCACCAGTGAAGACGAGCATGTCGAGCCCATTGAGCTCGGCAAAGTAGCTTCCGATCCATTTTTGAACGGTCCACACAAACTTGTCGACGGCAAGGCGCGCTTTTGCGTTGCCATCCTTGATCGCTTCGCGCAGGTCGCGCATGTCGTTGGAGAGCTCGCTGACGCCGAGGAGACCGGCCTTCTTGCTGGCGACGGCTTCGAGTTGATCGGCCGCACTCAATGCGTTCTCGGTCTTCTCGCCAATCTGCCGAAGGATGAAGAGCAGGACACCCGGATCGATGTCACCCGTGCGCGTTCCGCTGATGATGCCCCCGGTTGGCGTGAGGCCCATGGAGGTATCGAGGCACTTGCCGCCGCGAATTGCAGAGATGGAGGCGCCGTTGCCGAGATGGGCCACGATCAGCCGATTCGGAATGTTGGGTTGCAGTTGGTAGACGATGGATTCGTAGGAGATGCCATGTGCTCCGTAGCGCCGCACTCCCATCTCTGTGTATTCCGACGGGATCGGCATGCGCGTCGCGACTTCGGGCATGGTGCGGTGGAAGTAGGTATCCAGGATGACGAAGTTGGGAATACCTGGAAAGAGGCGCAACGCCTCGCGCATGATGTAGACCGCGATGGGCGTGTGCAGCGGAGCAAAGGCCGTGTATCGCTCCATTTCGTCAATCAGCTCGGGCGTGATGAGCTGGTTTTCTTGGACGGTCGGGCCGCCGGAGACCATGCGATGACCGATGGCGACGGGAGAAGGGAAGTCAGCGGAATGCAGCGCATCGGCGACCAGCTTGAAGGCCGCGGCCCGGGTGGGTAAAGCTGGTGTCTCATCCACCAACCGTTTCCCACTCTCATCCTTGATCCAGAACTTGCCCAGATCGGTGCCGATGCCGTCAACAGCGCCTTCATGCAGTTTGATGCGCGTGTCATTGCTTGCTTCGTAAATTGAAAACTTGATGGACGACGAACCGCTGTTCAAAACCAAAACCGGCAAAGACGCCATGAAATGAAAAACCCCTTACGCGTGAATTGAAATCAATGTGCCTGTTCCGCGGACCACCGCCAATCGCGAATCTCCGGCAGGTCGTCTCCGTTTTCAGACACATAAAGTTTGTGGCGTTGGATGGCCTCGGAGTACCACTGGCGTGCCGCGTCTGCTTGCGAGGCGAGCCGCGGGATACGGACAATGGCGTCGAGTGCCAACTGAAACCGGTCAATGTTGTTCAGCACGCACATATCGAACGGTGTAGTGGTTGTGCCTTCTTCCTTGTAACCGCGCACGTGAAGATTGTCGTGATTGTGCCGCCGATAAGTGAGGCGATGAATAAGCCACGGGTAACCGTGAAACGCAAAGATCACCGGCGTGCCAACCGGGAACAGGCGATCGAAGTCCTCGTCGGGCAGACCGTGTGGGTGCTCTGATTGCGGCTGCAGGGTCATGAGGTCAACGACGTTGACGACACGGACGCGAATGTTGGGAATGCGCTCACGCAGAAGCATGACAGCAGCCAGCGTTTCCATGGTGGGCACGTCGCCACAACACGCCATGACCACGTCGGGATCGTTACCTTCGTCGTCCGACGCCCAGTTCCACGCGCCGATGCCCGTCATACAGTGCGGAATTGCTTCTTCCATGGTGAGCCACTGCGGCGCAGGTTGTTTGCCGGCCACAATCAGATTGATGTAGTGCTTGCTGCGCAGGCAGTGGTCGGCCACCGAGAGCAGCGTGTTCGCGTCCGGCGGCAGATAGATGCGCACCACGTCGGCCTTCTTATTCAGCAGATGGTCGATGAATCCAGGATCCTGATGGCTGAACCCGTTATGATCCTGCCGCCAGACCAGCGAACTCAA
>CAZPEZ010000067.1:0-27262 GCA_964585715.1 uncultured Occallatibacter sp.
TTCATGTGTCATTGACTCTCCCCCCAAATGACACTCAATCATGGCAAATCACGCTGGGTTTGTCAAAGGGATAATGTCCAGTCCGCTTTACTTATTCCGGGCGCCAAAAGTGGCCAACGAGCCATTGTGATCAGTGAGAAGCTCCAGCCGGAATGCCACGAGCAAAGGAGTTCCAGTCCCAATCGGAAAAGAGACTCGAAGGTGCTTGATATCGATCCACCGCTGAATCAGCAACATCGCACGAGTTGCGCCTTTGCAGCTCAACCATACGCGCCAACTGAGCATGCGGCTCCTGACCCTGAAGGTCCCGATCGATCGGGCTCCGAAATATCCTCAAGATTTGCACAATAAACGGTGCCGGGCAGCGCCGCCTGTCCGCCTCTCATCCTGCTAGAATCGACCTTTCCGGTTAGGGCAGGTGAGTCAGTCGGCGTAGTCGAAGTGATGGACACTACCTGCCCTCAACCGGCTTCCAAATTGCCTTGACCCGCCAGTCTTCCCCATGACAGGTCCTTATCCCTCGGGGTGGAGAAATCTGCATCGTGCCTGAACAACCCAAAACCAAGTCCGTGACCTATGCAGACGCCGGGGTCGACATCGCCCGGGGAGACCACGCCAAGGAACGGATTAAGTACCTGGCGCAGAGGACCTTCAACCGGAACGTGCTGGGTGAGATCGGGGGCTTCGGCGCGCTCTACCGCCTCGACCTGCAGCGCTGGAAGAACCCCATCCTGGTGAGCTCGGCCGATGGCGTCGGCACCAAGCTGAAGGTGGCTTTTGAGCTCGGGCTGCACCAGACCGTCGGCGTGGACCTGGTGAACCACTGCGTGAACGACATCGCAGTCCAGGGCGCAACGCCGCTGTTTTTCCTCGACTACCTGGCCAGCGCCAAGACCGACCCCGAGGTGACCGAGGCTGTCGTCACCGGTCTAGCCGAGGCTTGCCGTGCAAATGGTTGTGCGCTGATCGGCGGTGAGACCGCCCAGATGCCCGGCTTCTATGCCGACGGCGAGTATGATCTGGCTGGGTTTATCGTCGGCGTAGTCGATCGCGACAAGATGGTCACGGGCGCAGGCATCAAAGTGGGCGACGTGCTGATCGGGCTGCCCTCGACCGGCCTGCATACCAACGGCTACTCCCTGGCCCGCAAGCTGATGTTCGAAGTCGCCGGCTACAAGGCCACGCAATATGTCACTGCGATCAAAGAGAAGGCCGGCGCGGCGCTGATGAAGACGCATCGCAGCTACCTGCACGTGATTCAGAAGCTGGTCGCGGGAGAGTTCGCCACCGGCATGGCGCACATCACCGGTGGCGGCATTACCGAGAACCTGCCGCGCATTCTGCCCAAGGGGACCGGCGCGCAGATCGAGGTGGGCTCATGGCCGGTGCTGCCGATCTTCGAGCATTTGCGAGAACTGGGACAGGTGCCGCAGGAAGAGATGATGCGCGCCTTCAACATGGGCATTGGTCTTATTGCGGCGATTCCCGCAGCGAAGTTTACGCGTGCCAAGGCCATGCTCGACCGCGCCGAAGAGAAGTTCTATGTCATCGGGCGCGTGGTCAAAGGCGACCGCAAGGTGCAGTACACGTGAGCTCGGACGACGCGGGATCAAGCCAGTCAAAAGCTGAAGGTCACGCTCCTGTTCGTATAGGCCCAGTCCGGCTGGGACTTCTGCTCTCCGGTCGGGGGTCGAATTTTCTCGCCATTGCCGAATCGATTCGCGCCGGCAAACTGCAGGGCGTCGAGATTGCGGTGGTGATCTCGAACGTTGCTGAAGCCAAGGGAATCGAGGCCGCCGAGCAACTGGGTCTGCCACACGCAGTGTTTGTCTCCAAAGGCCGCCCCCGCGCCGAGCACGACGCCGATGTAACCGCCTGCCTGCGTCAACATAGGGTCGATCTTGTCATTCTCGCCGGCTTCATGCGCCTGCTCTCGCCAGGCTTCATTGCGGCGTTCCCGAATAGCATCCTCAACATCCATCCCTCGCTGCTGCCGGCCTTCCCGGGCCTCGACGCGCAACAGCAAGCATTCGACTATGGCGTGCACTGGACAGGCTGCACCGTGCATTTTGTCGACGAACACCTCGACCACGGCGCGATCATTCTGCAGCGCGCGATCCCTGTCCTTGAAGAAGACGACGGGCACTCGCTCTCCGAGCGCATTCTCGTGGAAGAGCACATAGCCTACAGCGAGGCGATCGCTCGCGTCGTCAGCGGCGCATGGGAGATTCGCGGGCGACGCTATGTGAGGCGGGCGTCTCCTTAAAGTCTTGTCGAGGTGTACGAAGCCGGCAACGCTAGCCATCCTGCTGATTCAGAAGCGCCCATCTTCGCCAAGGCATTTGCGAAGAATATCGCGGAATTACCTACCCTTGAGAGAGAACTAAGACAACGAAATCTCCGTGGAACGCGCTGCGCAACTTTACTCGGCGCACGGGGAGTTTCTGCGTCCGCAGGGCGGTCCTTCAGGCGTTCTGCTGCAACCACAGCTCGGATTCTGAAGCCCGCTGATCAAAAACACGCTTCTGCACGACGCAGAGGCAAACGAGAGGATCGATCGATGGCTAATATTCTGGTAAATATCGAAAAGGGCGTTGCAATCGGTGCGCAAGACGCACTCAAGTGGCTCTCTGGCGCAAACAAGGCAATGCAGGCAACACCCGCAGTCATTGCTGCGCTTGCCACTCTGGTGGGTGCTGTTGAGAAGCCGCTGTCGGAGCTGGCCGGTGCAGCTGCCAACCCGCTCAACATCCCGCTGGATGTTCAGACGGTTGCTTATTTGAAGGCCGTGTGGCCCCAGCTTGAGGCATTTCTCAAAACACTCGGCATCAAATTATGAGCCGCAAAAACAAATGGGCCGCACCCAACCCGGCGCGGCCCATACATGAATCTCTTTAGCACCTACGTATTGGACGTCTGCGCCTCGCCCAGAATCAGTTTCAACCTGACCTGCCGCCCATTTCGCAAGATGGTGACGCTGATGGTATCGCCAGCCTGATGCTTGTCGAGCACCACAGCGATGTCCTGCGGATCGGCGATCTCGCGGCCATCAATCGCAACGATTAAGTCGCCTCCCAGCAGAATCTCCGTGTTGCCGACGTAGGCTCGTTCGTTGCCGCCGCGCAACCCGGCCCGTTCCGCCGCGCCTCCAGGGATCACGCGCTGGATCAGCACACCATGGTCGGCCGCCAGGCCCATCTGTTGAGCGAGGTCCGGCCCGATTGCGTAGGACACGATGCCCAGCGATGGCCGCTTTACTCGCCCGTAGCGTGTCAGATCCGACAAAACGGCCTTGGCCGTATTGATGGGAATCGCGAAGCCGATGCCCGAGCTCTGATCCGCGCCGTTAGAGGCAATCATGGTGTTAATGCCGATGACCTCACCGTGCGAGTTCAGCAGCGGTCCACCGGAGTTGCCGGGATTGATGGCCGCATCGGTCTGAATCGCGTCGTCGATATGGGCGCCGCCCGAACCGCCGAGTGTGCGGATCGAGCTGATGATCCCGCGGGTCATGGTGCCACCCAGACCGAAGGGATTGCCGATCGCGTAGACCTTCTGTCCCACGGCAAGCTGGCTGGAATCGGCGAGCGTCACAGGCTCCAGATTAGACGCGTCAATCTGCAGCAGAGCGAGATCGTGGACCTTGTCGGTTCCGATCACTTTGGCCGTGTAGTGGTGTTTGTTGCTGAGCTGCACGTCGATACCGCGATTCGCTCCTTCCACGACGTGGAAGTTCGTCAACACATGGCCGCTATGATCGAGAATGAATCCGGATCCCTGGCCTTCCTGCGGAACCGCCCCATAGAAGAAGTTGAAGACCACCTGCCGTGACGTAATATTGACGACCGAAGGAAGGACCCGTTTGTAGACCGAGATGTTATTCAACTCCTCTGCATCGTAGGCCGGGGCCGCGTCGGCCTCTGTCAGTTGCAGAGGCGAATCCGCCGATCGCAGATGCTTGAGCAGCGACACATCGCGGAAATGCGAGGGAAGATGGGTGGTCAGGTACCAGAACCCGCCAAAAAAAAGCACAATCAGAAAAAAATGACGCAGTTTCATAGTCGTCGAACCAAGAAACCTTTCCATACCAATACGGCCGCTGTGCGGCGAAGTTCCACCGGAGAAGAAGTCCTAACTCCTTCTCTATTCTAGTGAACCGCGCCCTGCAAGTTTGTTGCTTTCGGCCCAGAGCCGCTGCCAGAGCGGTTCCACCTGGGCGCGCAGGGCGTTCTTATCTCCATGATTCTCTAAAACATAATCGGCGCGTGCTGCTTTTATCGCATCGGGAATCTGATGTGTCAGCCGCGAGCGTGCGTCTGCTTCGGCAGCTGCGCGATCCATCGGGTTCGCCCCAAGCCGGTCGACATAGCGTGCGATCTTCAACTCCTCCGGCGCAGTCACCACCACGACGCGATCGATTCGGCGGCGCCAGTCGGCCAGAACATTCTCGGTCTCACCCCGTGAACGGGCGTCGCGTTCCACTTCGAAGATCAGAGCGGTCACAATGACGGCCACGGCTGCGGGATTGCGTGCGAACACGTCATTCATCCACTGGCGCTGTTGTTCGATCACGGCCGGATGGACAATGGCGTTCAACTCTTGCAGGCGCCCGCCGCGAAAGGCGAGCTCGGCGAGCCGTGCGCGATTAAGACGACCGTCTTGCCCAACGACTTCAGCTCCGAACCTCCGGACGATCTCATCGAACACGTTTTGCCCCGGCTCCATCAGGGCGCGGCCCATCTCGTCGGCTTCAATGACTTCGGCGCCCAGCTCACGCAGGTAGGCGCCGACGGTGCTTTTGCCGCTGCCGAGCCCACCCGTCAGCCCGACGCGGAGCACTACTCGATTCCTCGACGCATCTTGGCCGCGCGTACAGTGTTACCCATCAGCATGGCGATGGTCAGCAGCCCCACTCCGCCTGGGACCGGGGTGTAAGCCCCCGAGACCTCGAACGCCGCGGGATGTACGTCGCCGACGATCACCGACCCACGCTTCGCAAAAGCTGCTTCGCGCTTCTCGTTGCCTGCAAAGAAACGGTCGAAGTCCTCACGCGCGGTGATGCGATTGATGCCGACATCGATGATGGTCGCGCCGGGCTTCACCATATCCGGCGTGATGAATCCGGGCCGCCCGATCGCCGCCACTAGGATGTTCGCCTGCCGCGTGATCGACCCCAGGTCGCGGGTCTTTGAGTGGCAGATGGTGACCGTCGCGTTCTCGTGGAGGAGCAGCATGGCGACCGGCTTGCCGACAATATCGCTGCGTCCGACTACCACTGCATGTTGCCCACTCATGGGCAGGTTGCTGCGATTGAGAATCTCGATGACGCCGGCCGGCGTACAAGGTGCCAATGCAGGGCGGCCCGACTGCAACCGTCCCGCATTCACGGGATGAAAGCCATCGACATCTTTGGCCGGTGAGACAGCATCGAGCAGAGCCTTCGCATCCACCTGTTTCGGGAGCGGCAACTGAATCAGGATGCCGTCGATGTCATCGCGCCCGTTGAGAGCCGTGACCAGGTCCATCATTTCTTCGGTGGTGACCATCTCCGGAGGCGTGATGAGATCGCTATAGAGGCCAAGCTCGGCGCATGCCTGGACCTTGCTGCGGACGTAAATCTCCGACGCAGGCACGTGGCCCACCAGCACCGCGGCCAGGCCAGGCCGAATCCCTTGCAGCGCTAACTTGCGCGCTTCGTCGGCAACTTCCTGCTTGATGGCAGCGGCGATTGCCGCTCCGTCCAGGACTCTCGGCATCGTTCTCTCCAAACATTCATCCTATCGCCTCAAGTCGAGGAACCGAGAGCGCCGGTTCCCGAGAGTGCCCGAGAGCTGCTTCATAGATAGACATGAAGCACGCGTGGTTTGTCTCGGCGGTATATTTCTGTTCGTATTCCGCGCGCGCGCTGATTCGCATCCGCCGCATGTGTTCCGGGCGCAAGTAAACCCACTCCACGGTGTTGGCCAACTCGGTTGCATTCCCAGGAGCCGACAGCTTTCCGGCATGCCCATCGGCGATGAGCTCGGCCATCGGGCCCCGGCGAGACGCAATGATCGGCAGTCCCGAGGCGAAGGCTTCTGCGATCACAACGGGAAACGCTTCGAACCAGGCAGATGGAAGGATCAGAATTGTTGCTTGCGGCCATGGCATCCCTGACTTGCTTGTGGCTACATGCTCCGAGCCATTCGATGTTCGAATTCGTTGCGGCAGCCTGCACCACATCTTGCGCAAGCGTCCCATCGCCGATGATCTTAAGTTTGGGGCCGCTCACCACAGACTGACGGCAAGCCAATCGGCGAAAGCCTGGACGGCTGGACGTATCCAGTCGCGGCGCGTGCGCGTTGCCCGAAGGGACGGGAAGCCCGCTGCCGGAGCGCTGCATAGAAGGGATCGATCTACTCCAAGGGAACTCATGCCCGTCTCCCTGTATCGAAGAACGGTCCAGAGTCCCGGCCACGGCTCGGTGCCATAGGATAGGGGCCCATTTCTCTATCGATGTAAACGCCGATCTATGGGTAAAGAAATCCTGTGCCTGGCGTCATCGCGCCGTGCTATATGATCGAACTCTTTCAACCAACGTGTTGCGGGAGCAAGTGCCCCAGTGGAATGACCGAAAGCGACGGCGCCGAATCGGCTTTCTCTTGCTCTCAGAACTGTCCTATCGTGGAACAATAGTCAGCTTCTGTGCTGAGCATCACCGACCGCGCATTTCGCGCTTGGATGCGGGAATCTAGTTCCAAATTGGAATCAGTTGTCGCACATCGAGGGCATTCGCGCGGCAATCGACACGCGGACCTCAGCGCGTCCCTTCGGCACTCTTCACGCTTGCGGAGCGTTTTCGAGCAGCCCGCGTGCAGCCTCATAGGTGAGACGAATCCCCTCGGCCAGGCTGGTCTTCGCCTTCCATCCCAATTCGTTGATGCGGCTCACGTCGAGCAGTTTCTGGGGCGTGCCGTCGGGCTGTAACGGATCGAGAACGATCTCGCATTCGAATTCGAGAACCCTTGCGATCAACTCCGCCAGCTCACGAATCGTCAGATCCTCGCCTGTTCCGACATTGATGAGCGGTACTTCGCCTTCGCCGAGCAGCTTGTCAAAGACCGGCTCAGACAGGCTGAGGAGGTGAATGCACGCCTCGGCCAGATCGTCGCTGTAGAGGAATTCGCGGCGTGGCGTTCCGGTTCCCCATACCACAAGCCTGCGTTCGCCGGCGCGCCTGGCTTCGACTACCTTGCGCATCAGCGCCGGCAGCACGTGCGAAAGCTTCAGGTCGAAGTTGTCGCCCGGCCCATAGAGATTGGTGGGCATAGCTGCGAGATACCGGGTCCCATGCTGGCGGTTGTAGGACCGGCACATTTCTACTCCTGCGATCTTCGCCAAAGCATAGGAGCGGTTCGTCGACTCCAGCGGACCCGTCAGCAGCGACTCTTCTTTGAGCGGCTGCGGCGCCAACTTCGGATAGATGCAACTGGAGCCGAGAAACAGCAGCCGTTGGACTCCGTTCCGATAGCTCGCATCGATTACGTTGGTCTGGATCTCGATGTTCTCGCGAATAAAGTCGGCTGGATAGGTGTCGTTCGCGTAGATGCCACCAACCTTGGCGGCGGCAAGAAAGACAAACTCCGGCTTGTCCTGCTCAATGAACGAGCGAACCGCTTCGCGATCGGTGAGGTCGAGTTCTGCATGGGTGCGCAGCAGCAGATTCGAGTATCCGCGCTGTTGCAACCCTCTGTGAATGGCCGACCCGACCAGTCCACGATGCCCGGCAACGAAGATGCGGCTGTCTTTTTGCATTGGTCGATCGGACTCTCCAACCGGCGGATTTGAGGGAATCTATTAGGCCGGCACTTCGACGCACGACTTGAAGTAGTCGAGACTCAATTTTAGCCCGGTCTCCAGATCGATCTTCGGTTCCCAGCCAAAAAGCCGCCGCGCCTTGCTGATGTCCGGCTGTCGCTGCGTCGGATCGTCTTCCGGCAGCGGGCAGTTCACAATCTTGCTCTGCGAGCCTGTCACGCGAAGAACCGCCTTCGCGCAATCGACAATCGTCCACTCCGTCGGATTGCCGACGTTTACCGGCAGATGTTCGTCGGTACGCGAAAGCCCAAGAATTCCCTGAATCTCATCCGACACATAACAGAAGCTTCGTGTCTGTACACCTTCGCCGTAGATCGTCAGGTCTTCGCCCTTCAGCGCCTGGATCATGAAGTTCGAGATCACCCGGCCATCGTTCTTCTGCAAGCGGGGGCCGTAGGTGTTGAAGATGCGCACCAGGTGTGTGTCCACCTTGTGGTAGCGGTGGTAGGCCATCACCAGGGCTTCCGAGAATCGTTTCGCCTCGTCGTAGACCGAACGAATCCCGATCGGATTCACGTTGCCCCAGTAGTCCTCGGTCTGGGGGTGAACCGAAGGATCGCCGTAGCACTCCGAGGTTGAAGCATGGAGAAACTTCGCTCCGTATTTCCTGGCGATATCGAGCACATTCTTGGTGCCCTCCGAGCCGACCATCAGCGTTTCAACTCCCAACCGGTAGTAGTCCACCGGGCTCGCGGGAGACGCAAAGTTGAAGACGTAGTCGACCTTCTTCGAGTCGAATGGCTTGCAGATATCCGTCTCGACAAACTCGAACTTCGATTCACATTGCAGATGTTCGAGATTCCTGAGCGAACCGGTGCAGAGGTTGTCAACGCCAAGCACGGAATGGCCGTCGGCGAGCAGTGCGTCCGTAAGATGAGAACCGAGAAAGCCTGCTGCGCCGGTGACCAGGACACGCATCCGTGGAAGAAGCCCCTTTCATTGAGCCTCCCAATCCGCCGCACTGCCGAAAAGGCTCGATACACTTATACCAATCTCTGCGTAAGAAGCGAACCGGCCCACTCCATCGTGACCCGATCCGGAGCCCGCGGTACTCAACAGCTGGACGACTATGAATGCTCTCCGCTCGCGTGACCTTTCTTCCGCGGGGCATGAAACGCTGAGATCGGATCGGCCGGTTGCGACGACCCCGGACGGCCCACACTTAGATAGGTGAATCCAGCCTCAGTCATCGCCCCTGCATCGTAGAGGTTTCGCCCGTCGATGACGATGGGGTAGCGCAGCGTGTAGTGCAGCTTGGCCAGGTCCAGCTCGGCAAACTCGCTCCAGTCGTTCAGAATCAGCAAAGCGTCGCCATCTTGTGCGGCAGCGTACGGGCTGTCCACATAGCGCATCTGCGGTCCCGGAGGAATCACCTCTTTAGCACGTGGCTCTGCCGCCGGATCGTAGGCACTGATCAAGCATCCTTCGCTCAACAACTTCTGCACGATATCGATCGCCGGTGACTCGCGGATGTCGTCGGTGCCGCCTTTGAACGCCAGGCCCAGCACGCCGATCTTCTTGCCGCGGAACGTCCAGAGTGCGGACCGCACCTTCTGGAAGAAGCGCTGCTTCTGCTCCTCGTTGATCTTCTCGACTTCATGCAGCAAACCGAAATCGACGCCCACTAACTCCGCCACGTTCCGGAAAGCCGCCACATCCTTCGGGAAGCACGAGCCGCCGTAGCCCACGCCGGCACGCAAAAACTTGTTGCCGATGCGGCTGTCGAGTCCGATGCCTTTGGCTACTTCCTCCACGTCGGCTCCGGCCGCCTCGCAGATGTTCGCCACTACGTTGATGAAGGATATCTTCGTGGCCAGGAACGCATTCGACGCGTGCTTGATAATCTCTGCGGCCTTGGTCGATGTCAGCAGCAACGGAGGGATTTGGTTTTCGCTGAACGGTCCGGGAATCCGGTTCGCGCGGCGATAGTACTCTCCCGAAGTCAAAGGCGCATAGATTTGCTGCAGCAACTCCGACGCCCGGTCGGTGGCCGCTCCCACCACAATGCGGTCGGGATACAGAAAATCGACCACCGCAGTTCCCTCGCGCAGGAACTCAGGATTCGAAGCCACGTCGAAATGATCCTTGGGCACGCCGTTGCGTTCAACCACCCGACGGATCCACTCATTTGTGTAAACCGGGACGGTGCTCTTCTCGACGATCACCTTGTAGCCATCGATGGACCGGGCAATCTCACTGGCGACGGCGTCGACATACGACAGGTCCGCGCTACCTGTCTTGCTCTGCGGCGTTCCAACGGCGATAAAGATCGCCTGCGCCGCCTGAGCCGCGCTGCGCAAGTCCGTTGTGAACTCGAGCAGCCCGCCCCGGTGCTGGTTCAGCAGCTCCGGCAGATAGTCTTCGTGAATGGGGACGCCGCCGGCTTGAAGTGTCTTCACCTTGGACTCGTCATTATCCACGCAGATCACGCGGTGCCCGATCTCCGCGAAGCACGCAGAGGCCACAAGGCCCACATATCCGGAACCGACCACGGCGATGGTCAACTGCTTTTGCGGATGATTTTTCACGTAGATCCCTCTAATGAATCAACTAAGTTAGGGTGCAATGCACAGGGAACAGCAGACTACCGGAAGCCACGGAGAAGCGGCTTTTCTCCAAGATAACCGAGGACTTCTCGCAAAAAAACAACAAACTCCTGCCTCTTTTGAGGGACGATCCTGTTTCGCTCCTCCTTCGAGCCCTAAAGTGCGAAGGGTCAACGCCCTGGGAGCCCATTCCGGACATCGCTCTTTTCTCGAATCGGAACCGGAAAAGCGCTCTGGGAACTGCTCTGAACCCTGCTTGCAACCCTATGCTAGCCTTGGAAATGGACGCTTCGATGTCTTCCCCGCTTCCATCCTTTGCCCGCGTCTATATGGATGCCAACGCCACAACACCTTTGCTTCCTGAGGTGTACGAGGCGATGCGTCCCTATTGGATGGAGCACTTTGGTAATGCCTCCTCGATCCATCTCCATGGCCAGCAGGCGCGCACTGCGGTCGACCAAGCTCGCGAAATCGTCGCCGCGCTGTTCCACTGCCATGATGCGGAAGTGGTGTTCAACTCCGGCGGTACCGAGGGCGACAATGCCGCGCTCTTCGGCCTTCTGCGTCCAGGCGATCACCTCATTACAACGGCCATCGAACATTCCGCCGTTCTGCAGGCGGCCCAGCGGTTCGCCGAACGCGGCGTCGAGGTGACATTTGTCGCGCCTCAACCCAGCGGTCTCATCGACCCGGCCGACATTCAGCGGGCCATCCGTCCCGAGACGCGCCTGATCAGCGTGATGCTGGCGAACAACGAGACCGGCGTTTTACAGCCGGTCGAAGAAATCGGGGAGATTGCCCGTGCGTCCAGCACGTTCTTCCATATTGATGCGGTGCAGGGCGCCGGCAAAGTTCCCATCGACGTTCGCAACATCGGCTGCCATCTGCTCTCGATCAGCGCGCACAAGATGCACGGACCAAAGGGGGTCGGCGCGATGTTCGTGCGCCGCGGCACGCCCGTCGAGTCTCTGCTCGTCGGCGGAAGCCACGAGCGTCGTCGCCGCGCCGGCACCGAGAACGTAGCTGGCATCGTCGGACTCGGCAAGGCTGCCGAGCTTGCCATGCACTCTCTGGCCAACGGGACCATGGAAAGACTCGCCAGGCTGCGCGACCGCCTCGAAGCCGAAGTCCTGCGCATTCCCGGCACCGGGCTCAACGGCGCCGAAGCCGGTGGCAAGCCGGTGACCCGCGTCGCCAACACCACTAACATCTGGTTCGATCATCTCGAGGGCGAAGCGCTGGTCATCGCACTCGACCTCAAGGGCGTCGCTGTCTCCGGCGGATCGGCCTGCCACTCCGGCGCCACCGAGCCTAGCCACGTTCTCATGGCCATGGGCCTCGACAAAATCCGCGCCCGCGCCAGCCTGCGCTTCAGCCTGCTCAAGACCGCCACCGGCGCCGATGTCGATCATGTTCTCCGTGTCCTGCCCGAAGCGGTCGAGCACCTGCGGGCAATCTCGCCGGTGGCGGCTGGAACACTGGGCTAGCAGCGCCGGGACAGACAGCGGATACATGCGATGGCGTGAATCAGGTGCCCTGGGACGGCTCGCTGCCTGCATTTCCACTGCCTCGACGCCCAGTGCTGAATTGTTTACCGTGCACTCATGTTTCTTTCTTCCCCTGTTCATTTGAGCGGCATCCGTGGTCTGTATTTTTGGGCACGGAGGTCAATCCGTTGAATAAGCTTCTGCTTATCGCTCCGACCTTGATCCTGGCTGTTACTGCGGGATCACCGGCTAGATTAAACGCGCAACAGAACAATTCTCAGGATTTCGACTAGGGCTTCCACTTCGTGCCTGGCACACTGGTTGTCAGCCGCAGTGTTTATGAAGGGAAGGCCTCGACCATCACCGTCGGCGAGACGCTGCCCCTGGGATGCAAGGGCGGGACAAGCGGGCTCACCATCAATGTTCCGACCACCACCGGTGGCACCACTCCCGTGACCGTCCCGTGCGGCGTCGCGAGCGATGACGGCGAATACCCGAACCTCTTCGATACCCACAACGTCTGGAACAACGCAAACTCCGACGGCAGCTTCGGCGTCACGTCGCCCATCTTCCTCGACGACATCACGACCGATGGCTGGACGCTGGGGACGTTCCCCATCCCCACCGACAAGATAGTCACCAGCTTCAGCTCTAAGTCGGAGCTCGCTTTGAATCGCTCCGTCGACGGGCACTCGATCACCTTCATGGGATACGTCGGCGGCATCGGCTGCGGCGGGTCCACAGTGTCTCCGACTACGCCTAGCCTGCTCGATGTTTCGGCCTCCAACACCCCGGGCGTCTGCGATCCGACCAATCCCGTCATCACGACCTTCTCCAGCAATCCAGTGGTTCCTGCGGCCTACTATCGCGGTGTCGCCGAAGTGGATGCCAATGGACACCTCAGCATCACCGACGGCAATGCGTTCAGCGGCGATAACGGCCGCGGGGCAATCAAAGGCGGCAACGGCCTCTATTACATGGTCGGCAACGACAACTCAGGCAACCTCTCCAAGAAGCAGATGTCGACAACATTCGACGGCATCGATCTTGCGAACGCCACCGGCGCCGAATTACTCTACCCCGGTCTGACGCCGCCGCTTCCTCCGAACATTCAGATGATCGGACGTCTGGAATTCGGCACGGACAAGCTGGGCAAGGACACGAACTTCCGCGGGATTACCATCTTCGACAACACGCTCTACGTCACCAAAGGCAGCGGTGGCAACGGCATCAACACCGTGTATCAGGCGGGCACCGCAGGCACATTGCCCACTGGCTCCGCTGCCGATCTCGCGACGGTGCCGCTGACCATCCTGCCCGGATTTCCGAGCACAACCGCCAGCACGAGCACCGCCTTTCCCTTCGCCATTTGGTTCGCCAACGCTAACACGCTCTATGTGTGCGATGAGGGTGACGGCACCCTTGTGACGCCGGCAGTGAATGGCAACGTGGCCGACGCCCAATCCTTGGCCACCGCAGGCCTGCAGAAATGGCGTCTGATCAACGGCACCTGGGTGATGCAATACGTGCTGCAGGACGGGCTGAACATCGGGGTGCCGTATAGCATCGACGACTATCCTTCCTCACTCAATCCGGCGACGGGCGGCTGCCGCAACATCGTCGGCCGTCACAACTTCGACGGCACTGTGACCATCTTTGCCATCACATCGACGATCAGCGCCAACGGCGATACGGGAGCCGATCCCAACAAGCTGGTGAAGGTCACCGATCGCGTCAGCGACTCGACCCTGCCCTCCGGCGAAGGCTTTCTCGGGCAATTCTTCACCCTTCGCAGCGCCCGAGCCGGCGAAGTGCTCCGCGGAGTCGCGCTCGCACCGGGCGACGACGACGGCTTCTTCGGCTGGTAAGAAGCATGATCCCGCTACTTACCCTATTCTTTCTTTCCAACGGAGGCCTTGCTTCGGCAAGGCCCTCGTTGCTTACATCAACCCCGCGACCCAAGGCACCCCGATCGATTAAGGCTCAAGGCCGGACTTCACTCGCCTCGCAGGCCCAATGATGGGACAATAGAAGAGATCGCTTTTCTTCCCCATGTCGCAGCACACCACCATCGCCGTTGCCATGTCCGGAGGGGTTGACTCCTCGACGGTTGCGGCGATCCTTGCCCGCAGAGACGGGTCTCGCGGCGTGGGGCCCCGCGACGACGAGACCCAGCCCGCCGTCAACGTCGTCGGCCTCACCCTCCAGCTCTGGGACCAGACTCGCCTGGCCGGCAAGCACGGCATTCCGGACGCTCCGAAGGCCGGCCGCTGCTGTTCCCTCGATGATGTGTATGACGCCCGCCGTGTCGCTACCCACCTCGGCATCCCCTACTACGTCGTGAATCAGGAAGAGCGCTTCGAGCGCGATGTGGTCCGTCCCTTTGTCGACGAGTACCTGGCAGGCCGCACACCCATCCCGTGTTCGCTCTGCAACGACCACATCAAGTTCGACCAGCTGCTCAAGACCGCCCGTTCCATCGGCGCCGACCGCATCGCCACTGGCCACTACGCGGTCAACGAGTACGACCCCGCACGCCAGCGCTGGATTCTCAAGCGTCCCGCCGACCTGGCCAAAGATCAGACCTATTTCCTCTTCGGTCTCTCCCAGGAGCAGCTTGCGCACACGCTCTTCCCGCTAGGCCACATGACCAAGCCCGAAGTGCGCGAAGTCGCGCGCCGCCACGGCCTTGCCCTGGCCGAGAAGCCCGATTCTCAGGAAATTTGTTTCATCCCCGGCGGCAACTACAAGCAGTTCCTCACCGCCTATCTCGAAGAGCAGGGAAGGGAGATGCCCGATACGGCCGGCGAGCTCGTTGCCAGCAGCGGCGAAGTCATCGGCCATCACAACAGCATCTCCGGGTTCACCGTCGGCCAGCGCAAGGGGCTCAAGGTCTCGTCGCCTTCGCCGCTCTACGTGCTCAATATCGATCCGGCCAGCCACCGCGTCACCGTGGGAGCCGATGCCGAGCTCGCCACGCGCACCCTGCGCGCCAACCGCGTCAACTGGATCAGCATTCCCGCGCTGACCGGCCCGATGCGTGTGAAGATCAAGATTCGTCATCGCCACGAGCCCGCCTGGGCCTCCATCAGTCCGGCGACAGACTCTGAAGATGCGCGGGCAGGCGCGACGTTGACTGCCACAGATTCTGGAGCCGGCTCGAACTCCGCCGCATCGAACCCAGTATCAGGACCAGGCAAGAAGGCAGCGCCGGCCGATTTCTTAGGAGCGGCGAGAATGTCCGATGGAGTTCGCGCTTCCGTGCTCGCGATCTTTGACGAGCCGCAGCGGGCAGTCACCCCCGGCCAATCCGCCGTCTTCTACGATGGCGACGAAGTTGTCGGCGGTGGCTGGATCCTGTAGTCGGCATTCGGTCGCTCCCATATTGCCTTTATGCCCTGCGCGTACAATGCGCTCCAGCATGATGTGGCGACACCGCCCAATTGCACTGGCACTGGCTGGCATAGCGTTCACATCCCTGAATGGGATTGGTGCGCTCGCCCAACAAGCGTCCACTCCGCAGCCGCTCAACGCCTCAGTCTCCGACTATGGGACGACCTTCGTTTTCAGCCCGCCGCCCGTCTGCGGCGGATGCATCGAAACCGAGGTTGGCTTCCAATCACTCAAGGATGGCCGGTACATTCCTGCCGTCCTCTCCTACGCGCCGTTCTCGCCGCGGACCGACTTGAGTGTGCTGGTCAACCTGCTCGATTCCGAAGCCCCGAATCACGATCGTGCCACGCATTTCGGCAATGAATTCGAGTTCGTCCTGCGCCAGCAAATTCTGCAAAAGGGCGGATTCGAGTTGACTCTCGCTCCGCGTGGCGCAGCGTTGGTTCGCGGCGGAGATGGCGGCCGCGTGGGAGCAACGGCCGCGCCACAGCTGGTGTGGGGCCGCAACCTCGCCGTACTGAATGTGACCCTCGCCGCTGGCGTCGGCGTCTCGGCAGCGAATCCGCGCACCGACTACCTCACCGACTTCGACTACTTCCGCACCCTCGACAAGCGTGGCACGGCATTTTTTCTGGGATTGCAGCACGAAGTCTCCGCTGGCCAGCAAGCCGTAAGCATCGAGGAAGGTCTCGTCATCCCGTTTCGCAATGGCCAGGTCGAGCTGGAAAACGCGCAGATCGGACTCAACTCCGGCGTCAGCGAGCAGTTTCAGGCGCGCGTCATCGTCAGCTGGGGCGCGGTCTTCAAACGCAAACGAAGCGGGCAATAAAGGGCCGCGCAAGCACTCCCAAGCCTCCCTTGACTGAAGTTCTTAGCCCTCGTGGCTCCTCGCGTTATACTGGCCCGTCACCAAAATCCGGAGAATATTCGATGCCCGAGAAAACGTTTGCTCGACTTGTGGCCACTGCCGTCCTCGCCTTGGCCGCCGCTCTCCTTTCCGCACAAACTCCCGCGAACCTTACCATCCACGCCGACCAGCCTGTCCATCCCGTCAGCCCTACCCTCTACGGCCTCATGACCGAAGAGATCAACTACTCCTACGACGGCGGCCTCTACGCCGAGATGGTCCGCAACCGCAGCCTCCACAGCGACTGGAGCGGAATCCCCTACTGGTATCTCTACGAAAACGGAAATGCTGCCGCCAAAATACACCGCGACACCTCCACGGGTCCCAGCACGGCGCTGCCTGCGAGTCTCCGCATCGATATTGCGCAGGCGGACTCGAAGAATCAGGCGGGCGCGCTCAACCCTGGCTACTGGGGCTTCGCTCTGCGGCCCAACACAACCTACAACGGCTCGTTCTATGCTAAGGCCGCTGCATCCGATTTGGGGCCGGTCCGCATCAGCCTCGTCGGCGACGACAGCGGCAAGGTCATCACGACCACAACCGTTCCGTCCATTGGCGCGGACTGGAAGCAATACGAGTTCACTCTCAAGACCGCCGACGTTCCGCCTTCGGTCAAGAACCATCTCATTCTCACGGTCGGCCACGCCGGGACGCTCTGGCTGCAACTCGTCTCACTCTTCCCGCCCACCTACCACAATCGCATTGGCGGCAATCGCATCGACCTGATGGAGAAACTCGCCGCGATGCATCCGAACTTCCTGCGCTTCCCCGGAGGCAATTACCTTGAAGGCGATCGCATCGTCGACCGTTTTGACTGGAAGAAGACCATTGGCCCCTGGGTCGACCGTCCCACACATCCCAGCCCGTGGTTCTATCACTCGTCCGACGGCATGGGGCTTCTTGAATTCCTCGAATGGTGCGAAGACCTCAAGATGAATCCCGTGCTCGCCGTTTATGCCGGCTATTCGCTCCGCGGCGAACACGTTCACGCCGATCAGCTCGGTCCCTACATTCAGGACGCGCTCGACGAGATCGAATATGTGACCGGTGGCCCGGATACCAAGTGGGGCGCCGAGCGCGTGAAAGACGGCCATCCCGCGCCCTTCAAGCTCACCTATGTCGAGATCGGCAACGAAGACTGGCTCGACCATTCCGGCAGCTACCAGGAGCGCTGCCCGCCCTTCTACCAGGCCATCAAGGCAAGATACCCCGAACTGCAGCTCATCGTCACGGCGCCCGTCAAAGGCCTCAAGCCCGATGTGCTCGACGAGCATTTTTACGTGCGTGCTACCGACAACTTCCACGACGCCACACACTATAATCCGCCTGCCCTTGACTCGGCGGCGCCGCGCTGGGACGGAGGCCGCTATGACAAAGCCGACCGCAATGGCCCCAAGATCTTCGTCGGCGAGTGGGCCACGCGCGAAGGCTTCCCTACCCCCAACTTCGGCGCGGCTCTGGGCGATGCTGCCTGGATGACCGGCCTCGAACGCAACAGCGACATTGTAGTGATGGCCGCCTACGCTCCTCTGCTGGTGCGCGTCGATCCTGGCGGCATGCAGTGGGAGACCGATCTGATCGGCTACAACGGCATGAAGAGCTACGGCTCACCGGCCTACTACGCGCAGGTGCTGTTCGGGTCCTATCTCGGCGATCAGGTGCTGGGGTCAGAACTCAAAAATGCGGGACCGAAGTTGCTCTACTCCATCACCGGCAACGCGGCAAAGAAGCAGCTGTATCTGAAGCTCGTCAACGGATCGACGGATGCGCAGCCGGTTGACCTTCACATCGACGGAGCCAAACTCGCCTCGACGGCCAAGCTCGTCAGCCTGCACGCGAACGACACGCAGGAGACGAACTCCATCGACGATCCTGATCGCATCGTGCCCGTCGAGTCGACCCTGCACGATGTGAGCGCCAGCTTCCGTCATACCGTGCCGGGGCTGTCGATTCAGGTCATCGAGTTCGACGAGCAGTAGCCTGCATCACCGCAAACGAGAAGGCCGGGACATCGCGTCCCGGCCTTCGCTCTTCCCTGAATCCAGCTCACTTCTGCACGGCCCACGCGAGCCCGTCGGGATTTCCGCCCGCATCGATTTTTCCGACCATCGTGAGCGTCCCGAGATCGATCACCGCAACGTAGCTGTCAGGGGTGCAGGCGACGAAGGCGCGCTTTCCGCCCGGCTCAATCAGAATCCCCGCCGCCCCATGCCCGATCGGCAGCCGCTTGATCACGGCGTGAGTCGCGGTGTCGATGACCACCAGCTCCGGACTCCCCAGCAACGAAACGAGGGCCAGCTTTCCATCCGGAGTGAACTTCAGCCGGTTGGCTCCAGGCACGTTGGCCTTGATCGTGTCGGTCACACGCAGAGCGGCGAGATCGACCACGGAGACGGTGCCATCCCACGCGTTCGCCGTCCACGCTTCTCTGCCATCGGGCGACACGTCGAAACCCTCGTCGCCCTTGCCCACTGGGATCACCGTCTCATTCCAGTCGCCGCCCGGAGGTCCCGGCATACGCCGCGGCGGTCCGCCTTGCGCGCCCGCTTGTGGTGGCGGTATTCCCGGCGGCGGCCCAGCCTGCCCACCGGCAGCGCCTTCCGTCTTGTCCAGCACCGTGATCGTGCCCGAGTTCACGTTGGTCGTCACGATGCGTTTGCTATCGGGGAACACATAGACCATGTGTGTGCGGTTCTGCCCGGTTCCGATAATGCGGTCGATCTTTCCTGTCGCCGTATCGTAGCTGCCAATTGACTTCGCCGCCTCCGCAGTGAACCACAGCTTGCCGCCGGCAAAGTCCAACCCATGCGGCCCGCGCAACGCGCCCAGATCGATGGTCCCGACGCGCTTCTGTCCGACCATGTCAATTTCGGTCAGTGTGTTGAATTGCCCGAACCCGTAGTTGGACACATACGCCGTGCGTCCATCCGTCGACGCAATCACCTCGTGCGGATCGTCGCCAACCGGAGCCTTTGCCACCACATGCAAATCGTGCGGGTCGACGATCGCGATCGAATGGTCCTGCTTCGAGAGCACCAGCAGGGCAGGGCTCGGCGTCGATTCGGCCAACACCACTGTCGCCGGAACGCCGAGCAAAAACAGCAGAACCATGAGTCGCCGCATGAGCACACTCATCCTTTCTGTGCCAGTTTTATGGGTTAGACGAAAAGATCTTTGTCGGCGGCCGCGTGGGTAGGTCGTGGTTCGGTCGTCTGGGAGCGCACCGGGGCACTGCGAAAACCGCCGATCGCTGCGCGTACAAAGGCCGCAAATCCCACCAACTGGCGCAGCGGCAAACTGATCACTTCGGCCACGACGGCGCCGGTGCGATCCACGGTGTCCAGCGCATGGGTCAGCATTGTGTCCACGCGGCTGGTCTGCCTGTACACGCGTTCCAGGACGTCGCCGGCCGAGGCCTCTACCTTCGTGCTCTGCTCTCGTATCTTGTTGACCAGCACCGCAACATCGCTCGCGACCGACTCGATCTTGGGACCCACGCGGGTCAGTAGCTCCTTTGTGTCCTTGACCAGCGGCAGCACGTTCGAGCGCAGTTCTTCGGACTGCTCCTGGGCGAACTTGAGCGCTTTGCGGGCGGTCAGCAACATGGACAGCAGAACAATCGCCTGCAACAGCACGGCCGCACCGGTACAGGCAACAAAGATGAGCAGAAGGGTTTCGTTATTCACGTTTGCCACCGGAAGATCGCGCAGGATGGCCGCGCACTCGACTTCAGCAAGGAGAAGTCCGGAGCGAGCACATGAATCGCTTCGCTCCGGAAGGAACAGCGCGCCGCAGTTGCCGGCTGGCAAGAACTACTCAGCGGGAGCCTCGGTCGTCGTTGTGCGATAAGCCTCGCGACCCGCTTCAACAGCTGCAGCCACGCGGGTCGTCTGGTCGCCCACCAGGCTCTTGCCGCGCTCCACGAACTCTTCCCACTGCGCTCGACCACGGTCGACCACTTCGCGTCCACGATCCACATAGTCGCCGAACTGTTCCTTGCTTCTGTCCACCAGCGTGCCGACTTGCTGCGCGGCCTGCCTGCTCTTGGCGCGCAGATACTCGGTTCCCTCGCGGGCTCCCTGCGCGATGTCGTCGCGCGTTTCGCGGCCGCTCTTGGGCGCATACAGAATGCCGATCAGGGCGCCTACGCCGATGCCCGCCAGAAACCATGCCAATCCTTGTGCCCTGCTGTCGTCTGCCATAGCGAAATTTCTCCTTTCACTGCTGCAACGCCCGAACGTATCAGGCTCAATGGTACGCCTGTATGCTGAACTGCAGTGCAAATTATCGACGACGCAGCACAATCCGCAAAGTGTCGTGCTGAGGATAACTGCACCGCAATTTCCTGTTGCTTGGACGCCGGCGTCGTGCCATCTGTTGCATCCGCTATTTGGGCAAAAGGCTGTGGGCCACGGCATCGAGCAAGCCGTTGAGGAAGTTGATCGACTCCGGCCCCGAGTAACGCCTCCCGATCTCCAGCGCCTCGTTGATCACAATCGGAAACGGCGTCCCTTTGAATCCGAGCATCTCGCCCACGGCCATGCGCAGCAGATTTCGATCCACCGCCGGCATACGCTCGAGCCGCCAATGCTTCGAGTTGGCAACGATCAGCTCATCGATCTTTTCCCGGTTCTCGATCGCCACCCGAAAAAGGTCATCGGCGAACCCCTGCACCTCCGGTTCGACTTTGTCGCCGGCTCTCCAGAATGTGGCGCTGACCTGCTCGGGCGTTTGCTTGCCCACGTCGGCCTGGAACAGCATCTGCATGGCGAGTTCGCGCGACTTGCGCCGAGTCGCCGCGGTCAAGCCGGGCCTCGTGCAACCAGCTTTTGCTTCAGACTCACCATCTCGATCGCTGCCACGGCGGCTTCGAAGCCCTTGTTCCCAGCCTTGATCCCGGCGCGATTCAGCGCCTGCTCCAGCGTCTCGCAGGTCAATACGCCGAAGCTGTGCGGAATCCCCGTCTCCTGCTGCGACTGCCCGATGCCGCGCGACACTTCGTTGTAGATCGCTTCGTAGTGCGCAGTCTCGCCGCGCAGCAGGCAGCCCAGCGGCACAATCGCGTCCACCTTCTTCTGCTCGGCGATCGTGCGCGCTGCCCCGGGAATCTCCCACGCCCCCGGCACGCGCACCACGTCGATGTCCTCACGCTTCGCCCCGCTGCGGAGCAGGGCATCGAGCGCCCCCTCTAGCAGCCGTTCGGTGATCACCGCATTCCAGCGCGCCACCACGATGGCAAACTTCATCCCAGCCGCCGATAGGTCGCCCTCGATGGCGACCGGCTTGCCTTTCACCGGATCGGTCCACGCCCAGAAGCTAAACGCAAATCCCTTCTCCGGCTCGACCGTGAAGATACGCGACTTCCAGTGGGTCTCGGTGATTGCCGAGAGCGTCGTTGGTGTGGGTCCGCCGCCCTGTGCCTTGATCCATGTCTCGGCTGCCTGATGCATGGCGTCGAGTTCCGTCACCTCCACCAGCACATCGGCCGTGGAAGGGAACTGGCCCTCGACTACTTCGAAGTTGCCCAACGGCGCCAGGAAAGCCGCGCCCCGGCTGCCCGGCTCGTTCCACCCTTTACCGCTTGCGAAACCCAGCGCCGACAAAAAGCTCGACACACGGTCGTAGACCGCCTTACCCTCGGCTGGGCGCAGGAACGAGATGCCCTTGATCATGCTTCGATTCTATCGTGCGGGATGTGCGTGAGCGGCGATGTGTACGAGGCTCCTGACGTCGAAGCGGACGCGGAGCCTCGTGCGTCTGAACTAGGTCGTGGACCGCGGCTTCACCGCAATCGCCGTCGCCGGAACCGGAGTCGTCTGCGGCGTTGTAATCGTGCAGTTCGGATCGGATCCCGGAGTGCACGCTGGCAGATTCGGGCTGATCTGCTGCGTGTCCTGCAAGTTCGTTGTGTTGATGTAGTGGATCTGATTGTCGCCCGAGGTCGAGACGAAGAACAACGTGCCGTCGGGACTGAACGCACCCGCTACCGGAGCTGTGATCGCCGACGCTCCGGTCAGGGTGAGGTACCCGACAGTTCCAGGCGCGGCGCTGCCAATGGCCTGCGTGTAGTAGGGCAGTGTCGCTCCCGGCGTCGTTCCGTTGTATGTAATGAAGCTCAGGTTTGTTGCGGCGGCGGTCGAACCCTGCGCCACTCCGGCAGGGGAAGTCAGAATCTGATTCACGCTCGTCGCATTGACGGTGAGGGATTGGGGCGGATTCACCGTGTGGGTGATCGTCAGCGGCGAAAGCACGCCCGCCGAAGATACAGAGCATTCAGCGGGAGTTGGAACACCGCTCGGGCTCGTTGTTGTCGGAATCGATACCGAGAGGTCATTCAACGTCACGCCGCCGCCCGCATAGCTCGCGCCAAGGATATGCTGGCCATCTGTTGTAGCCGCGAGGATGTCATTCTCCTCCGCAACGGAATCGCCTTGCGGATAGAAGACCATGCTGGCATAGTTGCCCACCGTACCCGTCGGGCACCACGTATGAGCCACCGTCGGATTGCCGCTCAGGTACGCGCCCACGCCCGGCACCATGATCGCCAGATGTTCCGCGCCACCGGACGAGGTCAGATCGTAAGTCGTCCATCCGGTGTTGGCGTTGTAGACGTAGAGGGTGTCGGAATGTCCCGGTCCTGCCGCAGCACTGTCGGTGATGTAGAGCGTTTTGTCGTCCGGCGTCCACTGCGCAGCCGTCCCCATGCCCCCGAACGTCGCGGTCACCGAGCCTATGGTGGCGTAGATGTAAAAGACCTGTCGCACCTGATCGTTAATCAGGATGGTCTGACCGTTCGGTGCCGCCGCCAGCACCACGCCCGGCACGTTCGGATCCTGCTTCGTGAGAGCGTTGGAAGTCGTGCCGTAGATCATCAGTTCATGCGACGAGCCGAAGTACAGATTGACACCGCTCTGGTCCATCAGCATCGAGTTGGGGACGTACGGCAAACGCACCGTCGAGCCTACTGTGCCAGTGAGCAATTCGACCGGCACGAAATACTGCGACTGTCCTGGAGCGGAAAACCACACGTAATCGCTTGCTGTTCCAGGCGTCGTAATGTTGACCGCGTTGCTCGAGATCGAGAGACCTGTGCCGCCTCCTGCCCCTACCTGATTGATCGGGGTCGGATTGCAGGTCGATGGCTGACAGATCGCATACACCGATGCAGAACCAGGGAACGCTGCGTTGATTGATCCTCCCGCGCCCGCGGTGATCTCCAGCGGATTGGTCGATTGATAGTCCAGCGTGAGTCCGGTGATTGGATTGCCGGCAGTGTCGATCACCGTGGTGGTCAGGTTCTGCTGCACGCCCTGGGTGACCACGCCTGTCGTCGTGCCATTGGCCAGAGTGACTGCAATCGATTGGGGCGAGCAGGTCGAGAAGTATCCTGCCGACGAGCCCGACCCCGCGATCGAAGCTGTGATCGCCGTGGTCCCCGGCAAGTCTGCAGTGATTTGGTTGGTCACGGCATTGATGCTCGCGACGGAGGCTGTCCCTACCGTATAGGTGGCCACGCCAATTGCGTTCGAGCAGTCTGGGACAGCGGTCACCCCCGGCGGCAGCCCCGCCGAGCAGGAGTAGTTCGTCACCGTCGACGGCGCGCACAGCTCGTACTGTTGGCCGTTGCTCGCGTAACAGGCCTCGGAATCCAGCTGAGTGACCGAACCCTTGGAGTAGCACGCCTGCTGACTCCCGAGCGCCAGCGTGATCGCACTAACCGGAGCATGGACATACACTTGCACCGGATTCGATGAGACCGATTCCGCCGAGGCCGTGACGTAGGCGCTCGAGTAGGGCAAGCCGCCGGAACTCGGCAATGGAGAAGGAACATTGCAGATGGTGTAGTCGGCAATGCCGCCCCCGGAGTTGCGGTTCCAGCGGCCGGCACAGATATTCCCGGTGGGCGAGAGGTCGACGATTTGGTTATTGGTCGTACCGTACGAGTACGTCGAGACGGTTACCGAGCTACCTTTGCATGTCTTGCCCGTCGGAGCGGTGATCTGGCGCGTCTGCCCGAATGCCAGGGAGATCCCCGTCGTCCTCGGCTCCAGGTCAAGCGAATACAGCTGTGTGTCCTTCAAGCCGTAGCCGAGACCGTTGCAATAGTTTCCTGCCGGGTTCCGGACGCAGCCGGTGATCGAAACTCCTGCCGGTATAGCCAAGCAGAACAAGAGAATAAGCGATACAGCTGTTCCAGAGCAGCTACCGAGCGAAACCGCGGCCTTCAAGTCCAAGCGACCAACAGGGAGCCGTCGATCCTGCAAAAATCCCCAAAGGCCGCACTTACTCTGAAACCGCTTCAAATACCGCCGCATGAATCCTCCCCGTTCCACGCAACGAACCGCGGAACGGTCGTTCTGAACGCGCCAGGCAATCTGAGTTTGAGGTGGCGTGGGTCCGCCCGGTGGGCATCAGTCACCCGGGCCATTGGCCGCAAAAGTGGCGCTTTCGTCTGGCCCTCTCCACGCAACGCTTCGATTCTTCTCCAAAGGCAAGTGTATCAGGGCAAAGCGACCGGTCCCGCCTGCCCTACAGGGGTCCAACTTTACGATATTGAATAGACTCCGAGCGCCTGGGTTGGCGAGCAGGCCAGCACGTGTCGCACGCCTGAATCAGGTCGATACACCCTAAGACGGCGGCATGTACCGCCCAAACCACTCCACGGTCCGCTCCATCACGTCGCGCCGGTGCTCCGGGTCAACAAATCCGTGGCCTTCATTCGGGTAGACGACCAGTTGTGCGGGCACGTGCTCATCTCGCAGCGCATGCCAGAACTCGTACGACTGCGGCGCGGGACACTCTCCGTCCCGGTCGCCGACCACCACCAGCGTCGGTGTCTTCGTCTGCTTGATAAAGTCGATCGCCGAGCTCTTCGCGTACACCGCGGGATCGTCATACACCGATGCGCCAAAGTAGGGAATCATCCACTGGTCGATCGAGTTTTCTCCGTAATAGCTCAGCCAGTCCGAGATGCCCGCGCCCGTCACCGCCGCCCTAAACCGGTTCGTTTGCGTCACGGCAAACATCGTCATAAAGCCGCCGTAACTCCAGCCGGTCAAACCCACGCGATTCGGATCGACAGGATACTTGGCCAGCACCGCATCCACACCGCCCATGATGTCGCGCAGATCGCCGTAGCCGAAGTCCTTCCGGTTCGCTTGCGTAAACTCTTCGCCCTGGCCGTAGCTTCCGCGCGGGTTGGGCTGCAGCACAAAGTATCCCGCCGCCGACAGCGCCTGAGCGCTGATCCCGCCGCGCGATCCCCATTGCGCCCCAATCGCCGCCGCCGGCCCGCCGTGCACCTCCACAATCAATGGATACTTCTTGGCCGGATCGTAGTCCTTAGGCAGCATCAGCCAGCCCTGCACGCGAAACGCGTCGCTCTTCCACGAGAGCGAGACCGATGTGCCCCATGCCGGCTCAATCCCATCGTTGAGGTGCGTCAACTGAATAACTCCCTCGAGTCCTGACGTCATCGCCGTGCCTGGCTTTGCCGCGTAGATCTCCATCGGCCGCTCGAAGGTGCTCGCATCAAAGACAAACATCGAGCGATCCGCCGTCGAAGACAGACTCATCTCGAGCCGCCCATCGCTCACCGTGCCTGGAATGCTGAAGATCGGCGAACCGAACGTCGTTGCCACACTCTCGCCTATTCGATCGCCCTGCACACGAAACCGAACCAGTTGGGCGTTTCCGCCGGCAAGCTCGCTCACGAAAATGTGCTCATCGTCGCCCCACTCGATCCATGTCGGCGACGTCGGCCTGCGTGCGGTGAGATCGCGCGGGACTCCGCCTCCCGCGGGCACAATCCACACGTCGCCGCCCGTTGCTCCCTGGTCGCTCATCAGTCCGCCGATGAACGCGATGGTCTTTCCATCCGGCGACCAGCGAGGCACCGCGATCTGCAATCCGTGCAGCGGGCCCTCGATCTCAGCCGGCGCCAGGATCGCCTTCACCTCACCGCCCAGGCCCTGCGTGTAGAGTTTGGCGACCCACCAGTTGTTTTCGCCCGGCGGATCGGCGGCAACATAAGCCAGTCCCTTCGAATCGGGCGCCCAGTCGAACTCGTAGACATGCAGCTTCGCCGGCGTCACTTCTTCGGGAGCTGCTGCATTCCCATTCGCCTGCACCATCGCAACGCGCTGAATCTCGAGACCATCCTCGCCGATCACGCCCGACGGAGGCTTCATCGCCGCCAGCGCACCGGCTGGCCGCGTGGCTCCCTCCACATAGAGGAAGGCGATCTTCGCTCCATCGGGAGAGAACGCCGGCGAGCTCTCATAGCCGCGCAGCGCAGTCAATCGGCGTGTGGGATTGCCGTCAAGCCGCGACAGATACAGATCCATCTGGTCGTCGGGCGCGGCGCAGTCCGAAAAGAAGGCCAGGGCCTTCGAGTCCGGCTCCCACGCAATCTCCGACTCGCGGCAGCGCTCGCCCGGCTTGGTTGCCGCGGTGACGCGCGTTGTCTTTTTCGTGTCGTCGATGGGGGCAATCCAGATCGTGCCGCCTGCAGTTGGCCCTTCGATCCACGCCAGCCGCCTGCCGTCCGGTGAAATGGCGACCTGAGCTACATTGCGCCCGCGGCTCAGGCCGCTGAGCACCTGTTCCAGACGATCTCGATCGGAAGGTGCGCTCTGCGCATCCGCTCCATACCCTGCGATCAGACTGAACGAGAAGCTTAAGCAGACAAAAGCAAATAAGGCTTTCCAGTGGGTGCATCCAAACATGCGGTCATCGTATCAGGTGCATCGGACGGCGCTGGCCGCGGCTCCCGGCCTGCGCTGCCCCATAGATTCACGGTCTTCACGATGCGGAGGCCGGCGCTTTCCACCGCATCCAGTCCAGCACCCACTTCCACGTCCCGTCCTGCGTTCGATCTGCCGGCGCAGGCGGTGGCGGCAAGCTCTTCTTCGGATAGACGACCGGTTTGCCGGCATACGCCGCCACAAGCTGCTTGAAGACGCGCCCCTGCTCCTTCACCTTCCCATCGTTGGTCAGCAATCCCAGGGTGTACTCGAGCGGATTGAACTCGAATTTGCGATCCACATCGTGGCTGTCCCAGTACGTAAACC
>CAZPEZ010000068.1:0-27150 GCA_964585715.1 uncultured Occallatibacter sp.
CTCCTGCGACAGCCAATATTCTCGCTAAGTTCGCGCATGGGATTGCCGACGACTTTCTGACCACCATGTACCTGGCCACGCAGGCCCCCGTTCTGGTTGCACCGGCCATGAATGTCAACATGTGGAATCACCCCGCCACCAAGGCTAATCTCGACGCACTCCGCGAGAGAGGTGTCCGCGTGATCGATCCGGAAACCGGCGACCTTGCTTGCGGGATGGTGGGCGCAGGCCGCATGGCCGAGCCCGAAGTCATCGCCGACGCCGTACTCGGCGTTCTCGATCGGCGCAACGACATGGCCGGCGAAGTCGTGATGGTCACAGCAGGGGGGACGCGCGAGGCGCTCGATCCGGTTCGCTTCATTGGCAATCGTTCCAGCGGCAAGATGGGCTACGCTCTTGCTGATGCAGCACAGAACCGCGGGGCCAGGGTGATTCTGGTAAGCGGTCCGACCGCGCTGCATCCGCCCGCGCGTTGCGAAATTGTGCGCGTGACGACCGCCGACGAGATGCGCAACGCCGTACTCGATCGCATGAAGGACGCGACGCTGGTCGTCAAAGCAGCTGCGGTTGCCGACTACCGTCCCACGAGTATCGCCAGTCACAAGCTCAAGCGAACCGGTCCCATGACCATCGAGCTCGCCCCGACGGAAGACATCCTCGCCGAGGTCGTCCGGCGTCGCCGTCCCGGTCAGTTGATTGTGGGATTTGCCGCAGAAACCGAAAATCGCATGGAGAACGGACGAGCCAAATTGCTGCGCAAAGGCGCGGATGCAATCGTCGTCAACGATGTGTCGGGCGAGGGGGTTGGGATCGACGCCGACAACAATGCCGCCACATTTCTGACCTCCTCGACTGCCATCGAGCTCCACGAGATGCCGAAGCGCAAGCTCGCCGACCGCATCCTCGACGAGATTCTTGGGCTTCGCAAGCCGCGCCCCCTGCTGGTGGAGACCGACGAGACCGCCGGTCAGACGACACCGCAGGAACAGGTGTTGAGCCAGTCTGAATCTTCTGTCAGCGCGCGGCGCCAGCTCATCGTGGAGTAATCGTTTGCCCACCTCGTTCGATCCCGTAACGCGACAAGCTATCGCCGCGCGTCTGCGCTTCTATCGCGACCTTGGTCTGACCGAGTTCTATCGCCGCCCCTTGGACCCGGCCAGTCTCCGGCATTCCGAAGACTCCGCAACGGAAACGGAGCCGCTCGACAACGAGATGCTCGGCGGTGGCGCGAACGAAGCTGCTTCCCAACAGCCATCCCAGGAGACCAAGAATATTCCGACACGTAAGGCCGTCCAGGCCACTCGTTCCGAAGGCTCCGTTCTTCCACGCGAAGATCGCGAGTCAGCTCTGCGCATTATCCGCGAAGACATCGGCGACTGTACCCGATGCGCTCTGCACAAAGGCCGCAACAAGATCGTCTTCGCCGACGGCGACCCGAACGCGCGTCTGATGTTTGTCGGGGAAGGGCCCGGAGCCGACGAGGACGCTCAGGGCCTTCCTTTCGTGGGACGGGCCGGACAGTTGCTGAACAACATGATCTCGGCGATGGGTCTCAAGCGCGAAGAGGTCTACATCGCCAACGTGGTCAAGTGCCGGCCTCCGGGAAACCGCACACCGGAGCCGGAAGAAGCCAACACCTGCTCTCCCTTCCTCTTTCGCCAAATTGAAGTCGTGCGCCCCGAAGTCATTGTCGCGCTCGGGGCCACGGCGGCCACCTATCTCCTCGGCCAACGCCAGCCCCTCGCGGGCCTACGCGGCCGCATGCACTCCGTGCGAGGAGCACGTTTGATCGTCACGTATCATCCGGCCTACCTGCTGCGTGACCCGAGGCAGAAGAAAGAGGCGTGGGCCGACCTGCAGATTGCCATGCGCGAGTTGGGGCTGCAGCTTCCAAGCAAGAGCTGAGTAGACAAGAACGGCACGCGGGTACGTTCGACCGTTTACTGTAGTCAGTGGATTGAATCGCTCACTGTGAAGGGTTCTCTGTATGCATCCGCAACGAGAAGCTGGGTTCATCTGGCTTCACACTGTTCTTCGCCGCGGGTCGTGGTTCTTCATCGCCGGGGCCCTCCTCTGGACTGCGGCGTACTTCGCATCGGCCCAGACCGGGCTTTTGTCCCAGCGTAGAGCTGACTCTATCCTCCAGTCCGGCGCACGAGACAGCACCTCATGGAATGAAGACACCGGCCTGCAACTCCAGGGTTTGGACGCCGCTTGGTACAACACAGCGAAGGGTGGCTACTTTCGCTACGGGAAGGCTAAAGTCGACGCAGTGCTCGCAGCAAGCACTTCCATCGGAGCGACGGGCACGGCGGCGAACACTCTGTTCGCCCGCCAGCTTCTGCTCCTCTATCGTGTCACCCTCGACGCGAAGTACTACAAGGCCGCGACGGTCATCCGAACGCAGTTAGCCGACACCTGCGACGCCCTGTCTCCCTCGCCAGAGAAGCTCTGCACAGCCGAACCATTTCTTGCCGAATATGCGTCGGTGTTTCAGGAGCCGCAGGAGTTCGCCAACATCACGCGAGGCTTCGAGCAGTGGGATCGGGTTGCCCATTGGTCCTCGCCAAAAGCCGAAGAGGCAAACCTCAAGAACACAGGCATCGCATGGCTCGCAGCGTCCCTGGTCGATGCGTTGCCCTACTATCCGCAGGATCACCCTGGGCGTGTCAGGCTGATCGCGATTTTGAGCCGGATCGCCAACACGGCTGCCCAACATCAGAACCGATCCACTGGAGTCTTCGAGAAGTCGCCGGACGCATCCCCCCATGAGCCGATCGCTTCGTTGCAGGCCTGCTTGCTTGTCGACGCTCTGGCCAAGGGCGCGCGCCTCGGCTATCTGCCCGCAGAAGACTCCAAACTCGCGGTCAAAGCCTGGCAAACGGCATCGAAGTCCTATCTCAGCGCGGATTCGGATTCTGCACCGGGTCCGGGATCAGGCGCACTGCTGGTTGCCCCTACCGAACTCGATCTCGCTCCAACCGCAACGCTCGCACGGGGCCAGACCGTTCTTCTCGACGCCTGGTACAACAGCCAGCAACGCAAGAACGCTGCCGGCCAGACAGAGTACTTCCACTACAAGTGGTCCGATAAGAGCGACTCCGGCTACGCGCTCTTCGGCCACCTCTTTCAAAGCTACGGCGCCACGACCGACACCCTTTACTCAGCGCCCACTCGCGAGACTCTGAGCAAAGCGCAGTACTACATCATCGTCTCTCCTGACATTCCGGTGAAGAATCCCAACCCCCACTACATGACCGCGCAGGATGCCGAACTGATCGCGGCCTGGGTCAAGGAAGGCGGCATTCTGATCCTGATGGAGAACGATCCGCCGAATGCCGACCTCTCCCATCTGAATCTGCTCGCGGACAAGTTCGGTATCCACTTCGACGACGTACTTCATCACCACATTCTCGGCGAACATGTGGAAGACGGTCGCATGACTGTCGACGGCAACGGTCCTCTCTTCCATCATCCGCACACCCTTTACATGAAAGACACCTGCGCCATCTCACTCAGTGGGCCGGCCGTCGCGCTGTTCCGTGATCGCGGCGACGTGGTGATGGCCTCGGCAAAATACGGACGCGGCACGGTATTCGCCTCCGTAGATCCCTGGCTCTACAACGAGTACACCGACGGTCGGAAGAATCCCCAGATCTACGACCAGTTTGACAACTTTGCCGGCGGACAGGAGCTGGTGCAATGGCTCTTGCAACAGCGTCCGCACTGAAGACAGAGAGAGAAAAGAAGGAAAGACTGCAGCCATGAAAACCTATATGATGGCCGACCCTGTTCGTTACCCGCGCATGACGACGCAGGAGCTTCGCGATGTGTTCCTGATTGGAGGTCTGCATAATCCGGGTGTACTTCAGCTGAACTATGTCGACCTCGACCGAGCCGTGGTGGGCATGGCCGCACCACTGCAGACACCCCTTCCGCTGCCCGCAACCCCGGAACTGCGTGCCGCTTACTTTACCGAACGCCGCGAGCTGGGCGCGCTCAACATTGGTGGTCCGGGTGCCGTCTACGTCGGGGATGCGTCCTACCCGCTGCGTAATCTCGATCTGCTCTATATCGGGCGCGGCAATCCTGAAGTGCGCTTCGAGTCGGAGTCGGAACGCACGCCGGCCGTTTTCTATCTCCTCAGCTACCCGGCGCATTCCCTCCACCCCGTCACGCTCGTCAAGAAAGAGGACGCGCAGCCCACGGAAATCGGAAGCGCTGAGACCTGTAACCACCGCACCATCTATAAGTACATCCATCTCGCCGGCGCCAGGAGCTGTCAGCTCGTTATGGGCGTCACTCACCTGCATACCGGAAGCGCATGGAACACGATGCCTCCGCACACCCACATGCGCCGTTCCGAAGTGTATCTCTACTTTGATGTTCCCGAGAACGCGCGCATTCTGCATCTGATGGGACCACCGCAGGAGACAAGGCACCTCATCATGAGCAACCGCGAAGCCGCGGTGTCGCCCGGATGGTCGATCCATGCGGGAGCCGGCACGCAGGCCTACAAATTCTGCTGGGGCATGGGCGGCGAAAACCAGGACTACGCAGACATGGATCCGGCGCCGCTTGAAACCATGCGCTGAGGAGGAACTCCGATGAAGTGGATGACTGTTCTATTTGTGGTGACAATCTTCACTCTTCCTGCGGCCGCGCAAAGTAGTGGCAAGGCCGACGTCTTCTCTGCTGCACAGATCAAGGCGCTGCTAACAACCCTTGGCACGCAGGCCGCAGCCGCAGGCAGTGCCGGCACGACGCTCGCCGATTACGGAAGCCACAAGGTGCAGCTCTCCGTGCGCACCGCGAGCGGCGGCGCCGAAATCCATGCCCACTTTGACGATGTCATGATCGTTCAGCAGGGAAGCGCCACCCTCATCACGGGCGGAACCGTCCTCGGCGCCCAATCGAACTCAGACGGTGAGACCCACGGCATCAGTATCCAGGGTGGACAAACGCGCGCCGTTTCCGTCGGCGATGTCGTCACCGTGAATGCCGGGGTTCCTCATCAGATTCTCGTTCCAGCAGGAACCACCTACAGCGCTATCGTGATCAAAGTTCGCGAGTAGCGCGCGCCACGTACTTACCTTTGAATGCGCGCTGATCCCCCTCGCGCAAGCGACCGCACCTGCTCCAGCGTTGCCATGGTCGTGTCGCCGGGGAACGTGGTCAGCAGAGCACCATGCGCCCACCCCAGCTTCGTTGCACCTTCGGGAGTCTCTCCGCTCAGCAGTCCATAGATGAAGCCCGAAGCAAACCCATCGCCGCCGCCTACGCGGTCATAGACATCGAGCTCCGCAGTTGGCGCAGCGTGTGTTTTGCCGTTCATCCAAACCACTGCGCTCCAACTATGTCGATTCGTCGAATGCACCTCGCGCAGCGTGGTCGCTACCGCCTTCACGCCCGGATGCTTCTTAACCACCTTGTCGATCATGCCGAAGAAGATACTCGGGTCGAGCTTGGATTTCGCTGCAACCTCCGGTCCCGGAATTCCGAGTCCTTTCTGCAAATCTTCCTCGTTCCCCACCAGCACATCGACGTTTTCGACGATCCGCGCCACGGCTTCCACCGCGCCCTGAGCTCCGCCGGAGATCTTCCAGAGTTTCTCGCGGAAATTCAAATCGAACGAGGTGACCGCGCCGGCAGCCTTGGCCTCACGCATCAACTCTGCCGCAAGCGGTGCCGTCGTCGGCGAGAGCGCCGCAAAAATTCCGCCGCTGTGGACCCACCGAACGCCGCCGGCAAAAATGGCTTTCCAATCAAAATCGCCGGGTTGCAACGCGGCGGCAGCTTCGTTCGCGCGGTTATAGAACACAACGGGCGGTCGCACGCCAAAGCCTCGGTCGCTATAGACCGCCGCCATGTTCGGCCCGTTCACTCCGTTGTGCTCGAAATGCTTGTAGAACGGCTTCACGCCCATCGCGCGCACCCGCTCCGCGATTAGGTCACCCAGCGGATAGTCCACCATCGCCGTCGCGATCCCCGTGCGGAGCCCGAAGCAGTCCGACAGATTCGCTGCGACATTGAATTCGCCGCCGCTCACATGAATCGCGCACTCGGTCGCCTTGCGAAAGGGAACGATCCCGGGATCGAGCCGGTGCACCAGGGCTCCCAGAGAAAGAAAATCCAGTTCTGCGTCTTTGCGAATGGTCAGACCACTTTCTGTTGACACGCTCATCGGAGAAATACCCTCTCGCTCCTTGCAGACTAAAACAGATGAAGAAATCGAAGGCCTCCATCGCTGCAACAGGCCCGATCTAACGATACACACTCGGCCCCACTCGAGGTGAGCGAGTCTCACGAATCAACGGCCCATCCAGCCGCCATCCACAACCAGCACATGCCCGTGCATGTAGTCGCTGGCGCGCGACGCCAGAAATACCGCTGCCCCTGCAAGATCGGCCGGTGTTCCCCAACGGCCTGCAGGAATGCGTTCGAGGATCTGCCGCGATCGAACCGGATCGGCACGCAAAGCCGTCGTGTTGTCGGTCTCCATATAACCGGGAGCAATGGCGTTCACATTCACTCCGCGCGACGCCCACTCGTTGGCCAAGGCTTTGGTCAGCTGACCGACTCCGCCCTTTGCTGCCGCGTACGCTGGCACCGTGACGCCGCCTTGAAATGTGAGCAGGGAAGCGATATTGACGATCTTGCCGCTTCCCTGGGCCAGCATATGCTTCCCCGCCAGCTGGCTCAACCGAAAGACACTGGAAAGATTCGTCTCCAGCACAGCGTTCCAGTCCTCCCAGGAGTGTTCCGCAGCAGGCGCTCGCCGGATTGTCCCGGCATTGTTGATTAGTATGTCAATACTTCCGAACCGCTCCACCACCTGCTCGACAATCTGAATGCAAGCCGCGGGATCGCTCACATCGCCGGTCACCGCAAGGGCTCCCGGCTGCGCGTCATTTAGCTGTTTCGTCGCGTCCGCCGGGACTGCCTGCGAGCCGTGCAGCGCAATCCGAGCGCCAGCCTCGGCCAGCGCGCGGGCAATCCCCAGACCCAAGCCTCGCGAGGAGCCAGTAACCAGCGCGGTTTTACCATGCAAATCGAAGAGATTCAAGATGCCTCGTGCCTTTCCCGCCCCGTTCCAGGGCATAACTTCTCTACAGAAGGGTACGGCATCGGGGTACCTGTCTTAACGAGGGGGCAGGCGTTACTGGCGCGGAAACTGGCCTTTCTTTCGTACCCCGCGACGCCCCAGAAACCATTGGCTCCGCTCTACAGCCAGAAGGTATATTTCACTTGTACCGGAGACACGACTTTGGAAGATATCCTCAACATTGAAGATTTTCGTAAGACAGAGAGGCTCTCCACTCCCGACCATAGACCCCGCACTACGGCAGAGGTTGGGGTTCGCGAATCGGTTCTCGAAGATATCGCCCTCAAATCTCTTTACATCTCCGGCCCCTTCTCGGTTCTCGATCTTGGCGAGCACATGCGGCTCAACTTCGACGTAGCCAACGACCTCTTCGGCCGTCTGCGCGCCAAGTTGCTCTGCGAAGTCACCGGAATGACCGGCAACATCCCGTACATCGCGATTACGTCGCAAGGCCGTTCCCGCGCTCTCGAGCTTCTCTCGCACAGTCAGTACGCGGGGCCTGCTCCGATTTCCCTGGCCAGTTATGTCGAGCAGGTTCGCCAGCAAAGTGTGAAGAACGTCGAAGTGCATCCACCGGATATCGAGCGCGCTTTCGCGCACATGGTCCTCGACAGCAAGACGCTTGCTCAGTTTGGAACAGCACTCAACTCCGGTTCGGCGATTTTTCTCCACGGGCCTCCTGGAACCGGCAAAACAGCAATCGCCGAAACGCTCTCTCGTGTATTGGCCGAAGATTCTATCTGGCTTCCTTATGCAATCGAGGTCGACAGCCAGATCATCACCGTCTACGATCCCGCGATTCACAAACGCATCTGGGAGTCCGAGCCCGACAATCGCGATCTACGCTGGGTGCGTTGCCATCGTCCCACAGTGATGGTGGGCGGCGAGCTGACAGCCGAGATGCTCGACCTGCAGTTCAACCCGACCACCAAGTTTTACGTCGGTCCGATGCAGATGAAGGCCAATAACGGCGTCCTGATCATCGACGATCTCGGGCGCCAGCGTATCCGCCCCGACGAGCTCCTGAACCGCTGGGTCGTTCCTCTCGATCGCCGGATTGAATTCCTCACCCTGGCCGGCGGCCGCAAAATTGAAATTCCGTTTGAGATGCTGGTCGTTTTCGCATCGAATCTTGACCCATCCGATTTGATGGACCCGGCCTTCCTGCGCCGCATCCAGACCAAGATTCACATCGGCGCGGTCACCGACGATCAGTTCTGCGAAATCTTCCGCCGCGTCGCCCGCGATCACCAGATCGAAGCCGAACCACAGCTCGTGCGGGACCTGATTACAGTGATTAAGGGTTCATTGCAGCTGGAACTGCGCGGTTGCCATCCCCGCGATTTGGTCAATCAAATCTGCTGGGCCGCCCGCTACGAGGGCCGCAAGCCCGTCATCGATCAGGAAGCGCTGATGCGTGCCGTCGAGGCCTACTTCTTGCCCAACGTCAAATCGTAACCAACGCCCGGCCCAATTCAGAAAAAGAACGGCGCAGCCTTCAACGCTGCGCCGCTCTTACTTCCAGCTTAGGCTAGAAGAGATTCCAAAGCGACTGGTTGTACACCGCGTGGTGGAACTGTACCTCCGAGCCCTTCACAATCGCTCCCAGCTCACGTGGCGAACGATTCGCGACGGCCTGCTTTAGGTCCCCGTACCGGCCCTGGACATCGGTCCCAAGAATCTCGCCGATCCAGTGCGATGCCATGAAGTCGTCGATGGCCTGCTGGATGTTGTCGGGCAGATACTTTCCGCCGCTGCGCAGATTGTCCGCCGAAATCTGCCCGTCGACGCCTGTCTTGAAGATCGCATAGAGCGCCAGATACGGATTTGCATCCGGAGCCACCGCGCGCACCTCAGTCCTCATCGAACGATGGTTGCCGATGGGCACGCGGACCATCGCGCCGCGGTCCACAGCCGACGCCCGAATCTGGTTCGGGGCCTCGAAGTGCGGGTCGAGTCGCCGGTAGGCATTGACACTCGAGTTGAAGATCAGGCACAGATCCAGCGCGTGCGTCAGGATGCGATCCAGGAAATCCCAGCCAAACTTCGACAGCTGTTCCACGCCCTTCTCGTCCCAGAAGAGGTTGGTCTTTCCTTGCGAAACCGACACGTTGGTGTGCATGCCGCTGCCATTCACGCCCACCACCGGCTTGGGCAAGAAACTCGCCGTGTAGCCCATGTTGGTCGCGATCTGCCGGCACAGCAGCTTGTAAAGCTGAATCTGGTCCGCAGCCGCCACCGCCTCGGCGTAACCGTAGTTGATCTCGAACTGGCTCGGCGCAACCTCGGGGTGGTCCTTTTCATTCTGGAAACCCATGGCGCGTTGCACTTCCGCCGCAGTATCGATGAACTGACGCAGAGGATCGAGCGGCAGCGAGTGATAGTAGCCGCCGGTGCTGATGAACTCGAACTTGCCCGTTTCGTGGTAGTGCTGCTCTGCGTCCTTGCCGGCAAAAAGGAATCCTTCGATCTCCGTCGCGGCATTCAGCGTGTACTGCTTTTCCTTGTACAGCTTTTCTGAGTAGCCCTTGAGCACGCCCCGGATGTCCGCCGCGTAGGGCGATCCATCCTTATCGATGACGTTGCCGAAGACCAGTACCTTGCCGTTGCCGAACACATCGGCAGGCACCCAGTAGAACGCGCTCCAGTCGATGCCCAGGCGCAGATCGCTCTCCTTTTGCGCCGTGAATCCACGGATCGAGGAACCATCGAACGTAAGGTTCTCCGAGGCTCCGAGCAGAAACTTCTTGTCGTAGTCGAGCAGATGCAGACGTCCCTCCAGATCGCTGAACAGCACCGTAACCGCCTTGATGTGCTTCTGGTCGGCCAGATACTTCAACCGCTTCTCGCGAATCTCATCGATCGGCGTCCGGCTCATGCGATCCGCTTTGGCCTGCAGGTTCAGTTCTTCCAGCTCGTCGTAGGAAAGGGAGAGAAAATTTCGCAATTCAGTCGACATACTTCTCCTCTTGCTCGGTAAAGTGGCAACCTCAAAATCTATCACCGCTCCCAAAGCGGCGCAAACTGCAAAACGGGCACAAAAGAGCGGAATCGCGTCATCGCGACCCCAGCCCTCTTATGCCCGCTTGGACACTGTTCCTGAATTGTTCGCGTTGCAGGCCCAGCCGAGTCACTTCGTCTCGGCCGAACCCTGAACGCGTCTAAGGTGGTACAGCCTTCGTTATGCTCCGACGAGTAGTGGAATCGGCACGGTGCTGATCGTCTTGATGATCTGTGAAACGATCGCGTACGGATCAGCCTCCGAGTTCGGACGGCGATCTTCCAGGTACCCCTTGTACCCATTCTTGATGAAGTTCACAGGCATGCGGATCGAGGCGCCGCGGTCTGACAAACCATAGCTGAACTTGTCAATCGACTGCGTCTCGTGGTGGCCCGTCAGGCGAAGATGATTGTCTGGTCCGTACACATCGATGTGCGCTCCCTTGTGGTTGTCGAATGCAGCCATCAGCGCCTCGAAGTACTCTTTGCCGCCCACTTCGCGAATGTGCTTCGTCGAGAAGTTCGTGTGCATGCCCGACCCGTTCCAATCACCCTTAATCGGCTTGCAGTGCAGCTGGAAGTCGACTTCATACTTCTCGCAGAGTCGCGCCATCAGGTAGCGGGCCGTCCAGACGTCGTCAGCCGCCTTGTGCGAGCCCTTGCCGAAGATCTGGAACTCCCATTGCCCCTTGGCTACCTCGGCGTTGATGCCCTCGTGGTTGATGCCCGCCGCCAGACACAGCTCCAGGTGCTCCTCCACGATCGTGCGGGCAACTCTGCCCATGTACTTGTAGCCCACGCCGCAGTAGTAGGGGCCCTGCGGCCCTGGATAGCCGTTCTCGGGGAACCCCAGCGGCCTGCCGTCTTTGTAGAGGAAGTACTCTTGCTCGAAGCCGAACCAGATATCCCCGTCATCCGGCGCGGTGGCCCGCATGTTGGTCGAGTGTGGCGTGCCATCGGGATGCATGACTTCGCTCAGCACGATAAAAGCGTCCTTCCGGCTTGCGTCCGGATAGAGAGCCACCGGCTTCAGAATGCAGTCCGAGCTCTTGCCTTCCGCCTGCATCGTCGAGCTGCCGTCGAAACCCCATAACGGCATGTCCGCCAGCGTCGGCGTTTTGTCAAACGATTTGATCTGGGTCTTGCCACGCAGTTCAGGAATCGGCTTCTTGCCATCGAGCCAAATGTATTCCAGTTTGTACTTTGCCATGGATCTCCTTCGAGCAGATGAATGTGATTTCGCATTCAAATGCTAGAGCTTGATTCATAAAGAACCCGTGAGGATTTTCTTCGTCGGGGGGCTATCGGCGGTGGGCAATCAGCATCATCAGCAGAAGGATCGCGACCGGGATCAGCGCAATCGCAGAATAGTACAGAACATTGCGGGGTAACTGTGCCTTTCGTTTGCGCCAATGCTGAATTTCGGGCCGGTCTTCCACACCTACCTCGTCTAGATGCTGCAAATCATGTGCAAAATCGTGCGCCCGCGCATAGCGGTTCTTCGGATCGCGTTCCAGCGCCCGATACACCACCTCCTGCAGCTGGGGCGAGATCGCCGGGTCCTGAACCGAGGGCGGCGTGGGATAGTTAAGCATGCGATCGTTCATCACCTCCATCGGCGTTGCGCCGGTGAAGGGCTGCTTGCCCGTCAGCATCTCGTAGAGAATGACGCCCATGGCATAAATGTCCGATCGCCCGTCGCCGCGCTTGCCCTTCACTTGTTCCGGAGAGATGTAATCGGCGGTGCCCAGTGTAGCCGTGAAGTTCGCATAGGTAAGCCGCCGCGCGGCCGAATCTCCGGCGATACCGAAGTCAATCAGCTTGACCCCGTCATGCGCGTCCACCATGATGTTCTCGGGCTTCAGGTCGCGATGCACCACGCCGTTCTCGTGGATGTATTCGAGGGCTTCGAGAATCTCAATAGCAATTCGGATCGCCCGGTCCTGCGGCAGTTTCCCCTCCTGCAGAAGTTCGCGTAGGAGCCTCCCTTCGCACCACTCCATCACCATGTAGACACGGGTGCGCTTCTCCCCGCCAAACACGCGCATTACACCCGGATGGCTCAGTCTCGCGCCGATTCCTGCTTCGCGCTCGAACCGGTCGAACAGGATCGGGTCGGCTTCCATATCGGGGTGGGGAATCTTCAGCGCGACCACGCGGTTATCGCGCATATCTGTGGCGCGAAAGATCGAGGCCATGCCGCTGCGCGCGACCGGGGCGTCAATGCGGTACGAGTCGATTTGCGTCCCAGCCTCGACGCTGTCCAGAAAGCCCATTGTGCGTTTTTTACTCCGTGGAGACGTTCCTACTGTACAGGCCAACCCCATTCCAGCCGCAAGCCAACCAGCCCGCCTTCATCGATACGACGGCAGCGTGTACGGCCGTCCGCGATACATGCCCACCTGCTCCACCGAGCGCACCCGAATCACCTGAGCCGTGGTATTGTCGTTGCCATCGATCTCCACCGCCCGCGCCACCAGCTCCCGCGCAAGCTCGTCAATGCTCTTCGGCTGGCTCACAATCTCTGCGATCGTCGTACCGCTCATCTCGTCGTGCAGTCCGTCTGTACAGAGCACCAGCGTATCTCCAGGCAACATGGTCAGCGCAGTGGTGTCGGGAGAGACGAACATCTCCGGGCCCAGCGAGCGAATCAGAACATGGCGCGCATCCGATACGGCGACGTCTCGCTCCGAGATCAGCCCCAGCTTCTTTTGCTCGTTGACCCACGTGTGGTCCTGTGTGATCTGTCTGGCCCTGCCGTCCCGTACCAGATAGCATCTCGAGTCGCCCACGTGCGAGACGATCGCCTGATCGTGGCGCATTGCGCAGGCCACCAGCGTGGTTGCCATCTTCTTGCCGCGAAACTCCGGAACCAGGGTTCGATCGTGGACGGCCGCGTTGGCGAATGTAATCAGTCTTGGCAGCAGGCTGATGAGCATCGCTCCCCCCTGCGCCTTCCCAAACTCCTCCGTCAACACCGAGATCGCCGTCGACGAAGCCACCTCTCCCAGATCCAAGCCGCCGACTCCATCCGCGACTGCAAACAAGTATCCGTGCGATCGAGCCTGCTGGCGCGAGGACGGAATGAACGATCCCATTGAATCTTCGTTATTCGTTCGTACCTTGCCCGGATCGCTGGCTTGGCCGAACTGTACTTCCAACATGAGCGGCGCCACCTGAAGGTTTCCGCGTACTCGCGCGGGAGATTCGCAATGGTCGTGAACAGTATTTTGGAAAAGTCTACTGGGTGGGGCCCCGCCGCTGCCTCCGCGAAGACGGCTCGGAGCTGCCACCCAGTCTCTATGTTCGGGTTGACTGTCGACTTAGGAATTCGTGACTGTGGTCTTTGATTCCAGCAATACTGCTTTCCCTTTGGCCTTCGAGGCTCGCAGGAAGTAAATGGCTCCATATAGGCCCCAAACGGCTGAGATTCCTAATGCCGAGAGAGGCTCCATCTTGGTGCCAAGGTTAAAGAAAGGCCCTGCTAGGTAGAAGGCCATGCACGTCAGGTTGGCCAGCAGACCGAACCCTGGGATCAGAATATGCAGCAGCAGATTGCGATCCGCGCGGTGGGAGTACGCCACGATGCACAGGAAGCAACTCAGCGCGTACAGAATGAACGTGCCGAAGTTCGACGTCAGCGTAATCGTCAACAGCGAGTTGGGCAAGGCCGCCAGCTTGTCGTGCGTTGTGTAGCCGAAGCTCGAAAAGATGTTGTGCGGCAGAGCGGCGATGGTTGCGTCCGTCGGAGCGCTGGCGTCGGCGAAGACCAACGTCACCGCCAGTGTTCCCAGGACGGCGGAAATCAGAGCCAGCGTCCAGATCGCACTCCGGGGCGAGAGCGACTCAGCGTGCAGGATGCCGAAGTGCTCCGGAGCTTCGTCGTCCTTTCCCATTGCGTAGGTCACGCGTGCACCCGTGTTCATGCAGCTCAGCGTGGTGCCGATCAGCGCCAGGAACACGGTGACTGCCTCAGCCAGCATGAAGTATTTGCCGTGGCCCTGGCCCAGCAGCGCATCGCCGACAATGATCATCATGTCGCCAATCGGAGCAGCGGAACCTGCGGCGCTCTGCATCGAGTACCCCGAGTTCAGGAAGTAGTTGGCTGCGAAGTACTCAAACAGGTAGCAGATCAACCCCTGAATCAGCAGCGACGCAATCACCGCGATCGGTATGTGCTTGGTTGGATTCTTGGCCTCGCCGCCCATCGCGGTCACCGATTCGAAGCCGACCAGGATCAGAATTGCCACCGTTGCCTGGATGAACATCCAGCTGAAGTTGTGAACGCTCACCACCGACGCCGCGGAGGTATGAGTCAGCATGTTGCCGGTTGCATCCGCCGCTGGGTAATCGATCGTGAACGGAACCGGCTTGCCGGCTTTGTCCAGCAAAGGCATCGGCACGCCGCTCGCATCGCGAATGATCGAGCCATCCTTCGCATTGGTCGCGAACTGATAAGTGTAAGTCGCGAGCGACTGGCCATCGTAGTTGAAAGCCGGCGAACCCGTCGGATGATTCGCGCGATAGCCAAGAGCCAGTACGCTGAACACCACCAGAGCCGAGATCTGCACGATGTTGATCGCCAGGTTGACTGCCGTCGAAGCGCCCGCGCCCTTCTGCGCGATCCACGCTACGAAGAACGAAAACACGATCGCCACCAGCGCCATGAACACCGGTCCGGGGTTCGAACCGCTGATGAAGTTCGGGAACAGGAAGCCGACCACATATCCGACAAAGATGCCGGTCGTCGCGACCATCACGCCGGGATACACCCAGTAGTAGAGGTGCGAGCCCCAGCCGACGATGAACTTCGCAACACGGGCGTACTTAAACGCCTTGTCCTTCGACAGCAGCGCCTGTTCTGCGTAGTAGTAGCTCGATCCGGTGCCGGGATACAGTTTCGAAATCTCGGCGTAGGCTACTGCTGTGGCAAGACACAGCAGAAGTGCGGCGAAGATGCCGATCCACATGGAGGGCGCCGTCGACGGCTGTCCCGCAACGCCTGTGGTGGCCTGGATGAAGAAGGTGAGCCATAGAAAGGCGCCGGGGGCGATGAGCGCCATTGCATTGCTGGTCAGCCCGGTGAGACCGAGCGTGGCCTGCATCTGCGGTGCTTTTTGGTCTGCCATGTGCATTCTCCTGGAATTCTGAAATTCGTCGCAGTGCTCCGGGTGATCGCTCTCCCGGTGGTTCAATTTCGCTCGCCCGTCTCCAGCGTCTTATGCGGGCTTTTCAAGGCTGGTCCGATGGATAGCTCAAAGGCTAGAGTCGCCGTGATAAAGATGAAATGAAGAAGCTCAATTACAGCGGCGACTTCTCTGCAGGTCAGAGCGCGAATGCAGGTACGCATCCCTTATCCGCGCCCCCTGCCTTTAGCGCTTCGGTCCGAAGAACGCGACAAACCCAACGGTTACAGTCGACTGCGCGTCAACCAGGTTGGCGTCGCCCTTGTGGAAGAAGTTTTGGTCGGACCAGTCACGCCGATACTCGATCCGCGTCAGCAGGCCCTCCACCCACTTGTACTCGTAGGTGCCGGTGAACTCTTTGATCTCCTGCGCCAACCCGGTCGAGTACCCGTTCATGTCGTGGAAGAATTCGAAGCGTCCAGCGAGCGCAGACGTCCCTGTGATTTGCTCGTGCGCAGCAACCGCTACGCCCTGCCAGTGGTTGAGGTTCTTGTCTCCGCTCCCCGTGCTTGTGATTCCATCGCGGTTTTGGCCGTAGTCGTAGTTCAAATACGCGTTGAACTTCGCATTCGGCGTCAACAACAGCGTTGTGTCGATGAGGTTGCGATAGCCGTTCTGCGTGTCGGTGTTCGACGGGCCGGTGTAGTAGTTGAGGTTCCAGGTGTACTTCGGCTTCACCAACGCATTGGTCAAGCCGATCGTCACTCCGCCATTGTTCGTGGTCACGTTATTCCAGCCGTTCACCACCTGCACACCAATGGTGTCCACCTTCGATACCGGCAGCGAGGTGCGCACGCCAAAATGGTAGTAGGGAATCGCCCACGCGAACAGCAGCGAGCGCGAGTAATTCCAGTTGTCCTTGGACTCAATCACTTCGGCGCCCGCTGACGTGACAAACTTGCCGAAGTCCAGCTCGAAGCCCTTGGCCTTGGGCGGCTTGAGGCTCAGGAAAGCCTGCTCGATGTAATCGCCTTGATCGTGTGAGCCGGCATTCACCAGCGTGTTTGTACGGCCATAAAACAGATCGATGTGCGCGCCCACCGGGTCCGGATCGTGATTCAACGTCAACCGCGCCTCGCTCAGGTTGAACTGGTCCGTTTTGTCGTTGAAGTTGTAGAGATCGTTAGTCTGCAGGTTCGCCGCATTGCTGGGCCGGTTGGCGTTGTAGCTGTAGTAGCCGTCGATCAGGCCGCTGATGTCCATCGGGCCCACGCTCCAGGTCGGTGCCGCGGCCGGCGCCGCTGGCGCTGGCGGGGTTTGTGCGGCGGGCGGTGCCTGTGCGGCGGGCGCCGACGACGAGCTCTGATCCGTCGCGGGTGCCGCGGCGGCGGGGGTTTGTGCCACAGCTGTCAGCGAGGTCGTTAGGGCTGCACTGGCAAGAGAAAAAAGAAGGCGCTTCAGGTGAATCGTCACTGTTCCTCCAGTCGTTTTTTGGGTATTCGGCGGGACGCGGTAAGCGTTCAGAGACAACAAGGGCTCGGGGGTGCACGCAAACGTGTGCACGCCGGTGTTCAAAGACAGGCTGTGTCGCGCAGGCTCCCTGACTGAATGGGCGCTCTTTTTAGATCGCTCCAGTTCTGTTCGTCTTCAACTCGGGAACCATTTGTTGCAGCGGATTAACATCAGTAACTCAAACCCGTCATAAAGAAAAAATGAAGAATATAAAAAGATATCTTTATACACTTTTCCGGTGATTTTCGAGCACTCTCCGGACAGCGCATGGGCTCTCTCAACGGTCGCCACTACACCGCCTCCCATAAGAATCACATCAAATCCTGATAAAATTCGGGCGAGTCTCCTCTGGTTGTGAATAGCCGTGGCGCGGATCTTCCTGCTCGCCTCTCCGATCCTCGGAACAGCACGGCGCGTTGATCGACACGGTTTCAAACTGCAGGGTCGAAAGGCACTCCACTGAGTGCCCGAATCGGGAGGGCCTGGCCGGTTGTCTGGTACCTACATTCCGTTACGCATGTTCGCGGCTCGGCGCAATCGCGGGACCGGCTCCCGGGCGCTGCTGTTTACGCTGGAGTCGGCGCTGGGCATCGTGGCGGTCGTCTTCGTCGGCTTGTTCGCGCACTGGTTCCAGTGGCTGCTTCCTGTTTCTGCGCTCCTCTGTTTGCTCATTGTTGTTCCTACAGCGTTGCTCTGCGGGTTCTGGCAGGCTGTCGTCGTATCGCTCTCAGCCGTCGCTGTGCAAAGCTACATCACTGCCCGCCAGACCGCTTTCAATCCCGCTGCTGATCCTGCCAACTCCGTCACCCTTCTGGCCTTCGTGCTCACCGCCCTTCTGGTCAGCCGGCTCTCCGCGCGTGTCAACGAGCACGCCAAAGAAGCCGAGTCGTGGGGCGGTCAGATGCACGACCTCTACGAGTTCACGCGGCGCACACTGCAAATGAATCTGCACGTCGAGCCGGGCCTCCAGCTGGCCGAATTGGTGCATGACATCTTCGCTCTCGAAGCCGTAGTGGTCTTCGATGCCGACCTGCATGAGATCTATCAAGCCGGCTTCTGGAACGAAGATCCGCAGGAGCTGGCACAAAACGTCTACTACTTTGAAACCTCCGATGACGACCTGGAGACCGGCATCAGCCGCCGCGTGGTTCGTCTTGGAGCCGTGCCCATTGGCAGCCTTGTGGTCCGAGGCGAGACGAGCCCGCTCACCAATAACGCCATCGCGTCGCTCATCGCCATCACCTTCGACCGCTATCGCGCCTTTGCCAATGAGAGCCGCATCGAAACCGAGCGCCGTACCGAGCAGTTGCGCGCCACCGTGCTCGACAGCCTGGCCCATGCCTATAAGACCCCGCTCACCGCGATCCGCGCTGCCAGCACGGGCTTGAGCGAGATGGGTCGGCTTTCGCCGGCTCAATCCGAGCTGGTCTGCCTCATCGACGAACAAGCCGGGCAGCTCAGCGAGCTCACCAAGCGCCTGCTGACCACCGCCCGCCTCGATGCCGGCGAAGTCTCCGTCGACGCACACCCCCACAGCGTCAGACCGCTTATCGAAGATGTCGTGGCCAGCCTCAGCGAACGCTTGGCCAGCATGAAGGTCGTGATCGAAATACCGGATGAAAACCTTGTTCTCACCTGCGATCGACAGCTGATCGTCATGCTGTTGACCCAATACATCGACAACGCCTGTAAGTATTCGATCTTCGGCACCGCCATCACCATCCGTGTTCTTCAGCTCCACGCCGAGGTGATCTTTTCTGTGCACAGCTTTGGTCCCGTCATCCCCATGGCCGACCGCGAGCGCATCTTCGACCGCTACTATCGTTCGTCCAACGCCTCCAACCGCGCACCCGGAACCGGCATCGGTCTTGCCGTTGCCAAGCGCGCAGCCCTCATTCATGGCGGATATGTCTGGGTCACCAGTGATGAAGAGGAAGGCACGACATTTTACGCAGCCATCCCCGCTCCGGTACAAAAGAGGAAAGCTCGATGAATCAATCTGTGATTCGTGTTCTCATCGTCGACGACGAAGCCGCCATTCGCCGCGCCCTGCGCCCCCCACTGAGCGAACTCGGCTTCCAGATCCACGAGGCGTCGCGCGGTGAGGAGGCGCTGCAGTTACTCCACTCGACTCAGGTCGACGTGGTTCTGCTCGACATCAATATGCCCGGCATTGGCGGTATTGAAACCCTGCGCCGCATCCGCGCCGCCGCACCTCGACTGCCTGTGCTCATGGTGACCGTGCTCGACGGAGAAGAAGAGAAGGTCGAAGCGCTTGAACTCGGAGCCGACGACTACATCACCAAGCCGTTCAGCATCCGCGAGCTCATCGCCCGCATTCGCACCGCGCATCGCCGCGTACACGCGCCGGTCCGCGTCGAAGATGCCCCCATGGAGATCGGCGAAATCCGCCTCGTTCCAGCACGCCGCAGTGTCACCAAGCGCGGCCAGCCCGTCCACCTCACCCGCAAGGAATACGACATCCTCTACTGTCTGATGAGTCGCGCGGGTCGCGTCATCACCTACTCGCGCCTCTTGACCGCCGTATGGGGAGCCGATTGTCGCGAAGAGGTCGAGTATCTCCGCACCTTCGTGCGCCAGTTGCGCAAGAAGATCGAAGACGATCCGTCCAGCCCGATCTATCTCCTCACCGATGTCTATGTCGGCTACCGTTTTGCCGATGCGCAGATGCTGCAGGAGAACGCGGAGGCCTCTGCCTCCGGTGCAGTGGCCGAAGAGCCGGTTCCCGAGAACGCCGGAGGTTGTTAATTCGAGGTTTGAACAACGACGCGCCTCAGAATCAACCTGAAAACCAAAAAGGCCTCAGAACCATCGCTCTGAGGCCATTCTTACATCCGCACATCAAAAAGTCCGCTGCATGCAATGCCTACTCGTCGTAGTGCAGCAGGCTGAACACGTCGTGCTCGGCGAACCGCTCGCGGCCCTTCAGGAAATCGAGCTCCACCGCAAACGCCAGCCCGGCAATCTCTCCGCCCAACTGCTTCACGAGTTTAACTGTCGCTTCCATTGTGCCGCCCGTGGCCAGAAGATCGTCTACCAGCACCACGCGCTGCCCCGGCTTGATCGCGTCCATGTGAATCTCGAGTGTGTCCGAGCCGTATTCCAGGTCGTACGTAACGCGCGCTACTGGCGCGGGCAGCTTGCGCGGCTTGCGCACCGGCACAAACCCGGCGTTCAAACGATAGGCCAGGGCCGGACCAAAGATGAATCCGCGTGCCTCGATGCCCAGCACCAGATCGATCCTCTCCTCAATGTAGTGCGCCGCCAGCGCATCGATCAGCTGAGCGAACCCCGTCTTGTCCTTGAGCACTGTCGTGATGTCGTAAAAGAGGATCCCGGGTTTGGGAAAATCGGACACTGTCCGTACCAGTGCCTTCAAGGCGTCTACGTTCAGAGGGTCTTTCTTTTCGGGCATACGTCCGCTTACTCCTGAAATGTCGATCAAGTTGTCGCTTGAATCTATGCGGGAAGGGAACAGATGGGTAGGCGTTCGTCTTCCCTATCGATTATAGAGTCCGCCGTTTGGTACTGCCGATGCCTGCGGAGCGTCGTTGTTGTCTGTGAACGGGTGAATAACCTACTGTCGACTGCAGCTCGCCTCTACCATGCCCCCTCAATCCGGAACGATTCGAGGTTCTTGCTTTCCTTCTCATCCAAATAATGTTCGATCACGCGGTCTACGCGGCTCCCCCGCGGACCCTTCTTCAAGCTCGCGCGCAACTCACTTAGATCCTCAACAGTTCCAGAAGCCACGACTTCCACGTCGCCCTCTTCTGTGTTGCGCACCCATCCGTGCAACGCGAGTTCGCTGGCCTCGCGATGGACAAACCACCGAAAGCCCACACCCTGCACGCGACCCTGAATGAGAAAGTGGAGGACCATAGAATCAAACGTCAGTCTTGCAGATGCGCGGTCGGACGCGCAACCGTGCCCGGCTACGTCTGCTCCAGTCTCTCGCGCAGCTGTCGGATCGCCTTGGCCGACCCTCGCGCTACACTGGTTTTGCCATGGTCTTCGTCCTTGACAACTACGATTCCTTCACCTACAACCTCGTGCAATATCTGGGCGAGTTGGGTGCCGACGTCGTGGTCCGTCGCAACGACGAGCTCTCCGTCGACGAAGTCGAAGCTCTCAAGCCGGACCGGATTCTGCTCTCGCCCGGCCCCTGCACTCCCGGCGAAGCCGGCATCCTCGTTCCGCTCATCCAGCGCATGGCGGGCAAGGCACCCATCCTCGGTGTCTGCCTCGGTCATCAGGCCATCGGCGAAGCCTTTGGCGGCAAGGTCGTCCGAGCCCACCATCTGATGCACGGCAAGACCAGCAATATCGATCACGATGGCACAGGCGTCTTCTCCGGCCTGCCCACACCGCTCACCTGCACGCGTTATCACTCGCTCATCGTGGAAGAGGACTCACTTCCCCGCGATCTCGAGGTCACCGCGCGCACGCATGAAGCCAACGGGAAAGGCGCCGCGGGCGGCACGGTCATCATGGGCCTCCGACACCGCAAATTTCGCATCGAAGGCGTCCAGTTCCATCCCGAGAGCGTGCTCACCCAGGGCGGCCACCAGATGATCAAGAATTTCCTGGAAATGTAACGTGAAGCAGCCACTCATCTGGGCCAACGCGCATCTCTTCTTGTCTCTCCTCCTCGGAGCCTCTTCGCTCGAGCCTCATCTGGGCGCGCAATCCGCCCCCAGCGCCCCCGCAGTTTCGGTTCCGGCAGCATCCATTCCCGCCAATCCCATCGCCATCGTGCCTCTCGACAGCCGCGTTCCCGGCAGTGCGGCTATGGTCACGGGCGCGCTCCAGGTTGTCGGAGGTAGAGCCTTCATCTCCGCCAACGGCACCGTCACCTCCGGAGCGAGCTCGACCGAAGTGTCGCTCCCCCAGCGCGGCATGCTGCGCGTCTGTGCGTCCACTGCGGTCAAGCTCGCTGTCGACTCCAGCGTGCCCGCCGGAGAAACGCCCGGCCTGCTCATGGCCATCGATCACGGTGCCGTCGAAGCCAGCTTTGCCACCGGCCGCAACGCCGACATGATTCTTACGCCTGACTTCCGCATCCTCATCGGCGAACCGGGCACCGCGAACGTCAAAGTCCGTCTCGGACAGGGCGGCGATACCTGCGTCGATAACCCCGGGACGAACGCTCCTTATGTCCTCGTCACCAGCGTCTTCGATGGCAGCGTCTATCGCGTGCAACCCGGCCAGCGCGTCATGTTCCAGCACGGCAGCCTGCACGAAGTTGTCGATCAGGAGAAAGAGCCCTGCGGCTGTCCGCCCGCCGAGGTCAAGGGCAACGACTTTCCTCTCGCCCAAAGCGAAGGACTCACGCCGCTCCCTCCGGCCGCCGCAACGCCTCCTGCCCACCCGGGCAAGGGCACGGCCACCGCACAGCCCCTCGTCTACAACGCCGGGGATCAGGCAGCTTCTGCGGCCTCGCAATCGGCAACCGAGAGCGCCGCGGCCTCGCCCGCTCCTGCTCCGCCACCGGCCCCGCACCACAAGAAGAGCGGTGGTCTCTTCACCCGCATCGGCCACTTTTTCCGCCGCCTATTCGGCGCCGAATAATTCCGGAACCATCCTTCACGCCACGCCGTATCCCCTGCACCCGGTCCTCAATCTTCCTGTCGTGGAGGCCAATGAATGCTTGAGCAGAAGACAGGCGCCCGTGCGTCCTGGTGGATTCGAATCGTCGTCATTGTCGGCGCATTGCTGATGGGAACCGGAGCCGTCCTGTCTCTGGTCGATCCCGCCATGCTCGTGGGACGAGAGTCGCAGATGAACGGCGCAGCGCAGGTGTTTGCCGGCTACTTTGCCGCCCGCAATCTGGCAATGGCTGGTCTTCTGCTCGTCCTCGCGATCATGCAGGCCGGCCGCGCCCTCGGACACGTGCTGGCGCTCGTGGGCCTCATTCAGCTCTTCGATTGCGCGCTGGATTGCCTGGAAGGTCGTTGGACAATCGCCCCCGGCGTCCTAGTTCTGGGCGTTCTCTTCCTGCTTGCCGCGTCAAAGCTCTGTGGTGGCCCATTCTGGAGACGGCAAGCCTGGCTGTCCTGAATCGACGACCTACAGCTCCTGCGCCTGCTTGATCGCGCGAATCACTGCTTGCGCCTTGTTCAGCGACTCCTCGTACTCCATCTCCGGTACCGAGTCCGCTACGATCCCTGCACCCGCCTGCACGTAGCCTTTCCCATCCTTCGCCAGCAGCGACCGGATCGCAATGCACGAATCGAGATTCCCCGAGAAGTCCGCATAGAGCACGGCACCGCCGTACGCCCCGCGCCGCGAGGGCTCCAGCTCTTCGATAATCTCCATCGCGCGTACCTTGGGCGCGCCGCTCAGCGTCCCGGCAGGGAAGCACGCGCGCAGCGCATCCACCGCCGTCAACTCCTTGCGCAGCTTGCCTTCGATAGTGCTCACGATGTGCATCACGTGGCTGTAGCGCTCCACAAACATCAGCCGGTCTACCTTGACGCTGCCGAACTCGCTCACCCGGCCCACATCGTTGCGGCCGAGATCGACCAGCATCACGTGCTCAGCGCGCTCCTTTTCGTCGTGCATCATCTCTTCCTCGAGCGCCAGGTCCTCCGCCTCATTGGCACCGCGCGGCCGCGTGCCCGCTATCGGCCGGTACTCCACCTTGCGGTCATGCACGCGCACCAGGAGCTCCGGTGACGATCCCGCTAGCTCGATCGGCGGCGCCGGGGCCTTTCCATTCTTGGACGAGTTGCGAGCCGATCCTCCCAGCGTTCCCTCCGGCGTGATCCGCAAAAAGTACATGTAGGGGCTGGGATTCACCGTGCGCAGCGAGCGATACACCTGGAATGTATCGAGTCCGGTCTCCACATCGAAGCGCTGCGACAGCACGGTCTGAAAAACATCGCCGGCGCGAATGTACTCCTTCGTCTTCTCCACTGCCGCCAGAAAATCCTTCTTGCGCGTGCGATGTTCCACCTTGAGCTTTCCGTCGTGCCTCGCCTTGCGCAGCTTCGGCAGCGGCCCAGCCAACCGCTTCTCCAGCTTGTCGAGCCTGCGAAGGGCATCCGTGTACGCCTTCTCCGGTGAAACCAGCGTGACATCCGCGGTCACCATTAGCCAGATCTGCTTGCGCACGTGATCAAACGCCAGCACCTCGTCGAAGAAGAGCAGACACGCGTCGGGCACTCCCAATTCGTCCTTTGCCAGTTCCGGCAACCGCTCGATCTGCCGCACCGCATCGTACGCGAAAAATCCCACTGCGCCCGACGTGAATGGAGGCATCCCCGCCAGTCGCGCCGGCTTATGCCCGCCCAATGCGTCGCGCAGCACTGCAAAAATGTCGCCCTCAATCTGTGTTGTCCGCTTGCCTTCCGTGATCGCAATGCTGCGACCCCGCGCTACGATCCGCTTATAGGGATTGATCCCGATGAAGGTGTACCGGCCCACCTGCTCGCCACCCTCCACCGACTCCAGCAGAAAACACTCTCGCTCCGGCCACGCTGCGCGCAGGAATGCCGACACGGGTGTCTCCAGATCGGCGATCAAGGTGCGATAGACGGGAACAAGGGTATGCGCCTTAGCGAGCGCCAGAAATTCCTTGCGGCTGGGGTGGATCTGTTCTTCAGTGGCCTTCACAGCCACAGTGTATCGTTCGAGCGCTCGCGGCGTGGCGCCCGACGGCGCGAGACGCTACCGCATTTCGTGCGTAGCCAGCCAGCTCTTCAACGCCTCACTCGCCAGTGGATGGCTGAACCAGTACCCCTGCGCTCCGTCGCAGCCCTTGGCCCGCAGCAGGTCGTACTGCGCCTGATTCACGACACCCTCGGCGACCACCGTCATCTTCAGCTCGTGCCCCATCTCGACGATCTTCTCCACCATCACCCGGTCGCTGTCGTTCACGTGCATTCGTTCGACAATGCTCTTGTCGACCTTCAGCTCCGTTGCCGGCACATTCTGCAACTGACGCATCATCGCATAGCCGCTGCCAAAATCGTCGATGGAAAGCTGAAAGCCCTTCATGCGCAGCCGCGTCAGCACGTCCAGTGTGTGCGACATCTCATTCATCAAGCGCGACTCGGTGATTTCTACGGTGATCCTGTCCGCCGGGAACTCGTATCTCTTCGCAAGCGCCAACAGGGCATCCGGAAACTCAAGCTTAATCAGCGACCGCATGGTTGCATTGATCGAGAGCCGAAGCGGCTTGCCGTCCTGCCGGACAAATTGCCTGGCCTCGGCCACCGCAAGCTCAGCGGTCTTCCAGCACAATTCGTCCATCAATCCCAAAGCATCCAGCCTGGGCAGAAAGCTCTCCGGCAGAACCACACCGCGTTCCGGATGCCGCCAGCGGGCCAGTGCCTCAACGCCCATCACCTGGCTGGTGTGCAGGTCGATCTGTGGCTGGTAGTAATTCAGGAACTCGCCCTTTTCGACACCGTCTCGAATCTGATCGTCCGACACCGCAATCGCAGGGATCGTCGTTACCGCGCGCGGGGCTTCCATCGCCGCAACCGACTCAAGCACGCTCTTGAGTTCCATCGGCGCAAACGGCTTCTGTAGATGACCGACTACGGCAAGCCCCAGGCTTTGCGCCAGCTTTTCGGCCGTCTCCAGCACCCTCTTGTCCATCCCGCTCATCAACAGGATCCGCGCCCCGCATCTTCGCTCGCCGAGGAGTCGCAGAACTTCGATGCCATCCATTCCCGGCATCATCAGGTCAAGAAGAATCAGAGATGTCGAAGGAGATACAGAGTCCAGCAAGTCGGCGGAGTCCCCGGTTACGTCGCAGTCCAGCCCCATCGTCGCCGCCAGGGCAGAGACCAGCTCGCAAACCACGTGATCGTCGTCGATAACGAGGACTCTATAGGCGTTTGCCATCGCTTCTCCCCGCTCCGCGGGCACATCCAGGCTCTTCGGGTGAGAGACCAACACATCACGCAACAAGCTGCAAGAGCTATGCTGAGTGTAGCTTACAGGCAGAATCGCAGTGCCCGAGTTTGAGCATTTCAGGCCTCTCTCAGCATCCTCTGGTAACCTGCCCGGCGTCTTTCAAGGCCGAGAAAGCACACTGCTCGGCTTCTTAATTTGGACGAAACTCCCTTCTCCAGAGCTGCGGCTTTCGGGGTTCCCAGACAGGTTCCAAAAGGATGCCACCCTGTGTCGGGCAGGCTTGACGCCGTTTCCCAGCGGGCCTAGACTCACATGGGTTTGGGCTCCTGCCTGCCTCGGCCTGTAGGGAAGGCCGCCGCTTGGCGAGGACTTGGTGTGTGCGCACCAGGGTCATTTGTTACGCCCATCCGTGAGGGCGATGCATCCGTCGAAACGGAGGACTCGCCGCCCGCAAAATGAATTGGAGAAACGTATGGCACTCGCTACACAAACCGTGACCCTAGACCAGGAGATCAATCCCTGGGAAGCCCAGAGCGCACGGTTCGATTTCGCGGCACGCAAGCTCAATCTCGACGAGGGTCTCTGGAAGCTGCTTCGGACTCCGGCGCGCGAAATCATCGTTCACTTTCCCGTGACCATGGATGATGGTCGCATCGAAATGTTCACAGGCTTCCGCGTACAGCACAACATCGCGCGCGGCCCGGCCAAGGGCGGCATTCGCTACTCACCCGATGTCACCCTCGACGAAGTGCGCGCCCTCGCCAGCTGGATGACCTGGAAGTGCGCAGTCGTCAACATCCCCTTTGGAGGCGCCAAGGGCGGCGTCATCTGCGATCCGCACCGCATGAGTAGGGGCGAGCTCGAACGCATGACCCGCCGCTACACGGCCGAGATCATCGACTTCATCGGACCCGAGAAAGACGTTCCTGCTCCCGATGTCAACACCAACGAGCAAACCATGGCCTGGATCATGGATACCTACTCCATGCACATGGGCCGCACTGTCACCAGCGTCGTCACCGGCAAGCCGCTCAATATAGGCGGTTCGCGCGGCCGCGTCGAGGCCACTGGCCGCGGCGTCATGGTGGTCTGCGACGAGAGCCTGCGCTATCTCAACCTGCCCATCGAGGGCTGCCGCGTCGTGATTCAGGGTTTCGGCAACGTCGGCTCCAACGCCGCCCGCCTCATGCAGGAGCACGGCTACAAGATTGTCGGCATCGCCGAGAAAGATGGCGGCCTCTTCAATCCCAACGGCATCGACGTGCACCAGCTCAGCGAATACAAGTACCGCAATGAAACCATTCTCGGCTTCCGCGGTGCAGAAGCCACTCCCACCGAGGAACTGATCGTTTCCGATTGCGACATCCTCATTCCCGCCGCCACTGAGAACGTCATTACCAGCCGCAACGCCGAGAGAATCAAGGCGCGCATCATCGTGGAAGGCGCCAACGGCCCCACCACCGCGGTGGCCGACGAGATCCTCGCCGAGAAGCGCATCTTCATCGTGCCCGACATCCT
>CAZPEZ010000069.1:0-26603 GCA_964585715.1 uncultured Occallatibacter sp.
GATCGGCCCACTCGGCCATCGGCGACGAGGGGGTGATGGGGTAGATGGCGACAACCTCGGAGAGCCGATAGGCAACGGCGGCGGCGGCCTCGTTGCCATCCATAATGACTGTCTTTACTTCACTCATTTCGCTTTGCCTCACTGCGCACGTGCGCGGGGTTTCCGCGGGGAGATCCCGTCGTTGAGAAACTCAAAAAAATCGCTACCGTGAGTCTCGTCGGAGCGGCGGTGGGTCGCTGTGATGAGAGACACATGGAGGAATCGGGCGAGTCACAATGCGGGACGGAATCGCGGATGGCGAAGTGTGGGTTTGATGGGGTGTCAAAGCGACGGCTTTGGGATCGGGTCAATGTTGGGCGATCGGGCATGAGTCCCGCATAAGGAACGAATCTGGGAAGATCGAACGAGGCGATGGAGATGAATCGGAACACGGAGAGCGCGGATCTTGTCACCCGTAACGACCTTGAGGCATTGCTTGCGAATGTGGATCGGCGGGTCGCTGATCCAAACGCGGGCATCTTCGGGCCGGAATCGATCAGCTGGCGGATCAACCGCGTTGTTCGGGCGCAGGGGACTCCGCACGTTAGTCTGTGCGGATCCGAGTCCGTTGTAGCCGTCTCAGCTCAGGGCGATCACCTTCTGGCAGTCGTCATCGAGATGTTCGTGGAAGGTGCACTCGTTGTCGAAGACCATAGTGCCGTTGGTCGATGGATCAAAGGGTTGCCAATGTGGAAGGTCCGCGTGATTCGGGTTGCCGCTGGTTGCGAAATGCACCCACGCCTCGCTCATCTTTGCGGCCAGGGCGCGTGCCGCAGCGCTATTGCCGGTCATGTTCTCGCAGCGCGCGGTGTTGTCGAAGACGAAGGCCAGCTCCGAACAGTGAAACGCCATTGGCCGGCCGTCCAGTACAGGTGTCTGCCAATCGAACCGATAGAGGTAGGCCGGAGCCGCGTGCTGCGCGGACTTGCGCCGCACCTGTTCGAGGGCCGTAGCCCGAACGCCGCCGGTTGCGATGACAGACCAAAGCTGGAAGTTGTTGGCGTTGGGAAAGCTCTTGCGATGAGTCGCGATTACGTCGCCGGCCTTTTCTTTGTAGATATTCGCGACGTTAGTCTGGAGTTCCTCCTGAGTCATCTTGAAAGCATCGGGCTTGTTGATGCCGTTCACGAATTCGTTGATTGTGTTGCCAACGATGATGGGAACCGCGGCGGAGATCTCCGGCGCCACCGGATCGAAGGGCTGGCTCGGCAGTGCGGCATTGCCGGCGACGGGCGACCAGCCGAGGTTTCGTCCGATACGTCGGAAATCGATGACACCCGAAGCGGGGATGCGCATTTGAGTGACATCACGAGCGGCTTTTCCCAAATCGTCGAAGGGCATCTGCTGCAGCTTGTCCACGTCGGAAGCGCTGACCTGAAGTTGTTTGAGAAGCTTGTCGGCGAGGGTGCTTGAGCTCTCCATTGTGGCTGAGGTCAGCAAGGAGCCGCTTTCGACGATAGCGCGATGGAAGAGTCCCCTGGCCGCTGGCATCGCCATCAACGATGTCACTTTGCCTCCGCCACCGGACTGGCCGAAGATGGTGACACGGCTCGGGTCGCCGCCGAAGTTGGAAATGTTGTCGCGCACCCATTCAAGCGCCGCGACAATGTCGAGCATGCCGACATTACCGGAGAGGGCATACTTATCGCCGTAGCTGGCCAGGTTCAGATAGCCGAAGACGTTGAGCCGGTGAGTGACACTGACCAGCACAACCCCGCGGCGGGCTAGGCTCTCGCCGTCGTAGGATGGCAGTTCGGTTGCGGAACCAGCGGAGAAGCCTCCGCCATGCAGCCAGACCATGGCCGGCCGTTTTCCGCCGTCGAGAGCCGGCGTCCAGACATTCAGGTTGAGGCAGTCTTCACTTTGGGTGCCGTCGTCCCAGGAGAAGAGCCATGACTCCTCATTGTTCTTCCAGCCGCCTCGGGGCCCCTGAGGTGAAACGTAGCCGTGGTAGAGACAGGGCCGTACACCGGTCCACGGTGTGGGCTTTTGCGGAGGCATGAAGCGGTTGGCGCCTGAAGTGTCCGCACCATAGGGAACATTCTTGAAGGCGTAGATTCCGCTGCGGACATAGCCGCGAATGCGGCCGTACGCGGTCTCAACGACAGGGTTGGTGTCGGCTGCATGCACGGTTGCGCCGGTCGATAGAATTGGCGTCGGATAAGCATCTGCGCCAGCCGCCGCAGCGTCGGCTTTGACCGCCTGGCTCAATCCACCCGCCACTGCAGCGAAGGCCAGACCCTTCATTACGTCGCGCCGGGACGCGTCGATTCGTTCCGCGTGATTGGATTCGACGTTATCCAAACTCGTGTTTAGACATTTCGCGAAGTTGAGCATGATTCCTCCAGAAGCGAGCAGAGTTGTGCGTTCCGGCATAAAGGACCCTGCACGCCCAGGTTGATATCGTGGCTAGACGTTCAGGTTCAGAGCGAATTGCAGAACACGGGGAGTATAAGCGCAGGCCATGGAAACGATCGCGCCAAAATTTCTGAGACTCGCCCGATTCGCGATTGGGCAGATTCCAGTGCGCGGTAATCGTGAGACATCAAGGTCAATAAGTTTCCAGGGGATAACCGCGAGCAGATCACCGGTAGGTCGTCCGTTCATTACTCAAGGATGGAGAGTTAGAGTACCAGGTAGCGGGGCAGCTTCAAACTGACCCACTAACGAGTCCCAGCGTCGCAGCCGGGGTGTGCTAGTCTGGCCGCGTGTCCGCGGTTTCCCAGCTTGAAAAGACCAAAACTCGCCGTCATGCCGGAGTTGTGCGCGTGACGCATTGGGTCACATTCATCGCCTTCGTGGCGTTGCTCATCTCCGGCGGCGAGATCGTCATTCCGCACCCACGTTTCTACTGGGGCGAAGTCGGGAACGTAAACACACGCCCCTTGTTCGTCGTCCCCATTCCAGCTTCGCGTGACACTGTGCCTACGAGGTACGGATATGTGCTGACCGATGAGAACGGGTGGGGCCGCAATTTGCACTTCGAAGCCGCGTGGGTTGTTGTGTTCGCCGGACTTGTGTATGGAATCTTTGGCCTCTGGAGCGGGCATTTCCGCGAGAATCTCGTTCCGCGGCGAAGGGATTGGACGTGGCGCGCCTACTGGGATCGCCTCGCGCAGTATAGGGGCCGCAAGCGAACCGATGGCACGGAAGCAAACACCTATAACGTGCTGCAGCGAACGGCATATCTGGGGGTGATCTTCGTGCTCTTTCCGCTCATCATTTGGACGGGGCTGGCCATGTCGCCTTCATTTACCTCGGTGTTTCCGCTGACAGCCGCGCTGCTCGGAGGCCGGCAATCTGCGCGGACCATTCACTTTTTTGTCTCGTGGCTGCTCCTGCTCTTCCTCATCGTCCACGTGACGATGGTGGCCCGGTCGGGCTTCTGGAGCCGCACACGGGCGATGATTACGGGTCACATGCGCGATTCCAAGGAGGGCGATTGAATCCCATTTCACGACGCAAGCTGATCTACGGAAGCGTGGCCGCGGCGGCCAGCGTTGGAGGATTGGCCGTGGCGCAGCGCCTGGCAACGCGCTATGGACTGATCCCGCCGGATAGCGGGGAACTCTACGGAGCGGGCGCAACATTGACCTATGCCTGCCAACGGCTTCTGACCGCACGCACGCCGGCGCGCGAATTCCCACGCAGCATGATCTCGAAGAATCCGTTTGCGAATGAAGTTGCGCCGCCCACGGATGAGTTCAAGCGGCTGCGGGCCGGAGGATTCAGAGACTGGCGACTGTTCGTGGATGGTACCGTGGCGCAGCCAATGTCGCTTTCGATCGCCGATCTCAGCAGCCTTCCGGTTCACAGCCAGATCACCGAAGTCGCATGCGAGGAGGGGTGGTCGTACATCGCCGAATGGATTGGGACGCCGCTCTCAGAGGTTCTGCGCGAAGCGGGCGTGCTGCCCCAGTCGCGTTATGTGGTTTATTACGCCATTGAAAAGGGCTTGTGGGAGAGTATCGATATGGCTGACGCGATGCATCCGGACACGATTCTGACCTTAGGGATGAATGATGGGGATCTTCCCGTGCCGTTCGGCGGGCCGCTTCGACTGCGCGTGCCGCGCCAGCTTGGATACAAGAGCTTAAAGTACCTCACGCATATCACGGTAACCGACGACATTAAGAAGTTCGGCAGCGGCAAGGGTTCCGTCGATCCCGATTACGGATACTCCTGGTACGCAGGGATCTGAAGAACGGCAAGGGCCGGATTTCAGGTCATCCGGAGCCACGCACGACGTGCTTCTTCGAACTGTCTATCAGGCCGATGCAAGGAGGCCTAGCGCGAGGGCTTCCCACTCAGCCTCTAGCGTGGAGCGGTGGAATCTGCGGCCGGCGCGGGAATACCAATAATTGGCGTTCCATTCGGCGCCTTCTTTGCGATGCAGGAAGGCATGAACGGCCATGGCGTGCGGCGTGTCGAGCGAGTCGACGATGCTGTGCGCCTGGGCCCAGTCGCCTTTCGCATCCCACCAGAGAGCGGCGAGGGGTGGGCGCAGATGCGCAGGTGGAGCCGCTTCGTTCAACGTCGTCTTGAAGTCGTCGATAGTCATCTTTGGTCCTTCCGGCCGCGCCCTACGGGGCGGCAAAGTCATCATTCTTTCTATCCAGGGCTGCGCTTCGCTTGCCCTCCGCCCCACAGACTAGGACCTATCTCCACCCCAGCGACTTGGACCTGTTGCTGGGGACCCGGCTGTCCGTGGGGCCCCTTGGGCTATTTTCCTCCGCTCCCCATGGGAGGTTTGCGAAGCCGTGTCACCACCGAATTACCGAGAGCACAGAGGCATTGCTTTCCCACCCAAGAGGAGCTTGGATGGGGCACCCATTTCCTGCTTCGCGAGGCGCCCAAAAGTGATCCAAGTCACATCGCTGCGATTCACTCGTTGATAAGAATAGTGCGGCACGCCGATGAGGGAAGAACCGAGTCACCGGCAGTCAGGTGAAGAGCGCGCCGTAAGGCCATGGGCAACTCTTCGCAGGGGGGTCGGACGATGGCTCAGAGGATGGTAGAGAGTTCGTCTGCTGGGGTTTGCAACTCAGACCGAAATGGTCGTATACTAAATCCCGACTATTCCGGTCGTAGTTTTAGGGTCTTGCCGTTTCGGCGACCCGCGGGGGTCCGGCGGTTGAGTGTGCTGAGTGAGCTAGAGATTGGCAAGAGCGGGGTGCTGGTTGGCCTCGATCTGCCTGAATCCGTACAGAACCATTTGATGCACATGGGCTTTGTGCCCAATGCGCAGGTGACGGCTCTGCGCAAGGCGCCGGCGGGCGATCCCACGGTTTATGGAATCGACGGGATGGAGATCGCACTGCGCGTGGAGACGGCGAAGGCCATCCGTGTACGCGACATGAACGCCGCCGATGTATCGAAACAGGACACTCGGGCGCTTGCCGAGGCCGTGCGATGAACGCCTGCTGCGAAACACCCGAATTTGTCCCTCCTGCGGCACCTTCCCCCGAGGGGACGCTGCGCACGGTGGTGCTGATTGGGCCGCCGAACTCAGGCAAATCCACACTGTTCAATCGGCTGACTGGGCTGCGGCAGAAGGTGGCCAATTATCCGGGCGTGACAGTGGAGCAGCGCATGGGCCTGATGGCCGGTGTGAACCGCGATGATCTGACTCTGATTGACCTGCCGGGTGTGTATTCGCTGACTCCGTATTCAGAGGACGCGCGGGTGGCAGTCGATGTCTTGAAGGGCAAGATGCCCGGCACGCCGAAGCCGGACGCTGTTTTGCTGGTGTTGGACTCGCTGCATCTCACACGCCAACTGATGCTGGCTGCACCGGTGCTTGCTCTCGGGCTGCCGACACTAGTGCTGCTGAACATGAGCGACCTGATGGAGTCGCGCGGCGGCGCAGTGGACTCGCTGCAGCTGGCCCGCGAGCTGGGCACGCCGGTGGCACAGATCAGCGCCGTACAAGGTTCGGGTTTGGATGCGATTCCTCTGTTTCTGAATCAGTGCGCGGTGCCGCGGTCTGCGCAGAAGGCGGAACAGCGCTTGACGCTGCCGGTTCTGGGCAATGCCGCCAGCACGCACACGTGGGCCGCGCAGGTAAGTCGGAGAACAGGTTATCGCGCACCGCTGTCTGCGGAGAGCAGCCGCAAGCTGGACAACATTCTGTTGCATCGCATCTGGGGACCGCTGCTCTTTTTGGTGGTGGTGATCGGCGTGTTCGAAGTGGTGTTCGCGATAGGGCAGCCGCTGTCGGACGGATTCGGCGATGTGCTGGCGAAGGCCGGTAACCTGGTGCGGCCGATACTGCCGGCGGGATGGATTCAGTCGCTGCTGCTGGACGGAGCGTGGAAGGGCATCTCGTCGGTGCTGGTTTTCCTCCCCCAGATCCTCTTGCTCTTTCTGTTTATTGGCGTGCTGGAGGATTCAGGTTATCTGGCGCGCGCGGCGTTGATTGCGGATCGGGTGATGCGGACGACGGGGCTGAATGGCAAGGCATTTATTCCGCTGTTGTCGGCATACGCGTGTGCCGTGCCGGCGATCATGGCGACGCGGACGATCGAGAACAAGCGCGACCGCATGGCGACGATTCTGGTGACGCCGTTTATGACCTGCTCGGCACGGCTGCCGGTGTACATGCTGCTGATCGCGGCGTTCATTCCGAATATTGCCTATCTGCACGGATTTCTGGGGCTGCGCACGCTGGTGATGCTGGGACTCTACGTTGCGGGCTTTGTTGCGGCGATGACCACGGCGTGGGTGCTGAAGAGCTCGATTCTGAAGTCGAGCGAGACGCCGTTCATTCTGGAGCTTCCGCAGTACCGGATGCCGACGGTGCGTTCGCTGGCGATTCGGCTGGTGGACCGGTCGCGGATCTTTTTGCACAATGCGGGTACGGTGATTCTGATGGTGACGCTGGCGCTGTGGGTGCTGGCGCACATTCCGCCGATTCATGTGGGCAGCGGGGCGGGCGCGCAGACCTGGGCGGCTCCGGAGCTGGCCGACAGCATGATCGGAAAGCTGGGTCATTTCATCGAGCCGGCGATTGCGCCCCTGGGATTCAACTGGAAGATCGGCATCGGCCTCTTGTCGAGTGTGTTGGCGCGCGAGGTGATGGTGAGCACGATGGGTACGCTCTACGGAGCCGATCCTGAGACGCAGTCGATGCATTTGCAGACGGCGCTGCATCACGACATGACGCTGGGCGGAGCGCTCGCGCTGATGATTTTCTTCGCGTTTGCGATGCAGTGCACTTCCACCATGGCAGTCGTCCGGCGCGAGACGAATAGCTGGAAATGGCCGGCAATTCAGTTCCTCTACATGCTGGTGCTGGCGTATGGCGCGGCGTTCGTGGTGAACTTTGTGACGACAGCGCTCATTGGCTAGTCACTTCTCTTCCTTTCCGAACTGAATCTTGAATACCGCGGCAACGCCGACCGGGTGCGAGCCGTAGAGCGACACCAGGCTCGACGGCGTGGTGTATCCGGTCAGCTGCGCGCCCAACTCGGTGGATCCGCCGGACCATGCCCAGATGCGATTGGCGTAGCCGCCGGTGTAAGCCTGCACGCGACCGATGACGCTCTCTTCGGGCGGCGCGGCGGGACCGAGCAGGTCGGTCGTGCGATCGACGTTCTCGATGCGCGTCCATACGGTGTGACGATCCTGTATGTGCAGAGTGGCTTCAGCCAGATAGCCGTTGGCGTTCTCCGTGGTGGCGATGGTGTGATTGCGACCCCAGATGGCGGTCGCGTCGATGGCCGCTGAGGGCCACGTGTGATGCCAACTGACGGATGAGGTTTGGCGCAAGACATCTTCGCGTGGGTGGACTGCTTCGGGCGAGTGCAGATGTCCGAGAGAGTATTGCGCAACCCATCCCCGGCTGGGTGCGATGGTGACGCGCGCGGCCCATGAGTCGGCGGAACCCACTTCAATGTGCCAGCGATTCTCATCGGGCTCGCGCCCGTGGAAGCCCGAGGCTTCAAGACGAATGCCGGTTAGGTTGTGCGACCAGGAGAAGCCTCCAGTGGCCACGTCGTCGGCGATGTGGGTGGAGTCTTCGAGGTGATGGCCGAGAGGGGCGAGCGGATTCTCGCTGGCGGAGGGTCGGTGCGGGAAGGCTTCGGGGCCTAGGGCGGGATCGCCGACTGGAGCGACGTAAATGCTCGCGAGCAGATTCGGGCCAAGGTGACGATCGTAGAGGGCGGCAATCTCCATGAAGAGGTTGTGCGGATGCTGGCCGTCGACGATGGGTTTGCCGAAGGCGGTTTCGCCCTGCTGAAACAGCTCGGGGTAGTAGCGACCGGTAATGGTGGCGGGCTCGAGGCTGAGCATGGTACGCAGCGTGAGTTGATTTGGGCCCCACGTGCGCTGGGCCATGGGCATGAACCAGTTCACGGAAAAGAATTTGTCGTGGCCGCGCGGGCCGGTTTGTTGCTGCTCGGCAGCGATGGCATTGCCGTGGAGCATGAGCATCCAGTTGTTCCTGGTCATGCGCATCAGCATGGGGGTTGTGCCGGAGGCGGGATCGAGATCGGAGCCGGAGCCGTCGTGGCGCCGGACATTGGCAGAGAAAGAGTCCGCAGGACCGCCCATGCTCATGGACATCTGGGCATGAGCTGCGAGAGCAGTGGCAAGCAGAAGCAAGAACGGAAAAAGACGATGCGGCAAGGAGACCTCCGGCGGTGACCCGCACGACATTATGGAAAGCTGTGCGAAGAGCAGCTCAGGATTTCGACGTGCGGGGGAGATCAGACGCGAAGGATCAGGGGAGGAGATGCTGGATGAGAGCGCGCGGAGACGCGATGGAGGACGCGGGACCGTGTGGGGAAGGCGGCCAGGTGCAAGTGGTCTGCGGAAGAGAAGGCCGTATCGGACAGCAGTGCAGAGGATCGTTGCTGTTCAGAGGACGGGAGAGCGTCGGTCCCTGTTGCCGGGCAGCACGACCTTGCCTGGATGCCGCTGTGATCCGAGGGGCAGCAGCGGTGTGAATCTGCCGAGTGAACAAGCATGCAGCGGGTCGCGCACGGCGCAGAGATCGTCTGCAGCAGCAGGGCGAGCGCGAGCACCAAGCAAGACCAACGCATGGGGTCATTATAGGCGAGTGCCGGAGGGCTGCTGAAGGCCGGAGGTTTGCGCGGCGCTATGAGACAATGAGAGCGGAATCGATCTTGCAGGCTGCCCATGCGCGCGGCCTCATTTCATTAATCCAACATGGATTTTGCGTGACCGGCTCGGCCGGAGGCGGGCTGCGGTCCGCGAATCAGGAATACAGAACAGATGATTAGTGTCAGCAATGTGACGATGCGTTACGGCTCGAAGGTGCTCTTCGAGGAAGTGAGCACGGTGTTTACATCGGGGCGGCGGTACGGATTGACGGGACCGAACGGGTCGGGCAAGTCGACATTCATGAAGATTCTGACTGGCGAGCTCGATCCACAGAAGGGCAATGTGGTGCGGCCGCGCAAGATGGGCGTGCTGCGGCAGGATCAGTTTGCGTTCGATGCGTATCGCGCAATCGACACGGTGATCATGGGCAATGCTCCGCTGTGGGCGGCACTGGAGGAGCGCGACAAGATCTACGAGAAGGCCGAGATGACCGATGAGGACGGCATGCGGCTGGGAGAGCTCGAAGGCATCATCGGAGACGAGGATGGCTACAGCGCGGAGGCCGATGCGGCGGTGCTGCTGGATGGCCTGGACATCCACGAAGATCTGCACGAGCGCAAGATGGGCGAATTGCAGGGCGGGCAGAAGGTGAGGGTGCTGCTGGCGCAGGCGCTATTTGGCAAGCCGGCGGCGCTGATGCTGGATGAGCCGACAAACTATCTCGATCTTGACTCGATCCATTGGCTGCAGGATTTTTTGTTGAACTACGACGGCACGCTGATCACGATCTCGCACGACCGGCATTTTCTGAACAGCGTGACGACGCATACCGCGGACATCGACTACCAGACGATTATCACCTATACGGGCGGCTACGACGACATGGTAATGGCGAAGACGCAGGTGCGCTCGACGCTGGAGTCGCAGAACGCGCAGCGCGAGAAAAAGATTGCGCAGTTGAACGAGTTTATTGCGCGATTCGCGGCGGGCACGCGGTCGTCGCAGGTGACTAGCCGGCGCAAGGAAGTGGAGCGGCTGCAGACGAACGAATTGGCACGGTCGAACATTCAGCGGCCGTTTATCAAGTTCGACCAGGTGCGGCCGAGCGGACGGCATGTGCTGGAGTTCAAGGATCTGCGCAAGAGCTATGGCGATCTGAAGGTCATCGACGACTTCAGCGCGAATGTGCTACGCGGGGAGAAGATCTGCCTGATGGGCCGTAACGGCGCGGGCAAGACGACGTTGTTGAAGTCGCTGCTGGCGAATTATCCGGGCCTAGCGGATAGGGATTTCGAGCTCGATTCCGGGACTGTTTTTTGGGGACATGAGGCGCAGGTTGGCTATTTCCCGCAGGATGTGGGTGCGACGATCGAGCATGGGTTGACGGTGGCCGAATGGCTGCATCGCTGGAATCCGGCGGCCCACATTGAGGAGATTCGCGGCATTCTGGGGCAGATGCTGTTCTCGGGTGAGGAAGGCGCGAAACCTACGAAGGCGCTATCGGGCGGCGAGCAGGCGCGGCTGGTGTTCTGCAAACTGATTCTCACCAAGCCGAACATTCTGATCTTCGATGAACCGACGAATCATCTCGACCTGGAGTCGATCAATGCGCTGAACATAGCACTGCAGCGCTATGAGGGCACGGTGCTGCTGGTGACGCACGATCACGACCTGATCGACGAAGTCGCGACGCGCCTGTGGAACTTCCATGAGAGCGGGATCGAGGACTTCCAGGGACCGTATGCGGAGTGGAAGGGCAAGCACGCGTAGGACTGGCCGTCCAAGCGGCGGCGGGCCTGGGGGCCGCGGGCGAGTCTTCAGGCCGCAGTCTGAATCTTGGTAGTCAGGTTAATACCGAGAGCCTTCATGACGGCGAGTGTTGTCTTCAGGGTTGGATTTCCATTTTCACTGAACGAGCGATAGAGCTGCTCCCGGGAAAGGCCGGTTTGGTTGGCGATCTGGGCCATTCCCTTGGCACGCGCGACCACGCCAAGCGCATGCGCGATGTAAGCGGCGTCGTTGGTTCGAAACGCTTCCGCCATGAAGATCGCAATGGCTTCGTCCGATCCAAGATCTTCAGCCGGATCATAGGCAGTCAGCTTCATCGGTTTAGTTTTCCTCGCCATTCAACTTCCTCCATTCGGCGGCCAATCTCTTCGCTGCTTTGATGTCTTTGGCCTGCGTGCTCTTGTCGCCACCGCAGAGCAGGATGATGATCGTGGCGCCACGTCTTACGAAGTAGATTCGGTAGCCTGGCCCATAGTCGATGCGGAGTTCACTGATTCCCTGCCCTACCGGTTTTACGTCTCCGGCATTTCCAAATGCCAAAACGATCGAGTCGAGAGGCGATCAGAGCGCGAGCCCGTTCGTCTTTAAGACGTGTGCGCCACTTGCGGAACGTCTCAGTCTGCCTGAACTCGATCATCTCGCTCTGTAGTTTTTAAACTACCATATGTCTCGGCTGTTTGCGCCAGTCTCTTTGCGCTGCTTGCCGTGCCGATCACGAACATGGGAAATACTTCGCAAAATCTGAGGCGAAGAAAGAGTGAATCGCCCCCCCCCCGTGGGGGTGGGTCTCTTCCCTGTGCTCTGGAAGGAGCGATTCAACTGCTCCACTCTTATTGTGCCCCGAGACGCCGAAATTCTTCGCAAATCCCGCGTGTGTTGCCGTGCGGGAATTCCGATTGACGACGCGCCGCACCCGCGATGCAATGGAATCAGCGGTGATGGAGTTCCACCCTGCGGCACGCCATGCGCCGTGAACCGCTGTACGAGACAAACAGAGGATGTCTCAGGTTGTTGGTCACTTTCCTGTTGCTTTCCAAAAGGTACTGTGGCACATTCCTGTAGGAAACCAAAAGGTCATTCCCCAATGCCCGAAAAGCCCGACGTCCTCCAGGGAACCCTGGCCCTGATGGTCCTCAAAACCCTCGATCTGCTCGGGCCGCTCCACGGCTATGGTATTGCCCGGCGCATCGAGCAGATCAGTGGAGACCTGCTTGCGGTCAATCAGGGCACGCTGTATCCCCTTCTGCTCAAGCTGGAGCATGAAGGCGCAATCGCCTCCGAATGGGGCGCCTCTGAGAACAACCGCCGCGCGCGCTTCTACCGCCTCACGAGGGCCGGCCACAAGCAACTGCAGACCGAAACCCGAGACTGGGAACAAACCGCAGCTATCATCGCACGATTCTTCGCTGCCAAAGGGGAGGATCTGGCTTGAAATCGGTGAAACGGTTTTTCGTGCGCCTCTCGAAACTCGCAGCCGGCCACCACGACGATCGGCGCTTGCGCGAAGAGATGGCAGAACATCTCGCGCAGCAAAGGTCGGACAATCTGCGCGCCGGCATGTCGCCCGGCGAAGCGCACCGGCAAGCCGTGCTCAAGTTCGGCGCAGCCGAGGCGATCCGCGAGGAGTATCACAGCGAGCAAAGCCTGCCGTTGATCGAGAATCTGCTCTTCGACCTGCGTTACGCAGTTCGCATGCTTCTGAGATCTCCCGGATTCTCTTTCATTGCGATCACCACCATGGCGCTCGGCATAGGCGCCACTACTGCTATCTATAGCGTGATCGACGCCACGCTGCTGCACCCTTTGCCGTACCCAAACCCTTCCGAGCTGGTGCGCGTTGTGGACGATCTACCCGGCGTAGGCGCGCAGGGCGTCGGCATCTCCGTCCCTGAGTGGAGAGACCTCGAGAGTTCCGGGATATTCCAGTCCGCGGCGATTACAGGCACCGGCGCAAACGTGAACCTCACCGGCAGTGCACAGCCGCTGCGTCTCAGCTTCAAGCAGGTCACGCCGAATTACTTCTCTGTTCTCGGCGTAGACGCGCAGTTGGGCCGCACATTCGATCCCCACGATGCCACTCCCGGCTATAACCTCGAGGTCGTCCTCAGCGACGGGCTCTGGAGGAGGGAATTCGGAGCCGACCCGCATATTCTCGGCAAAGCTCTGCGCCTGGACAACGATGTGTATCACGTCGTGGGCGTGATGCCGCGCGGGTTTCGCGATCAGGGCTCAACCAGCGAGGAGCAGAATGTGGAGCTTTGGCTGGGCGCCGGCTTTGCCGGTGTGCCGTTTCCACCCCCGCTGCGCGAATCACGTCTGCGCAGTCGTGCGGTGATCGCGCGCTTGAAGCCGGGGCTCTCGATTGAGACGGCGCAGCGGCATCTGGATGTGCTGGTGGATTCGCTGAAGAAACAATATCCGGCGGAGTATCCGGCACAAACCGCATGGACTGTGCGCCTGATTCCGCTCAGCGAAACCGTGGTTGGCAATGTTCGGCAATCGCTTGTCATGCTGTTCGGCGCGGTAGGATTGGTCCTCCTGATCAGTTGCGTCAATGTCGCCAATCTCCTGCTCGCCAGGACCAGTGTGCGGAGTCGTGAGATCGCTGTTCGCCAGGCTATGGGAGCGCAAAGAACGCGCCTCGTCCGCCAGCTTCTCACCGAGAGTCTGCTGCTGTTCCTGCTTGGCGGGATCGCCGGTTTTGCCACCCTCTTCTTCACCAGGAAATTCCTGCTGCGGTTGATTCCGGAGAGCCTCCCGCACCTGAACGACATATCGATCAACTGGGGCGTGCTCGGGTTCGCTCTCGTCGTCTCTGTCGCAGCCGGAACCGTCTTTGGGCTTGCTCCCGCGTGGCTCATGAGCCGTCTCGATTTGACCGGTACGCTCAGGCAGGAAGGACGCGGATCAAGCGGATCACTTGGTCGCTCGCGCGCCCGCCAGGCTCTGGTCGTCACGGAATTGGCGCTCTCCCTGGTGTTGATGGTCGCCGCGGGCCTTCTGCTGCGCAGTTTCTGGGATCTGTTTGCGGTGCAGCCCGGCTTCAATCCTGACCGGGTGATGGCCATTGAGACATGGCTGCCGGGGCCTAACGATCCGACGACGGATCCATATCAGACCGCCACGCAGGAAGCGGTCCTGCTGCGCGAGATTCTTCGTCGCGCCCGAACCCTGCCGGGCGTGGAAGAAGCAGCGGTCGGCGACGAGACCGCTCTTCCTCTGGGCCACAGCGATCCCACCCGGCTGCCATTGATCCAGGAAGGGAATCGGGAAGGCATCGAGACGAAGGAAAATCAGGCTCCTCTGATCGAGAGTCCCATCGTTTCGCCCGAATACTTCCACCTGTTGGGCATGCCGCTCGAGCGCGGACGCCTTTTCACCAACCAGGACCTTGAGGATACGCCCCAGGTTGCGGTCATCAATCAGGCAGCGGCTCGCACCTACTGGCCAAATCAGGATCCGATTGGCAAACGCGTCCGTTTGCACCTGGATACCCGCGGGTTGTCGAGCTCTGCCGAGCCGGCCTGGACCACGATCGTCGGCGTGATTGCGGATGCCCGCACAGAGTCGCTGGCAGACGCGGGAATTCCGCAGATCTATCGCAGTATGTACCAGCGCGCCTCCAAAGAAGTGATCATCTTTCTTCGCGGACAACTCGATCCCAGCGCTATATCCGCACAAGAGCGGGAGCAGGTCCAGGCCGTCGATGCAACACTTCCCGTCTTCCACGCCGAGACCCTGGGTGAGGTGCTCTCCACCTCGCTTTCCGTCAGGCGATTCTCGATGGAAATGGTGGCGCTTTTTGCGGCCACGGCCTTGCTGTTGGCTGGGCTTGGAATCTACGGGACTATTTCCTACGTTGTGAATGAACAGAGACGTGAGATCGCCGTTCGCCTCGCGCTGGGAGCGCAACGAGGCAATATCCTGAAGATGGTTCTGCGCCGGGGACTCGGACTGGCCGCCGCTGGCGCCGGGCTGGGTGTCGCCGGTGCGCTCATCGTCTCTCACCTCATGGCGGGATTGCTCTACGGCGTCTCGCCTAACGATCTACCCACCTTCGCCAGTGTCACAGTTGTCCTCGCCATCGTCGCGCTCGCGGCCTGCTACATCCCCGCGCGCCGCGCGATGCGGGTCGATCCCATCGTTGCCTTGCACGAGGCCTGAACCTCGGTCCACGGCCGCTAGGGTGCGAATTCCGATTGACGGCACGCGTCCCGACGCGTTGTAATTGAGGCAGCGGTGATGGAGTTCACCCTAACTGCTGTCCCATCCGTTGCGCCCGGACAGATGATGACTCCTGACAGGGAATCCTGTTGCGGAGTCGTATCCCGGCGCGATCCCCGAGTAAAGCATTGAGGAGCATGAGTCCATGGCAAACGCCTGGGTTCTGTCGGCCCTTTGGGTGGGTCTGGCTTTAGCGGCGACGCTACTGGCTATCTGGTTTCGGGTCGCCACCGCGCTTTCTGAGATCATCGTCGGCACCGTCGCGCAGCTTGTCATCGGCGCCTTTCTCGGTACGGGCGGATTGCTCGCCAGCACACAGTGGGTGACGTTTCTGGCCGGAACCGGCGCGATTGTCTTAACTTTCCTGGCCGGGGCCGAGCTTGACCCAACCATTTTCAGAACCAAGTGGCGCGAGGCGCTCATCGTGGGGATGGCAGGTTTCATCGGTCCTTTCTTGGGGTGCATGTTCATTGGACATTTTGTTCTCGGCTGGAGTCTGCGATCGAGTTGGCTTTGTGGAGTGGCGCTTTCCACGACATCTGTGGCTGTTGTCTACGCTGTGATGTTGGAGCTTGGCTTCAATGTCACCGAATACGGAAAGGCGATTCTCGCGGCCTGCTTCGTCAACGACCTTGGAACTGTGATCGCCCTCGGTCTGATCTTTTCGCCCTTTACGGGCAAGACGCTCATCTTTGTCGCAGTCTCCGTGGGCGTCTTCGCGGTCCTTCCCTTTCTGACCCGCTGGTTCTTTCACAAATACGGCGGCCGCGTCTCCGAACTCGAAACGAAGTACATTCTGTTTCTTCTTTTCGCCATGGGTGGGCTGGCGGTGTGGGCAGGAAGCGAAGCGGTATTGCCGGCCTACATGATCGGAGCGGTTCTGGCGGGCGTTGTAGGCAAAGATCATTTTCTGGTTCGACGGCTGCGCACGCTGACCTTTGGCTTGCTCACACCGTTCTATTTCATCCGCGCTGGTTCGTTTGTTTCCGTACCGGCTCTTATCGCGGCGCCGGTGACTTTGCTGATCCTGTTTATGGCGAAGATGTTGTCGAAGACTGCGCTGGTTTTTCCCGCAGTTCGCGCGCATCGCTATGAGGGCGCGTCGGGAGCTTATTACACGCTGATGATGTCGACTGGGTTGACATTCGGGACGATCTCGGCTTTGTTCGGACTGAATCACCAGATCATTACGCAGGCCCAGTATTCCTATCTTGTGGCAGCTGTGATCGCGAGCGCCGTGTTGCCGACATTGGTGGCGAACACGTTTTTTCTGCCGCGCCATTTGCTGCCCCACAAGAAAGAGGGAGTGGATGGATCGCAGGGGCTACCGAAACCGCTGGAGGCGGGAGAACAAGCATGAGCTGCGTTTGGGAGACGGGCCCGATTCTCGCGGACCGGCGCTTATTGCAGACACAGGAACGGGATAGAATGGGGGACAAATCCCCTCATGCAACCGACGCAAGTAGACCTTAGACGTACAAGGAGAGAGAGGCATTGCAGAAATACTTTCTGATTGCTTTGGGCGGCGCGTTGGGGTCGGTGGCGCGCTACTGGGTGGGGTCGACGGTGGCAGGCCGCATGGGGACGCGCTTTCCTTACGGCACATTCGCGATCAATCTGACTGCCTGCATCGTCATTGGATTCTCGCTGACCTATCTGGGCAAGCGCGTTGAACTGAATCCCGCCTGGCGGTACCTGATTCCGGTCGGTTTCGTCGGGGCATACAGCACGTTTTCCACGTATGAATGGGAGACTCTGTCGACGCTACGCGCAGGAGCTTTTGCTGTGGCGGCACTCTATGCACTGGGGAGCCTTGTGCTGGGACTGGCGGCGACGTGGGTAGGAGTTGTGTTGGCAGACGCGATTTCATGAGCCGAATCCTCGACGAATCGATTGAGCTGGACTAGAATCCCCGGTGTTCGAAGCGGAGACCCGATGCTGCAATCCGGTAAAGCGGTGAAGGTGACGATTTATTTGAGCGAGGGCGCGACGCATCACGGTGTGCCTGTCTACCAGAGCATCCTGGATTTCCTGTTTTATCGCGGCGTGGCAGGAGCGACGGCGCTGAAGGGCATCGCAGGATTCGGGGCGGATCATCACATGCACGCGGCTCACTTAGTCGAGGTGTCGGACCATCTTCCGCTCAAGATCGAGTTCATCGAAACGCGGGAGAAGGTGGACTCGCTTCTGGGCAAGCTCGAGGAGATGGCCGGATCGGGGCTGATCGAGATTCAGGAGACGATGGTGGCGAAGCCCGCACGCGAGTCAAAGGCGGTCAAGGCGGGACCTGTCGCGCCGCATCTAAAGATCGAAGGCAAGGCGCAGATGATGCGCATCTATCTGAGCGAAGAGGATAAGTGGCATGAAAAGCCCCTGTATAAGGCGCTGGTGGAGGCGATGCGGGCCAACGACATTGCAGGCGTGACCGTATATCGTGGGATTCTCGGCTACGGAGCGCACCGGCGGATGCACAAGGACAAGATACTTCATTCAGCTCAACAAGGTTCGGTGATGCTATCGGCTATCGACACGGAGGAAAAACTGCGGGCATTTCTGCCGTTGGTGGATGGAATGGTTACGGAAGGATTGGTGGTGTTCTCAGACGTGGACATCATCAAGTACGCGTACCGGGCAGAGGAGGTATCAGAGGGGAGCGGAACCCCATGAAACAGCAGTTCGCTGGTCGGATGCTGCGTATTCATTTCGGAGAGGACGACAAGTGGCAGGGTAAGCCGCTGCACGAGGCAATTGTGGCCAAGTGCAAAGACCTGGAGATTGGCGATGCGATTGTTTTCCGCGGTATCGAGGGATACGGGTCCGGGAGCCGAATCCGGCGCAAAGGCCACTGGACCTTCTCGAAGGATGCGCCAATTCAGCTGAGCGTCATCGATACTGAGGAGAAGATTGGCCGTTTGCTTCCGTACCTCGACGCCATGTTGGAGGAAGGGCTCGTGGCGACCTCGCGTGTCGAGGTAATTCGCTATGAACGGAGCGATGCGACTGGAAAAACATCAGGCGATCCGGAGTCGAAGACAGGTAACTCGCCGGCGTAACCATCAATCTGCTTACTTCGACATGTGCGACGAGTCACAGCGTAACCATGCGGCGTCCACTTACATCTAAGAAGTGCCTGCGAGGTCTGGGCTCATGTCGGCGACCACCTATTCCTTTGGGAGCGAGATCACAATCAAGAACCTCCTCACCGCATATCAGGGGGAGGTGAATGCCCAAGCTCGGTATCGGCGCTTCGCGACCCAGGCCGACGCGGAGGGCTGGATGGGCGTCGGAAGCCTGTTTCGCGCTGCGACACGCGCGGAGCAGATTCATGCCAACGCACAGGCCAGAGCGATTCGACATTTGGGTGGTACCGCGACGGCGATTGTCGAGATCGTTCGCGTTGGCAACACGCTGGATAATCTGCGCGAAGCGCTGGACGGGGAAAACCACGAGATCGCAAACGTCTACCCCGCCTTTATCGAAGAGGCTTCAGCACGGATCAATGCAATGGCTGCGCGCTCCTTCCAATGGGCGTTGGAGGCGGAGAAGACACATGCCCGGCTATATGCGGAGGCGATCCGGCTTGTCGAAAGCAACCAGGTGCACTCGTGGATCGGCGCGGCTCATGACTTCCACGTATGCCCGGTCTGCGCGTGCACGTCGAAGAAGAATACAGACGAAAACTGCGCAGTCTGCAACTATCCTGCGGACCGGATGGAGATGATCAGATAGGCGCATTGCATGCAGCAGCCCTACGGGGGTTTGGGTGGGCTTACGGAAGCTGGGCAGGGATCGAGTCCCTGCCCTTGTTGTTTATTCGTGTACGGACGTGAATGGTGAAGCAGGGAGTCCCTCGCCGTTGAAGAGATTGCATCGGGGGCTGTTGGCCCAGCCATAACGGACAGCGACGGGCTCGGGGACATTCGGGCTTGAGGCGACGATGGTTTCGCCTTCGATCTTTGCAGTGGCAGGCGCGAATTTGCCGTCAGCGCCGGCGACCTCAAAGCCCGTGACGTCGCCGCCTTTGGCGGTGAGTCCCTTGGCGTGATCGAACCAGGTACGAATCGTGGGACCCTCGGGAGTCGCCTGGCGGAAAGAAGGCCCGTTGTATTCGATGGGCTCGCCGTAGGTGAGGGCTCGGGCTGCGCGCGCGAGACGGAGGGCGACGTCGACCTTGTCGGTGGGGTGAACGTCGTCGGGGTTGCCGATGTCGATGGTGACGGCCATTGCGGTATTGCGCATCTCGAGGGTGCGGCGCTGTTGCTCGCGGAGTGCAGCCCAGTCCTCCGCAGGAGTGGACTTGAAGTTGGATATCTGCACGTAGAGGAACGGGAAATCGCCGATGGCCCACTGCCGACGCCAGTCTTCAATGAGGGAGCGGAAGATGTGGTTGTAGAGCGGAGCGCGCTCAAGTGCGCTGTTGCTTTCGCCCTGATACCAGAGGACACCGCGCATGGGAAACGGCGCGAGAGGCGCGATCATGCCGTTCCAGAGCAGCCCAGGCGCCCAGCTGTTGAGGGGAGGATGCCAGGGAAACTGCGGGATGGGCTTGCCGGCGGCTTTGGCTTCGGCGATCTGGCGCTGCTGGTCCTTTTCTTCGAGACGGCCAACCACCTCGTGATCGGTCATCTTGCCACGGGAGGTGAAGAGCGGGGCGAGCGAGGCGTCGGCACCGAGGGCAGTGAGGCGAACCCAGGACTCGACAACTGTGCCGCCCCAGGTGGAGTCGATGAGGCCGATGGGAACCTGCTCACGCTCGCCGATGTCGCGGGCAAAGTACCAAGCGACGGCGGAGAAGTCTTTGGCCGATTCCGGACTGGAGACGGCCCAGCCAGTGGTGTCGAGATCGGTTTCGGCGTAGTCGGAGGCGCGTTTGTTGACCATGAGGAGACGAATGCGCGGATTGCCGGCGTTGGGGAGATCCTGCGCGGCAGTCGCAGAGCGGCTCATTGGGAATTCCATGTTGGATTGCCCGGAGGCGAGCCAGACATCGCCGACGAGAACGTCGCTGAGCATAATCGGAGGTGGAGTTGGAGCGCGGTTTTCTGCTTCGCCTTGCACGGTGAGTTCGAACGGGCCGCCGGCGGAGCCCGGCGAGAGATAGACGCTCCATTGGCCGATGGGATCGGCATGAGCAGTGCGCGATTCGCCGCGGAAGCTAACCGTGACGGCCTGATTGGGTGCGGCCGTGCCCCAGATGTGCACGGGCAGATCGCGCTGGACAACCATGTGACTGGAGAGAACTTTTGGGAGAGTGATCTGCCCGAACAGGGTGCATGCGGGCATCAAGGCAAGAAGGCAGAGAAGACGGATTTTCAAGTCGGGCCCTCAGGTCGAGCGGGAGTAGAAGCAGTTTCCGGGTTGGCATTTGCCGGAAGAGAAAACGGTAGCAGAGCCGGAGCAGGTGCGTCAGCAGCAGATTGGTTGCCTGGTTCGGCGGAGAAACATTTCTTCGCTGGACGGGTCGGAATAAGGAGGCCGATATTCTTCGCGTTGCTTAGCGGGGCTGCTGAGTGAATTGGCCAGGGTCCCGGCGTAACCACATTTGAACCGGCGCGGTGGCACAACCCGGTCACGGGACCTGTCGTCCTACTCAAGAGAGACCAGGAGAACTATGGCTTCTATGCGCACTCGACGCACGGCGGCATTCGCTCTCATGGCCACGGCGATTTTCTCGTTCGCTGGTCCGCATTGTCGCGCGCAAGCAGCGTTGCTGATGGAGGAACCCTACGGGTTCTTCGGCACCGTCAATCCCACGGGACACACTGCAGTTTACTTCGAGCGCGTCTGCGCCGAGACGCCGGTGAAGCTCCGGCGCTGCCAGCCCGGCGAGCTGGGCGCGGTGGTTTCGCGGTATGACGGGATCGATGGGCTGGACTGGGTGGCGATTCCGCTGGTCCCCTATCTCTACTCAGTCGAGAGCCCGGATGCGGTGCCGGTGCGCGCCGACAAGGAGCTAGTCGGCCGCTTGCGCAACCGCTATTGCGAGCAGCATCTGCTGAGCCTGGGCGAGAAAGTGCCGGCAGGAGATTTCTGGCATGGTGGATGGACGGAGCTGGTGGGAGTGGCATATGAGCGGCGCATCTACGCGTTCCGGTTCAATACGACGGATGTGCAGGACGATGCATTCATCGCAAAGATGAACGACGCCGCGAATCGGTCGCATTTCCAGCTGCTGTTCAGCAACTGTTCGGATTTTGCGCGCGTGATCCTGAACGAATACTTTCCCGGGACGTTCAAGCGAAGCTTTTTTCCCGACGCCGGGATGACAACGCCGAAGCAGATCACCTACAAGCTGGTGCGGTACGCGAAGAAACATCCCGATGAAGAGCTGAACGTCTACGAGATCCCGCAGGTTCCGGGGTATCGACACCTGAGCAGATCGAACAAGAGCATCTCCGAATCGCTGATTACGACCGGATATGCGATTCCGATCGTGGTGATGAATCCTTATCTTGCGGGCGGGCTGTTTGTGGACTATCTGGTCCGCGGGCGGTATCACCTGATTCCCAAGGATCCGGAGATGCTGGGGCGGGCCAATCTTGCCGCGTTGACAGCCTCGGGCGGTCGCGACGAGAATCCGGAGAGCGCTCAGGTACAGGCCCCACGCGCCGCTGGGAACGGCTTTGCGGAGACGCCGGCGTCCTCAGCTCATTCCGGCCTGAGAGAAATGACGGCTGCGCATGAGTGATGCACCCCAGAGCCTGAAGAACCACGGTCGGCTCGATCCTTCCTTTCACATCGTCACATTTGGACTTTACCTGGCGAACCTTGTGTTCGCTGTGATCGCTCTGGTGCGTCATACCGACTGGCTCGCGGCGTGGTATCTGGCGATCTCGATCTTCGTGATCATACCGATCTTCAAGATTCGACTGTATCCGCTCAAGGTGCAGGATCGAGTGATCCGGCTGGAAGAGCGGCTCAGGTTGCAGGCACTCGCGCCTGCGGAGTGGCACGCGCAGATTTATCGGCTCACTGAGGATCAGTTGGTTGGATTGCGCTTTGCGAGCGACGACGAGGTGGTGGAGCTGGCCAAGCAGGCGCTTGAGCACAATCTGAATCGCAAACAGATCAAGGAACGAATCAAGAACTGGCGGCCGGATGAGTGGCGGGTGTGAGGACTGACGTCCAGGCGATAGCTGTCCGATGCGTCACCGGTGGGCGATTGATTTCGCATACCGGAGAGCAACACGCAGCTGTAATCAGCGTCGTCAGCTATGCCTGAAAGGATCGTTTGCCAGCTCTATTGACGGAGACCGGCACGTTCGCAGCAGGCTCTCATGCTGGACCGATGAGTTTAAGGTAGTCGGGCTCGTCGGCGATGGTCTCGTAACGGAAGCCTCGCACGATTCCGCGTTCTTTGAGGAAGAACACGCCCGGCATCTGATGCCCGTCTTCCTGGATGCGGCCGATTCCGTATTTACGCAAGGTGCCCGAAAGCCAGCCTTTCCATACCTTCATACTCAAAAGATTCAGATAAGGGTTCATGCGCGATAACGCGAAGACCGGATGCTGGTAGAGAGAAGCATCGGGATTGCAGACGCGCTCGACGGTGGAGAGTTGGTAGTAGTCGAAGTAGAGCTTGGCACGCTCGGGTGAGCCGAGATGGACGAAGACGGGTTGCGCGCCTCGGGCTGCAATCTGAGTGCGGATCTGGGATACCTGATCGAGAGCCTGCCGGCAAAAAGCACATCCGAAGTGGCGCAGGAAGATCAGTAGGACCGGAGACTCGTCGACGATCTCCAGCAGGGAGCGGCCCGATTCGGTCTTATACTCGCGCAGGACCCCGACGAGTTGCTCTTGTCCGGCGAGTTGGGCGGTGGATGGCAATGGGGGTTGGGCTCCTTGCGAAGGTTGGGGGATGGACCGGAGTGATTCTTATCGGCTCGGTCAGGTTAACCCATTTGATGACGAAAGTGAGACTACATTGTGAACGTCCGGCGGGACGGATTGGACGTAGGAAACCGGCAATGTCCTCAGATATCTGAGTTGTCGGTCGGATTCCGGGACTGAAGCCCCGCCTCTCTGTTGGGCTTTATTCATGGGCCTGAAGGCCCATGCTCCCTCCGAAGAGTTGGGAACGACTATAGGCTGCTCTGTGGGTTCGTGCTTTCTCACCCTTCCGCACATGCGCGGAAGGATGGGGCACCCAGTCGTGCCACTTACTGAAGCGCCCCCTGGTCTCAGGTCTGATGGCTTGAACCGCTGTCTGGACGAGTCGCGTCGCCATCTGTGGGCGGCAGGGATTCCGTATCCAGCGGGTGCTCGTGCTTGTAGTGTTCGACGGGCATCTTGCCGTCCCACCAGGCCCAGTTCATGGGATAGACATCGGGATCAAAAAACACTTGATAAAAATGCCAGACGACGATTGCAAGTGTGGCGAGGATGGCTTCGTAGTAGTGAATCGTCGTGGCGACATCGACCCACCAGCGCGCTAACAGATCGCCGACCCAAACTTTAGCCCAGAGCATGATGCCGGTAAGGCCCATGAGGGCAGTTCCCCAGACCAGCGCCCAGTACTCGGCCTTCTCGGCGTAGTTGAAGCGGCCGAATGCGGGCTTCTGCTTGCTCAGACCGAGGTAGTAGAGCATAGTCCCCAAGGCATCGAAGGCATCTTTCGGACGCGGGGCAAGATCGCAGATGAGGCGACGGCCTTCGCGTGCGGCGATGAGATAGAAGACGTGGTAGACGCCCGCGGCGATGAGGACGACGCCCGCGATGCGATGGACGATGCTGCGGAGATGCTCGCCCATGCCGAGGATCTCGGCGAACCAGGAGTTCGGAAACTTGAGCGCGAAGCCGGTGAGGACAAGAACGATGAAGCTGCTGAGGAGGATGAGATGCTGCCAGCGCTGATTCACGGTCATGCGCGTCATCATCGGGTTCTGCATTCTGCGCCGTGCGATCGCCTTGCTGCGCCAGATGATCGCGTTATGCAGGAACATGCCGCCGATGACGGCAACGATCAGGACGATATAGATGAAGCGGACCCAGCGGACAACAACAGAGCCGAGGTCGTTGGAGTGAACACCATCTTCGAGGTGAACGCGGGTGAGGATGAACTTCTGCGTGACGCCCTTATGACACTTGCCGCAGGTGGCCTGGAGATTGGTGCGATTGATGGTAGAGCGCGGGTCGCTCGACGGGAGAATGTCGTGAACGCCGTGGCAACTGGAGCAGTTGGCGGCAACGACCGATCCGCCTTCGACAGCGAGCCCGTGATAGCTGTCCATGTAACTGGAGACGCGCTGGCCTGGGACGCCGAATTCCTGAGAGAGGCGCACGCCCTGATGGCAGCGGGCGCAGACATCGAGGGAGAGATTGCGCTCGGAGACGGCAGCGTTGGGATCGCCGGGCCGCTTGATGGAGTGGATGCCGTGGCAATCGGTGCAGACGGGGGCGAGGTTGTTGCCGCGCGCAATTCCCTGCCCGTGGATGCTGGCCATGAAGGTCTGCTGGATGGCGCTGTGGCACTTGCCACACGTGGCGGGGACGTTGAACTTGGAGATGGGCGAGTTCTGCTGGTTGGCGGCGAGAATCTCATGGGAGCCGTGGCAATCGGTGCAGACGGCGGCTTTGGTTGAGCCTTTCTCGACGGCGCGGCCATGCACGCTCTGCTGATAGGAGACAAAGGCCTGGGAACTCTCGCCGTTGGACTCCATGAGGAACTTCTGGCCGTGGCACTTGCCGCAGGTGATGGGAATGTTGGCGTGATTGACGGGCGAGTGTGCATCGTCGGCGGTGACGATTTCGTGCACGGAGCCATGACAGTCGGCGCAACCGGCGGCAGGCGCACCTGTTGCTGTGGGTTCTGCATGGGTGCTGTGCGCGTAGGCCGTGAGGGCGTCGGCATGACATCCGTCGCAGGTGAGTTTCTTAGGCGGAGTCTCATGCGCGAGAGACTTCACGTCGGTATGGCAATCGACGCAGGCAAACATGGAACCATGAATGGAGTGTTTGAATCTGGCGCCGTCGACGAAAAGGCTGTGCGGCTTGCCGTTCACTGTCTCCGTCAGAGTGGCGTCGCTGTGACAGGAGAGGCAGTCTTCGTTTTTCAGCTTGTGTTCCGCCAGGATGGGGTAGGCCCAGAAGGGCAGGAGCAGAACCGCAGTGCGTGCGAGAAACCAGCGTGCCGAGATCACGCATCCACGATGGGCGCAATGCGGGTGGCCCCGCTGTGATTCGGGTCACGAACGGGCAAACGACTGATTCCACGTCTATCCGAAGTAGGCGGTCAACGTGAGGATGAGCAAGAGCACTCCCACGGAGATAGCGATGAAGCCGACGATCCGGGAGAAGTTGAGGAACCATCTCTGCGGCTTCTGGCCGACCCGGGCATCGAGCTTCCCTTCTGCGACCATGCGTTGATACTCAAGCGGACGTTTGTGCTTGAACTCCTCTTCGTTCTCAACGCCGGTGAAGATGACCATGTCCATGGGGAAAGAGTCGGGGCGCAGGTGCGTGTTGACGAAGTGAATGGAGAAGATGAAGAGGATTGCCAGCAGGCCTTCTTCACTGTGGATGACGAGTACGGCATTCAGGGCCCAGCCGGGCAGGAAGTGCGCGAAGAAGGGCGCGAACCACATGGCGTAGCCGGAGAAGCCGATGACCATCATGCCCCAGAACACCGCCCAGTAGTCGAACTTCTCCCAGTAGGCGTAACGATCGAATTTGGGTTTGGGGCCGAGGCCGATGAACCAGCGCATGTGGGCGAAGATGTCTTTCACGTCTTTCCAGTTGCCGACCATCGAGGTGACGCCCCAGAAGACGCCCTTCTCCCGCTTGACGAGCACGCGTTGAAAGAGGTCTTTGACATGGATTAGAAATGCGATGGTGAGGGCGAGGGCACAGAACTTGTGAAAGAAGAGAATGGCGCCGAAACCGCCCACGAATTTAGCAAGGCCGCGCGCCCAGATGCTTTCGCTGAAGCGCAGCGGCAGTCCGGTGGCAGCCAGACCCAGGAACGTGCTGAAGAGAACCGCGTGCAGCGTGCGCTGCGCGGCGGTGAAGCGAATGATGTGGCGGCCTTCGGAGGCCGGCGCCGATGGAGATGGTTGGGCGGTTTGAACCAGATCAGGCATGGTGGTCTCCTTCAGCCGACTTCTTCTTGATCTGGTCGTACCGAGCGCGGACCAGCCACAGGATGGTGTGAATGACAAAGAACGTGAGCACGCTGGCGAGCAGCAGATTCATGAACAAGCGAACGAAGTAGAGCGCGGGATTGAGCTTGCGATCGCGTGCATTGGCATGCGGCTGGTAGCGAACGAAGCTAGCATTGGCGCCGGCGTGGCAGCGTCCGCAGGTAACGACTAGATTCGCGGGCGCGATGGGCGCGGCGGGATCGGAGGCGGGCAGAATCTTGTGCGCGCCATGACAGTCCCAGCAGCGGGCCGTTTCAACATAGCCACCGAGTGAACCGAGTTGCGAGTGGAAGGTGTCGCGGTAGGTGGACAGCTTGTCTTTGTGGCAGGAGCCGCAGATCGGCG
>CAZPEZ010000070.1:0-25921 GCA_964585715.1 uncultured Occallatibacter sp.
CCTGCACCGCACTGAGCACGCCGATCACCGGCGGCAACGTGTCGCTCTACAACGAGACGAAGGGCGAAGGAATCTACCCAACGCCGGTTCTTGGCATCGTGGGAATTCTCGACGACGCAACGAAGGCTGTGCCTGCGGCGTTTCAGAAGAGCGGCGACGCAATTCTGTTGCTGTGGCCGGTTCCGCGCGGCGAGGCACCAAATCCGAATCTTGCGGTTCCCATCGCACCCCTGCCCATCAGCCAATATCCTCTGCCCGCAATCGAGCCAGCCTCCGAACCAAAGGCGATTCCGGACGCGACCGACGAGGAGGCAAACGAGGAGCTGATCGCGTTCGGAAGCTCTGAGTATGCCATGGCCGTCCTCGGGAAGCTGTGGGGCAAGCCTCCCAGTCTCGATCTCGATGCCGAGGCCGATCTGCATACACTGCTGCGTGGGCTAGCCGATCGCAATCTGATTCACTCCGCGCGCGATATTTCGGACGGAGGAGTTTCTGTTGCGCTGGCGCAGGCCGCATTCGCAAGGGGGATCGGCGCGACCGTGAATCAGGACTCGTCTCTGCTGGCACACCCGCTCTTCGGATTGTTTGCGGAGCCCGCGTCGACTGTCGTGGTCACGGTTGCAGAAGGCCACATAGGAGCCATCGAGAAGCTCGCCAGCGAGTACAACTTCCTCGTCGCGCGTATCGGCACCACCGGCGGCGACCGTCTGGAGATCTCAGTGGATCGCCAGCCTCTGATATCGGCGCCCCTTATTGAACTGCGACACCTTTGGGCGCAGGCGCTCGAAGCTGCCTTGCATGATGAGGTGACACCATGACACAGGGCCCAGACAGCGCATCCATGCTGTTTCAAGGCGTTCCTGGCGACGCCGACAACTCTGAGCAGCTGAAAGCTGCAACGCGCGGCAAGCATAGCCGAGAAGCGACGGATCGCCGCGAGCGCAGCGCCGACAAGCTCAGAGAAGAGTGCGGCGTTGTTGCCGTGCACGGTCATCCGGACGCGGCGCGGCAAGCTTATCTCGGACTCTACGCCCTGCAGCATCGCGGGCAGGAGTCGGCCGGCATCGCGACAGCCGACGGCCACCACCTTGCCAATATCAAGGGCATGGGCCTGGTTTCGGAGATCTTTACGGACGACGTGCTGCAGAAGCTGCCGGGAACGATGGCTATTGGGCACACGCGTTACTCGACGACAGGCGACTCCGCCCTCTTGAATGCGCAGCCGATTCGTGTGGAGTCAACCAAGGGCTTGATTGCAATTGCGCACAACGGCAACCTGGTGAACCTGGGCAATGTGCGCGCGCGCCTGGAACGCGACGGCGCGTACTTCCAGACCACCTCTGATTCCGAGATCATCGTGCAGCTGATCGCACACTCCGGCCGGCATACGCTGGTGGACTGCATCGCCGACTCGCTCTCGCAGGTTGAAGGCGCGTTTTCGATCGTTATGATGACGCGCGATCGTGTCTTTGCGGCCCGCGACCCACGCGGATTTCGGCCGCTCTCGATGGGACGCATCCGCAATTCCGATGGTCCGGACACGATTGTCTTCGCCTCCGAGACGTGCGCCTTTGATCTGCTACGCGCCGAGTACGAACGCGACGTTTTGCCGGGCGAACTTGTCATGGTGACCGACGACGGTGTGACAAGCCGCCAGTACGCGACCGGCGTGCCGCAGTCGAGCTGCGTCTTCGAGCACGTCTACTTTGCGCGGCCTGACAGCCGGATCTTCGGACGCTGGGTGCAGGAAAGCCGCGATCAGATGGGCCGACAGTTGGCGCGGGAGTCGCACGTGGCAGCCGATGTGGTTGTGCCGGTGCCGGACTCCGGTGTAACAGCAGCGCTGGGATATGCCGAGCAGGCGGGTATTCCATTTCGCCTCGGGTTGATCCGCAATCACTACGTAGGCCGCACCTTCATCGAGCCCGAGCAACGGGTACGTGACTTCGGCGTACGTCTCAAGCTGAACCCGGTGCGCAATCTGCTCGAAGGCAAGCGCGTGATCCTGATCGACGACTCGATCATCCGGGGAACCACCAGCCGCAAAATCGTACGTATGGTGCGAGGGGCCGGAGCGCGCGAGGTACATCTGCGCATCAGTTGCCCGCCCACGATCTCGCCTTGTTTCTATGGAGTGGATACGCCGCGGAAGCGCGACCTGATTGCTGCCAACCAGTCCGTCGAAGAGATTCGCCGCTATATCGAAGCTGACTCGCTGGCCTATCTCTCTCTCGATGGGTTGTTGAGGTGTTGCGATAACGGCGACGGGAACGAGTACTGTACGGCCTGCTACACCGGCAACTACCCAACGCAATGGGTTGATGTGGACGAGATTCTACCGGCGACGGCGAGCGTCTGAAGCCTTCCCAATCTATCTGAACATTGGTGCCAGATTCTCCGCTCTCAGGCGGTCTCGCCCGCAAGCTCCGGCTGGCTTATCACGGCGGGTTTGCTGCGCGCCAGGCTGCGCGTCAGCACAAGCATCGCGGTAGCAGCGAGCAAGCTGGGAACCATCAGTCCGCGCAGACCGAGCCAGTAGGCACCGGTTCGGTCTTTCATCACGCCCATCCAGTATGGGCCGACAAACCCGGAGAACATAGTGATGGTGTTCATGGCGGCGATGCCCGCAGCAGCGGCGCGCCCAGCGAGAAACTGGGTAGGCACCGCCAGCGCCGGCCCTTGCAGCGAGTTGAATGCGACAAAACTGATGCCGAGCGCGATTACCACCAGCCAGGACGGTCGCGCAAAGCTGGCGACAAGGTAGCCTGCGGCCATCACGCAACACGGAACGATGCAATGCAGTGCTCGATCTCCGGTTCGGTCGGAGTCTACGCCGCCAAAGATCATGCCAGCCGCACCGGCCACGCCGAAACAAGCCACCAGATACCCCACCTGGCTGACATTCCAACCGGTGACACCCTGCAGGATGGCCGGCGCGGAGAAACCATAGGCGTAACTACAAGTCAGCGCACTGAAGAAGAAGAGTCCAATGAGCCAGACCTTGGGCGAGAGCAGGGCCTGCAGGATGCCGGCCTGGTGACCAAGATGCGCGTGGGCACTGTCGGCGTCGAGCTGGCGCCTGAGCCAGGATTTTTCGTCGGGCGTGAGCCAGGACGCCAGCTCGGGGCCGTCGGGCAGCAGTCTGAGGATGACGAAGCTGAACAAGGCCGCAGGCAATCCTTCGACGAGGAAGAGCCATTGCCATCCGGCCAAACCCAGTTTGCCCTGCAAGCCAAGTAGCCAGCCGGCGAGCGAACCCATCACGAAAGAACTCAGCGGGAGTGCGGTGTAAAAGCGGCTCACGGCGCGGGCGCGCATGGCCGCGGGAAACCAGAGTGTGAGGTAGTAGAGGACGCCGGGGAAGAACCCGGCCTCGGCCATGCCGAGCAGCAGACGGAGTCCATAAAACTCCACCGGCGTACGCACGAACATCATGGCGGCAGCGAGGATGCCCCAGGTGAGCATGATGCGTGCCAGCCAGCGCTTGGGGCCGAACCGCAGCAGCAACAGGTTCGACGGCACCTCGCAGCAGGCATAGCCAATAAAGAAAAGTCCCGCGCCGAGCCCGTAGACGGTCGCGCTGAAGTGCAGATCGCTGTTCATGCGCAGCGAAGCAAAGCTGATGTTGATGCGATCCATGTAGGCGAGGCCGTAGCCGATGGAGATGATCGGCAGCAGATGCCAGGATGCTTTGCGCTGCGCCGAGGCGCCGATCGAAGCCTGGGCCGCTGCCTCTGCCGCTGACAGAGCCTTCGCCGGCTTCTCGATCGCCTCAGGAGTCAATGCGCACCTCTTGCAGGGCTAGATTTTGAGCGGCGGCCTGGGGAACTCGGCTTGGTATCAGGTAAACCGACTCTACCATATGCCCGGATGACCGCTGTGATAGCATCCGTGCTTCGGATCTGAGATCGATCGAACAAGCGTCTTGGTTTGAGGATGGGATGACGGGCACGCGTTGGCTGTTTGGATTCGCGATCTTCTTGGGATCTTTTCTGCTCTTTCTTGTGGAGCCGATTGCAGCCAAGCAACTGCTGCCTATGCTGGGCGGCTCGGCTGCGGTCTGGATCACCTGCCTGGTTTTCTTTCAAACGGCCCTGCTCGCGGCGTACCTCTACGCGCATTGGTCGTCGCGGCGGCCACGATGGATGCTGCATTTTGCGTTGCTGGTGCTTGCGGCGTGTGCAGCGATGGCATGGGCTATCCACAGCTACGGCGTGGGAACCGGGGCGGACCAGCCGGTGACGACCGTCTTTCTGGCTCTGAGCGCGTGGATCGGTCTGCCATTTCTCGCGCTTGGAGCGACGAGTCCTCTGCTGCAGGTGTGGTGGACGAAGGTCGAATCGGGCGGGATACCGTATAAGCTCTTCGCGCTCTCAAATCTAGCGTCTCTGCTGGCGCTGGGGCTCTATCCCAGCGTAGTCGAGCCGTCGCTCACGCTGCACGCGCAGAGGGTGGTTTGGGCGTGCGGATTCGCGGTCTTTGCCGTGCTGTCGGCTGTGCTGGCGGTAAAGGCCCGCGTTGCGCACAGCGCGTCAGACGCTCCCCCGACCGCCGACGAACCCGACGCTCCCCCTGCGCCACTCGGCCATAAGCTGCTCTGGGTGCTGCTGCCCATGGGCGCTGCGATGCAGCTGAGTGCAGTCACAAGCCATCTGACAGCGAACCTCGCCCCGATCCCACTGTTGTGGATTCTTCCGCTTGCGGTCTATCTGCTGACGATCATTCTGGCATTCCAGTTCCCTCACCTGCTGGCGCGCGGACTCGTGACGCGTCTGCTGATCATCTTTCTTGGCAGCCTCGCTTACATGCTCTCGAAGACCGATTTCTCGCTGCCGCTGCGGATCAGTGTGGCGTTCTTCCTGATCGAGGTCCTGGTCTCCTGCTATTTCTGCCACAGCGAAGCGGTGGCGCTGCGGCCTGAGCGTACGTCCGAATCCACGATCTTCTACCTGCTGTTTGCCGCCGGCGGCGCGCTGGGCTCGTTCCTCATCGGCATTGCTTCCCCGATGATCTTTCGCTTCAACTACGATCTCGCTCTCACATTTCTTGTCACGGCGCTGCTCGCCTTCGCGGTGACGTGGAAAGACGGGTGGAACCAGCGGATGCTGTGGGGTGTAGCCAGCATCATGATGGCGGTACTCGTCTCATGGCTGCACGTCGCCTATCAGCGAGAGACGATTGCGGCGGTGCGCAATTTCTACGGCACGCTACGTGTGCGGCAAAACCACGGCTATCCTGGCTCGGTGATGCGGACGCTGCTGAACGGCACCATCCAGCATGGCACGCAATACTTCGGAACGGAGCAGTTGCGGCATCTGCCGACGACCTACTACGCCGAGGATTCCGGTGTCGGTCTTGCTCTTCGGTTCTGCTGTCAAGGCCGTCCGCGCAATATCGGTGTGATCGGACTTGGCGCCGGAACGATTGCCGCGTATGGCCGGCCGGGCGATCGCATCCGGTTCTACGAGATCAATCCGGCGGTGGCGCCGATTGCCAATAACGTCTTCACGTATATCCGCGACTCAGGTGCGCACGTCGAGATTGTGGAGGGCGACGGCAGGCTGTCGCTGATGAAAGATGAACCGCAGCGGTTCGATGTGCTGGTGGTCGATGCGTTCTCGGGGGATGCGATCCCCTTGCATCTGCTGACAACCGAGGCGGTCGCTCTCTATCGCAGGCACCTGGCTCAGGGCGGGATTCTGGCCTTCCACATCTCCAATCAGCATGTCGACCTGGAACCGCCCATCACCCTGCTGGCCAAGGCTGCGGGGATGCAGGTCGCACGCGTTTCGAACCCGCCGAAGGACGAGATCGGCGAGTTCGGGGCGACCTGGATGCTGGTGACCGTCAACCCGGCCTTCTTCGATCTGCAGCAAGTCTCGATTCACGCCCGGCCCGCAGCAACAAAAGCTGGCCTTCGGCTCTGGACCGATGATTATTCGAGTCTTCTGCCAGTCCTGCACTGGTGACCCACGCCGTGGGGTTTTTCCCCTGGAAGGCCCTCATGTGACGCTACACCGCGGGTGCGTTTTGTCACAGGACGTTCACATATCGGTTGTGATAGCATCCGTGTTCTTAAAGCAAGACGTCGGCCGGACTCCCCTGGGTTTTGAGCCTGTCCTGCAGACGCCTGCCGGAGTCTCTCCGCATGGACGAGGAAGACGGCAGACTGGGCCCTCGAGCCCGGAAATTCGGACGATTTGACGTCCTGACGGACGCCATCGCGGGTTCCCTGTGCCAGCCGCTTTGCGATCCCAAAGCTCCGTTCCAGCCGCTCGTACCGCAATCATCGGCGTTCCTGCGTCCGAATGATCTCTCTCAATCCATCAACACGCATTGCCGCGCCCTTTCTCGCGCGGAGAACCTGCCGAAGGCGTCCGCCCTCCCGCAGGTAAAGGAGAAGCAGTATGAAAACGTACCAGGGAAGTGAGATCCGCAACGTAGCTGTAGTGGGGCATGCGCACAGCGGCAAGACCACCTTGATTTCCGCTCTGCTGCATGCCGCGAAAACCACGCCAACCCAGGGCCGAGTTCAGGACGGCACGGCTGTCACTGCCTACGACGAAGAAGAGATCGCCCGCGGCACCACGATGCAGAACGCAGTCGCCTTTGCCGAGTGGCAAGGGGTCAAGATCAACCTGGTCGACACGCCGGGGTTTCACATGTTCAGCCACGAGGCGCGTGCGGCTCTGATGCCGGTGGAAGCTGCTGCCGTGGTGGTGAATGCGCAGAACGGCGTCGAAGCGATGACCGAGCGTGTGTGGAAGTACGCCGAGGAAGCCAACGTGCCGCGTTTCGTGGTGGTGAATCAGATGGACCACCCGAAGGCGGGCGGCGGAGGCGGTTTGAGCGCGCTGATCGATGACCTGCACGAGCGCTGGGGACGGCAATGTGTGCCGGTGCAGCTGCCCATCAGCGATGCGAACGGATTTCATGGCGTGGTCGATCTGGTGACGATGGAGGCCTTCTTCTACACGCTGGGCGGCGACGGCCGAGGCAAGATCGGCGAGGTTCCGGCGACGCTTGCCGCGCCAGCCAAGGCGGCGCACGAGGCGCTGGTGGAGCTGGTGGCCGAGGGTAAAGACGAGCTGATGGAGGAGTACTTTGCCGAGGGCACGATTCCCGAGCAACATCTGATCACCGCCCTACACGAGGCGATTCGCGAAGATCGCATCTTCCCGGTGCTCTTCACGAGCGGCGAAGCGAATGTCGCGACCGATCATCTGCTGGACTTCATCAAGGTTTACGCGCCGGCGCCAATCGAGCGCGCGCCGATTCCAGTGAACGCTTCGGCGTTGCAATCCGTAGCGGCGAATGGCGGCCTGTCTGGTTCCGGCGAGACCGATTCGGCGGAACGCAAGGTTGACGATGGCCAGCCGACAGCCGTGATGGTGTTCAAGACGATGTCCGACCCGTTTGCCGGGCGCATCACCTTCTTCAAGGTTGTCAGCGGCGTGGTCAAGAACGATGCGACACTCGAGAACTACACGCGGCGCGGACAGGAAAGGTTCAGCCACCTGAGCGTGATGCAGGGCCGCAAAGCAGTGGAAGTGGTGGAGCTGCACGCAGGCGATCTGGGCGCAGTGGCCAAGCTGCGCGAAACCTTCACCGGCGACACTCTGGGGCAAAAGGGCGCGGACATTCAGGTCGAATTGATCGCCTTGCCGGAACCGGCGATGACCTATGCGATCGAGCCCAAGACGCGCGGCGACGAAGACAAGCTGGCGCCCGCGATCCACAAGCTGATGGAAGAGGACCTTCTGATCCGCTTCTATCGCGACCCGCAGACCAACGAGTTCCTGATCGCCGGCGCAGGCCAGCCGCACATCGAGACGATCGTGTCGCGGTTGAAGAAGCGCTATCACGCCGAGGTGACGCTGAAAGCGCCGAAGGTTCCTTACCGCGAGACGATTCGCGGCAAAGCCGATGCGCAAGGGCGGCACAAGAAGCAGTCAGGCGGCCACGGACAGTTCGGCGACTGCAAGATCAAGATGGAGCCGTTGCCGCGCGGCGGCGGATTCGAGTTTGCCAACGAGATCTTCGGCGGCTCGATTCCTCGGCAGTACGTTCCCGCTGTCGAGAAGGGCATTATCGAGTCGGCGGCGCGCGGCTATCTGGCTGGCTATCCGGTGGTCGATTTCAAAGCGACGGTCTACGATGGCAGCTATCACGATGTGGATTCGAATGAGCTGTCGTTCAAGAAGGCCGGACGCCTCGCTTTCCGCAAGGCCATGGAGCAGGCGAAACCCTGTCTGATCGAGCCGATCATGAAGGTCGCCATCGAAGCTCCGGACGAATTTGCCGGAACTTTGATGGGCGATCTGAACGGGCGGCGCGGGCGCGTGCAAGGCATGGAGTCCAAAGGCCGCACGACGGTGATCAACGCCGAAGTGCCCATGTCGGAGATGCTGACCTACGGCGCGCAGCTCACGTCGATGACGCAGGGCAAAGGCAGCTATCGCATGGAGATGGATCACTACGACTATGTGCCGGCGCTGGTGGCGGAGAAGATTCTGGCCAATGCGAAGCGGCCGGTGGAGGAAGAAGAGGATTAGGCACCTGCGGTGCGGGGACTTGCAATCCAGGCAACGGCTTCGCGTGGCTAGCCGAATATCTTGCAACGAAAAGACGAGAGACTTCTTGTCAGGGCCGTTTCATATTGGATCGCAATTCTTCGGAATCTGCGAGCCGGATTTCCGCACTGCGGTTCGTGACATTGAGCCCTCGCGGGCGCAGGGAGGGGGGTGGGTCTGGAGAAGGGGTGGGTGTAGAGGAGGGGGGAGGGGGGTAGGGGGATTCGACCGATCTTGCCGATTCCCCGTTTCTCTGTTGTGAGTTTCATGTTCCAGTGTGCGCTCGACGGGCGAAATTCTTCGCAAAGCGAGAGGGCTTTCTCGTCCGAGTCGGTGCTACTCTTTTGCACGGGACGCGTGCCATGCGCTGCGCTTTCTCCACTCTGATTCTCTCCGCCGGAACCCTGGGCTTCGGTCAGGCAGGTCCTGCGGCTCCCCTCACTCCCTTCGGTCAGGCGCCTTCATCGTGGACCGCGCTGAATCGCGACTTCGGCAGAATGACGCCCCAACAATGGAATGGATTGAGCTCGCTTCATTCACGGACGGTGCTCGTGCCTCCGCCGGAACAAGCGATTGTGCGGCTCGGAGACGCCGCCCTCGATCCGCAGATCGTCCGTCATCCTTCGTCGCGAAACCTGGGCACCCCTGCCGCGGGGGACACAAGTCGCGCAGAACGTGTTCCCGGGGCTGAGGTTTCAGCCGGTTGACGGGCAGTTGTGTGCTCCGAAGGACGGCTTACTCTCGACCACGTGGCCAGATCTCCAGGTGAAGGGGATTCCCATCACCTGGCCGTACCTGAAGATGGAGCCGGTGGACGGGCTTGGTCAGGCTTCGTCGGCCGCGGTTTCGGGGCCTCACAAATAGCGTAAGAAGCAACGGTGAGTCTCGTTACGGCTGTACGGGCTGCAGTTCATTCCAGCTTCCCGAAAGCGCCGAGTTCGGATTGAAGTTAGGGTCATCGCTCATCACGTACTGATTGGCGCCATTGAGCCAGGCGTGGCCGTACTGGTTGCTCAGTTCCAATGTGCGCCCAGTCGAGGGATCGCGGTAGGTTTGCACATCCCGAAGGTTCTGGTCGGTGGCGTGAAAGCCAATATCCGAAACCCTCTGGGCATTGGCGCTCATGTTCAAGTACGTCTGGGTCTCGAAGTTGATGAGGTCGGCCTGGATTTTGTCCATGGCGGCCTCTTTATTGGCTTGTGTTTGGTAGTAACTGGCGATCCACTTGTTCGTAAAGGCCGTATATCGAGGCAAGGGTTGAATGGAACCGATCACCACCTTGAACAGCTTGTCGTTGGCATCGAGCTGACCCTTCGGCGCACCCAACGCGACTTGGCCGACGGCGTGGAGATCGTAAAGAAATCCCTGACCGACGCGATAGGTCTGGGTCACGAGCGCCACGGAGTACCAGAGCTCCATCGGCTTGTCGTCTTTCTGAAACGCGAGCCGTACCCGGATCGCGTCGACGCGCGCGCCGCCGTTGCTTGCGTCGGCTGACGGCAGCCCCTGCCGTTGGCGCACGATCTGCTCGAGGACGGGGAACAGCTCGACCGACACCACTGTCATCGCGGGCTTCAGGTCGCTCAGCACGAACTGGCGGAAATATTGCTCTGCGTTCAACGGTTTCGACACGAGGCAAAGATCGTTCGTCGTATTCCCCGTGTGCGTGCGCCGGTTGGGATCGGTGAGCCTGTGCAACTCCTGCGGATCGTCGGAGTATTGCCAGGCGTAGTTGGGAATCCCTTGGAATTTGGTGACGCCATCTGGGCTACTGGCTTCCCAAAACACTGAAAAACCTTCGCTGAAACAGCCTGTCTTACCGGCGTACATATGGACCGCACCCTTGAAGTCCCAGGTGGTCGGAATCAGCATTTCAATTGCCGGGGATGGCGTCTTATCGTAGTCAGGGTCATTCACCATGATCTGCGCCTTCTTCAGAAGCAGGTAAGAGCCCGGGCCGGCCATACCGGAGACCGCCGCATGTTTGGCAGAGATTGGCGGGGGCGCTGGAGAGGCGGGCGTCGACGGCGCGGGCGCGCTGGCCTCGGGCAGAGACGGCGCGCCCGGGGCGACAGTTTCGGGGCTAGCGTCCCTCCCGGAGCCTCGCATGGCTTTGGCGATGGCTTGCTTGCAACCGTCTGAAACTTCTGCCTGGTGTTGCTTGAGGCAGGCGATGATCCGTCCTCCGCCTGACGGTACGCCGGCGCACAGCTTCTGCACGTCAGAGGCGCACGCGGTCCGCGCGTCGGCCAAGACCTGCGGCGATGGGGCCTGCGCGTACAACGGCTGCCGTCCCAACACGCCGTCCACAATTGCTGCGAGCGCCAGGGCGACGGCGCATCGGATGAACACCTTTGCTGATCTCGACATCTGTCCCTCAATCACTGAACGATTCGTCGAGGATACTACGCATGGAAGCAGGTAGCTGGCCTATCACCCTCCCTCCGGAAGTGATTTTCCAGTCAACAGAGAGGGCTTCGCGGATTGGCATTCTCTCTGTCCGGCCATCCTGGATTAACAGAGCTCGGTTCCGCCGAGGTTTCGCCGGCGGGTCTGAAGAGCGTTGTCCTCGTCGGCTGGCGCTCAGCTTCGACGCGCATCAGAACCGGCTCGGCTTGGGATTCTGCCTGCAACCTCTTGCTTCTGGCCGCTTCGGCACAAAGGCTTATCACCCTGTCGCACGGCGGACGGCATTCGCGGCCACCACGCGTCTACTTCTCTATGCCGGAAGCGCGCCGCAAGCGAGAGCCGCTGTTCACTGTGCCTTTCTACGGCGCCTTTGCTCTGACGTTGCTATTGGGGAGCGTGCTGTTGCTGGGAGCGCCGCCGGGGTTGTCTCCGGTACAGGCCGATCAGATGGGCAACATGCCGGGTATGTCGGTGACAACCACGGACCCGTCAGGGAATCCCTGCGACACCATGGGCGGCATGCAAGGCATGAGTGTAATGGGCGAGAGCATGGCGGCGATGACGAACCACATGTGCATCACGCCCAAGCGGCCGGAACAGCCCGGCGACGAGCAACGCGCGAAGGCGGTTGTTGACGAGGTGCGCGCCGCGATCGAGAAGTACAAGGACTATAAGAAGGCGATTGCCGACGGATATATCCAGGCGAACCCAGGCGTCGACCAGCCGCAGTTTCACTTTACGAACGATGCCAACGCAAAGCTGGCCGATACGACCTTCGATCCCACGCGGCCCACGTCGCTGCTCTACTTCCGGACGCCGACGCAGAGGTTCAAATTGGAGGGAGTGATGTTCACGGATCGACCGAACGCCACAGAGGACGAACTGAACCAACGTGTCCCGCTGAGTGTTGCGCGATGGCACAAACACACGAACTTCTGTGGTGCTCCGGCGGACAAGGTCAAGGAGTATTTTGGCGAGCACCCGAAGTTTGGCATGTTCGGATCGATCCATACCAAGGAGGCCTGCGAGGCTGAGCGCGGCACCTTTTTCCCGGTGGTTTTTACGTGGATGATTCACGTGTTTCCGTATGAGAGCGACTTCAAAGATCAATTCTCGATGAACGACGATGTTATTCATGTCCATTGAGCGCGTTCATTTGACGGGACGCTGCAGGCGATGTGGTCTGGGGGTTGTCGGGGCAAAAAAGAACCCCCTTCCCGGCTAGAGAAGGGGGAGGAGACCACATGAGCTCGTTTCTTCAAACTTGCTCGCGTGGAAGCGGCAGAGCCGCAACTCAAGAGTGCATACGAATCCTGGTCGGCTTCCGGTTCAGGAAACCGTAAAGCAAGAAGCCCGCAGGAGTGCAGGAAGCACTCCCAGTGCCAATCGGCACGCCATGTGACAGAACTGCGGTCATCTGGATCGATCTCTCCAGGCTCATCATTCACAAAGACTTGCAAAGGGACGGGGGCGTGGTTCTACAGGGACAGCGTAACACGAAGCGGACCCGTGCTCGAAACGCTGTGTTCAAAAGCGGCGCGATTTGTCCACGAGCGGACAACGGGAACTGCGTACCCGAGAGACTTCGCGCAAATGTGACGAGATTTGCTGGAAGTCGAAACCGGAATCGAGTTATAGTTTTAAGACCCGCCGCATTCGGCACCGGAGGAAAACAATGATTCAGCCAGTCGCCGTACGAATTCGCCCTATTCGCTGAACATTGCCTCGGGCTGTTTGACCCAAAGGCCACCGGCCGGTGGCTTCCCCGAGGATGACTTCAGTCTCGGGGACAATCTGCACAATCCAAGTTGAGCGCAGTCTGACCCCGTTTGCCTTGCTACGTGCTTTTTTGCGCGTGGCGCAATGGAGTTTTGCCATGTCTTTGTCTGAATCGACCGCACGAGCGGCGAGCGAAAACCTGTCTAAAAACGATTCGAGGGAGGTCTCGATGAGCAGTGTTCTGTCCGCGGAGCCGACGCCCCATCACCCCACGGACATGGACCCATCCGCAGGGACCCCGACGCCGCGGGGACTGTGGGCTTCGGTGCGCGAAGCTCTCAGGGGCACGCACCAGGACTACACGATCGGCAGCATGAACCGATCCATCTTTCTGCTCGCCATTCCGATGGTGCTGGAGATGGTGCTGGAGTCGCTGTTTGCGGTCGTGGATGTTTTCTGGGTGGGGCGCCTGGGCGCGAATGCAGTGGCCACGGTGGGCATGACCGAGACGATGCTGTCGCTGGTGTTCGCGATCGGCATGGGTGTCTCTCTGCCGGCAACGGCGATGGTGGCGCGGCGCATTGGCGAGAAGGACCCGGAAGACGCGGCGATTGCCGGGGTGCAGGCGATCGGGCTGGGTCTGGCGATCAGTCTGGCGATCGGCATTCCGGCGGGGCTCTTTGCGCCGCAACTGCTCGGACTGATGGGCGCGTCGCCGGAGATTGTGGCGACGGGCTCGAGCTACACGCGGATCGCACTGGGCGGGTGCGGCGCGATCATCCTGCTGTTCCTGAACAACGCGATCTTTCGCGGCGCGGGCGATGCGGCGATTGCGATGCGGTTGCTGTGGGTGTCGAACATCATCAATCTCATCCTTGACCCGTGCCTGATCTTCGGGCTGGGGCCGTTTCCACACTTGGGCGTGACAGGCGCGGCGCTGGCCACGTTCACCGGACGCAGCATCGGTGTGCTTTATCAGTTCTATCGGCTGATGAAGGGCACGGAGCGCATTCGCGTGCTGGTGCGGCATGTGCGGCTGAATGTGCGAGTGATGGCAAAGCTGCTGCGAGTTTCGCTGACCGGCATGCTTCAATTTGCGATTGCTAACGCAAGCTGGATCGGGCTGGTGCGGATCGTGTCTCTCTTTGGGTCGTCCGCGGTGGCCGGATACACGGTGGCTATCCGCATTGTAGTGTTCTTCATCCTGCCGGCGTGGGGGCTGAGCAATGCAGCGGCGACGCTGGTGGGGCAGAACCTGGGCGCGAAACGGCCGGACCGCGCGGCGTTGGCGGTGTGGCGGACCGGGCTCTACAACATGATTTTTCTGGGGACCTTGGGCGTGTTCTTCTTCCTGTTTGCCACGCCGGTGGTGCGGCTGTTCGTCAACGATCCCGCGGTGGTTCCGATTGCCGCGTCGGCGCTGCGCACCTTCAGTTGCGGGAATATTGCATACGCCTACGTGATGGTGATGTTGCAGGCCTTTAACGGGGCAGGCGACACGCTGACGCCGACGCTGGTGTACTTCTTCGGGTTCTGGGTGTTGGAGCTGCCGCTGGCATGGGGGCTGGCGGTTGGAATGCACCTAGGAGCCAGGGGTGCATTCCGTGCGGTGGTGGTTGCCGAATGCGCCATCGCAGTGGCCAGCGTGGTGCTGTTCAGGCGCGGGAGGTGGGCACGGCAGAAAATATAGCCTCGCAGCCTCCGCGGGATTTGGCATTCTGTTCGTATGCCATGTCGGACGGGAATTCGGATGCGGTCGGCAGGCGTCCTCCTGCTGGCTGCGTCTGCGCTCGGAGCAGCCTCTCTCGCCGCGGAGTCGCCAGACAAGGATCCAACAGCAGTGTTGGAGCTGGGCGGCGCTGCCGCGTGGGGCGTTCCAGGTGGAGGGTCCAGTGGCGGACCAGCGGTGGCTGTCGAGGTGACGCCGATCGAGAATTGGCTGGAGTTGGAGGGCGGCGTCACGGGACTGTTCGCGAAAGGATCGAGCGAATGGGACACGGATCTTGTGTTCAAGAAGCCGTGGACGCTTTCGCGCAAGGCCGAGTTTATGGCGGGTATCGGGCCGGAGTGGGTACACACGGGCCAGAACGGCGCGACGAGCAACGCGATTGCGGGTGAGGCGGTGCTGGATTTCATGTTCTGGCCAGCAAAGAGGCGCCGCTTCGGATGGTATTTCGAGCCGGCCTACGACTACAGCTTCGGCCACGGGCATGAGCAGTCGGTTGGGGTGACAGGCGGCCTGCTGATCGCGATCCGGTAAAGGCGGGAGGGACGCGAGCCCGGCAGGTTCCTTCATTTCGGGACGGACTGCGGAGTCGTTTCGAGCTGCTGGTTCATCTGAGAGAATGATGGACGTGAGGAAAGTGGCTTATTTCGGCTCCCGTTGGGCGGGAGCGCGGGGTTGGTGTGCGGCCGTCGCGCTGGTGTGTGCGGCTGGCGTAGCGCACGCACAGATGGGCAACCCGAGTTCCGGACAGAACCCGTTTTATGGCAGCGTGACGTTGCGTCCAGCAACGGATGAAGTGCTGCAGTTGTCGCTCGATGAGGCGGTGCGGCGGGGCCTCGAGAACAACCTTGGCTTGAGAGAAGCGGAGAGCGGCGAGAAGATCATCGAGGGCGAAAAGAACGAGGCGCTGCAACTGTTTCTGCCCACGATTACGGTGAGCGGCGGAACGGGTATTTTTCAGCACGATCTGGCGGCTCAGGGCTTCAGCGCGGGAGTGATCGGACAGTTCGGCAAGCTGCTGGGCATGAGCGGAGCGGTGAGCTTCAACCCGATCACGAAAGACGACCTGACACAGGGGAGGATCAACTACAGCCAGATTTTGTTTTCGGGTCCCGTGATTGCGGGATGGCGGGGGGCAAAGGCAGCGGAGCGGGCGGCGCACTTTGCCAAGATGTCGGCACGGGGCGAAGTGGTGCAGCAGGTGGCGAGCGCCTATCTGCACGCGATTGCCGCATCGAGCGAAGTGGATCAGGCGAAGGCGCTGCACCAGGCAGATCAGCTTCAGTTCGATCAGACGCACGCCGCCCATGAAGCTGGGACGGTCGCGAATCTGGATGAGCTACGGGCACGTGTGCAGTTGCAGGCGCAAGAGCAGGCGGTGATTGCGGCGCAGAACGAGTTCGACAAGGATTTGATCCTGCTGAAGCGCGAGATCGGCATCGATCCGGGACAGAAGATCGTGCTCACGGACCAGGCGCCGTACAGCGATTTGGCGGAGGAGACGCCGGAGGAAGTGCGCGCGGTGGCCTACAAGAACCGCCAGGACTGGCAGAATCTGCAGAACCAGCTGGTCGAGGTCAAGGCGATTCACGCGGTGTATAAGGGTCAGCGGCTGCCAGTGTTGTCGTTTGGCGGCTACTATGGCGTCGACCGGGTGGGCGGGACGCCGTCGCGTGGGAACTTTGCCGCAGTGGGTACGTTGAGTGTCCCCATCTTCAGCGAAGCGAAGATTCGCGGCAACGAGCAGGCTTCTGCCGCCCAGCTCGACGGAGTGCGAGCGCAGCGGGAAGACCTGAGGAGCCACATCGACCAGCAGGTGCGCTCGGCGCTGCTGGACGTTCATGCAAGCCGCCAGCTGGTTGAGGTGGCGCGATCGAATGTCGATCTGGCGACGCGGGAGCTGAGCGATGAGACGGAGCGCGTGAATGCCGGCGTGGACGACAATCTTCCGCTGGTGACAGCACAGTCCACGCTGGCCTCGGCGCAGAGCAACCTGATCGAGAGCCTCTATCAGTACAACGTGTCAAAGCTGCTGCTGGCGCGGGCGGCGGGCATTCTGGAGCAGCAGTACCGGGTGTATCTGGGGCGGTAGCAGCCCTGCATCCACATCTTCTTGTCATCTCCCCCGTGTAATCTCACAACGAACGTAAAGACTACGCATCTCATGGCAGAGGAGCGGATTGGATGGCGAAGAAGCTCAGAATCGAATACAAAGTAGTGGCGGACGCGGCGGCACTGGCGGCTGAGGCCGCAGAGCGGTTTACGAGCACAGCGGAGAAGGCTGCAGCCCAGCGCGGTCGGGCGCGGATCGCGATCAGCGGCGGGTCGACACCGAAGGCAGCGTTTGCCCTGCTGGCCGACCCCGCACGGCCGTGGCTGAAGCGCATGCCATGGGAGAAGCTCGAGCTGTTCTGGGTGGACGAGCGGTGCGTGCCGCCGGATCACGCCGACAGCAACTACCGCATGACCCGCGAGGCCTTGCTGGACAAGGTCCCTCTGAAGCCGGAGCAGGTGCACCGGATGGAGGGCGAGCTGGAGCCGGCGGTGGCGGCGGCGCGATATGAGTCCCTGCTGCGGAATGCCTTTCGTTTGGAGGGTGCCGAGAGCCCGCGCTTCGACCTGGTGGCACTGGGGATGGGGCCGGACGGGCACACCGCTTCCCTGTTTCCCCACACCGAGGCGATCCACGAGATGGGCCGGCTGGTGACAGCCAACCATGTGCCCCAGCAGAAGGACAGCTGGCGGCTCACGCTGACCTGGCCGGTGATCGATCAGGCGAGCTCGGTGTTCTTCCTGATCGGGGGCGCGGACAAGGCCCAGATTCTTTACGAAGTATTGACTGAACCGCAAGATCCGGAGCGACTTCCCAGTCAACTGATAAGGCCCTCAAGCGGTATACTCACACTGATTTTGGATCAGGCCGCTGCTGCGCTTCTGCCCGCAACCGATGGGGAGGGCTGCGGGGTAATCGAGAGGGAACGATGATTCTGGCTGGGGATGTGGGGGGGACAAAGGTCCACCTCGCAGTGTACGACTTTACCGATGGAAAACTGAGCCACACACGCGACGAACGCTACGCTGCCAAGGAGTACGGCGGGCTGTCGGAGATCGTGAAGGAGTTTCTAGGCGCCGACAAAGTGGTGGCGGCCTGCTTTGGGGTTCCAGGGCCGGTCCGCGACGGCCGCCTGCGCCTGACGAACCTGCCGTGGACGCTGGATAGCCGCGAACTGTCGGCAGGCTTGGGCATCCAGCATGTCTTCCTGATCAACGACCTCGAGGCCAACGGCTATGGCATTGCGGAGCTGTTGGCTGACCAGATTTATACCCTCAGTGAGGGTGACGCGAGCCAGATCGGCAACCGCGCGCTGATCGCGGCTGGGACTGGGCTGGGCGAGGGCTTCCTGGCGTGGAATGGGCGGATGCACATTCCCTACCCCTCCGAGGGCGGTCACGTGGACTATGCTCCGCGCAACGAAGACGAGATCGAGTTGCTGCGGTTTCTGCAGCACAAATACAACGGGCGCATCAGCTTTGAGCGCGTGGTCAGCGGCATGGGCATGACCAACATCTACGAATTCCTGCGCGACGTGAAGGGTGTGGAGGAGCCGGCGTGGCTGGCGGAGAAGGTCGCCTCGGTGCCCGACGCCAATGCCGTGATCACGGAGATGGGTCTGGCGGCCAAGAGCTCGCTGTGTGAGAAGACGCTGGACATGTTCGTTTCGGCTTACGGGGCTGAATCCGGAAATCTGGCGCTGAAGGTGCTGTCGGTGGGCGGGCTCTATGTGGGCGGCGGCATTGCTCCGCGCATTCTGGAAAAGCTGAAAGACGGAACGTTCATGAAGGCTTTTACCGACAAGGGCCGGCTAAGCCATCTGTTGATCAATACGCCGGTGCGGGTCATTCTGGAGAGCCGTGCAGCGCTGATGGGCGCGGCGGCGTATGCGGAGGCACGGGCTGCGGAGTTGAGCGGGGTTTCGGCGCGGGCGGCGTCGGTGAAGGGGTAGGAATTTAGATTTGGATCGAGAGGGCCGGCCTGCGGGCTGACCCTTTTCTATTGGCGCAGGACTTTGCCGACGGTGGCGATGGTGCCGTGGTAGAAGTACTGGCCGAGGCCGATGGTAAACAGCCAGCAGCCGTAGAGTGTGTGTTCAAAGCTGGACGTGAAGAGCGAGTCGGTCTCGGCGTAGCGTGCGGCGAAGAGCAGGCCGCCGGCGAAGGTGAGCGCGACGGCAATCCAATTCCTGAAGATGATGTGCAGGAAGGCGAAGGCAGCGGCGCTGGCGGCGATCATGGCCCATTTGCCGGGAAAGAGCGTAGCGTAGCGCTCGAAGAAGAAAGCGCGGTAGAGAATGCCCTGCGGATAGACGGAGAGCACCGGGTAGGCCACCATGACGAGGGCCCAGAAGACGGGGTTGCTGCGGACGAAGCTCCATTCGAGCTCGGGCGCAAAACGGTGCACGCCGAGCCAGAGCAGGACGGCGACGAGGGCAAAGATGGTCAGGATTGCAGCTGCAGGCGGAGCAAGAGCCGTGGTGTTCCAGAGGCGGGTGCGGTCGAAGCGCGGATCGCGCAGCAACTGCCAGAGCGCGTAGCCGGCGACGATCCAGAGCAAGGACAGCGCGGGAATACGCACTGGCGAGAACCGGTACGCGAGCGGCAGAGCGACGAAGATGGCCAGGAACTCGAGTAGCAGCAGACCACGGGGCATGGGCGTCTTCCAGCTTAGAAGATAAATCAGGCGGTTTTCTTATAGGCTGGAAGCAACTCCCATGGCCTTCGCTTCGAGCATCGGCAACACACGCTACCCCATTGGCAGCCTGCGCGAGCTGCTGGCTAAGGCGACTCCTTTGCGCAGCGGAGATGTGTTGGCTGGGGTGGCAGCAAAGTCGGCCGAGGAGCGGGTGGCCGCCCAGTTTGCGCTGGCCGATGCACCGTTGGCGCTATTCCTCTCTGAAGGTGTTGTGCCGTACGAAGCGGACGAAGTCACGCGGCTCATCGTCGACACGCACGACGCGGAGGCCTTTGCGCCGGTGCGGTCTTTGACTGTTGGAGAATTGCGCGACTGGCTGCTTTCGGATGAGGCTACGCCGGAACTGATCTCTGCCTTGTCGGCGGGAATCACGCCGGAGATGGCCGCGGCGGTGAGCAAGCTGATGCGCGTACAGGATCTGATTCTGGCCGCCTCGAAGATTCGCGTGGTGACGCGCTTTCGCACCACCGTCGGCCTGCCGGGAAGACTGAGCGCGCGGCTGCAGCCGAATCATCCCACCGACGATGCGATGGGCATTGCCGCATCGATTCTGGATGGACTGCTGCTGGGGTCGGGCGATGCAGTGATCGGGATCAACCCGGCAGGAGACAGCATCGATGCCACGATCAAGCTGCTCCGATTGGTTGATGCGATCAGGGAGAGATTCCATATTCCTGTGCAGAGCTGCGTGCTGGCGCACGTGACGACCCAGATGGCGGCGCTCGAAGCGGGTGCGCCCGTGGACCTGATCTTCCAGTCGATTGCAGGAACGGAAGTGGCGAATCGCAGCTTCGGCGTGAACCTGTCTCTGCTAACGGAGGCGCACGAAGCGGGCAAGAAACTGCACCGGGGCGCGGTGTGCGCCAATGGGCAGATCGGCAGGAACATGATGTACTTTGAGACGGGACAGGGATCGGCACTCTCGGCCAACGCGCACCATGATGTGGACCAGCAGACGCTGGAGGCGCGTGCCTATGCCGTGGCGCGGCACTTCGATCCCATGCTGGTGAATACTGTGGTGGGATTCATCGGGCCGGAGTACTTATACGACGGAAAGCAGATTGTGCGCGCAGGGCTGGAAGATCACTTCTGCGGCAAACTGCTGGGACTGCCGATGGGATGCGACGTCTGCTACACGAACCACGCCGAGGCCGATCAGGACGACATGGACGCGCTGCTGACGCTGCTGGGCACGGCGGGAGTGAACTACATTATGGGCGTGCCGGGTGCGGACGATGTGATGCTGAATTACCAGAGCACGAGCTTTCACGATGCGCTCTATGTGCGGAAGGTGCTGGGACTGCGACCAGCGCCGGAGTTCGAGGCGTGGCTCGCGGGTGATGAGTTCAACCGGCTGCGGCTGGAGGCGAGCCATCCGGAGAGGCTGTTGCCGGTATGACAGAGCTGGTTGCGAACTCGTGGGCAGCAAGGCTGCGGGCGCTGACGCCGGCGCGTGTGGGGCTGGGGCGCACGGGAGTGAGCCAGCAGACGCGCGATCAGCTGGAGTTTCAGCAGGCCCATGCGCTGGCGCGGGATGCGGTGCATGCGCGGCTGGAGACTGGGGCGCTGGCGGAGACCCTGCGCGAGGTTTCGGGTGGGGATGTGCTGCGTCTGCGTTCGATGGCGGCTTGTGGGGCGGCGAGTGGGGCGGTGGATCGGACAATGTATCTGCAGCGGCCCGATTTGGGAAGGCGGCTGGATGAATCGAGTCGCGCCACGTTGAGTTGTGGGCCATGCGATGTGTCGATCGTGATTGCGGATGGACTTTCCGCGCTGGCTGTGGAGCGCCATGCGGCTCCGCTGGTTCGCGAACTGTTGCCGCAGCTTGCGGGGTGGACGCTGGCACCCATCTGCCTTGTGGAGCAAGGACGGGTGGCGATCGGCGACGAGATCGGCGAAGCGCTGCAGGCTGCTCTTTCTGTCGTGCTGATCGGTGAGCGGCCTGGGCTAAGTGCGCCGGATTCGCTGGGGGCCTACATTACATGGGCACCGCGCGCAGGCAGGACCGACGCGGAGCGAAACTGCATCTCCAATATCCGCGCCGAAGGACTAAGCTATGCGCAAGCTGCGGCACAACTGCTCTTCTATCTGAAGGAAGCGCGGCGCCTGCAACTCACCGGCGTTGGGCTGAAGGAGAGGTCTCACCTGATCGAGGACGACACCACGTGCTGCGGGTGATGGGACGTTGGCTCTTTCGGGCCGCGCTCGCTTTGCTTGCGCTCGCGGCTTTGACCTACTCAGTCGACTGGATTGCGTTTCGTCTCGAGGGCTCGCCGCGATCGACAGTCACAGTGAATCGGACGCTGGTGGTTCCATTGAAGAACAACAAAACCGAGTACGACTACGTTGGAACCTTTGATGAGCCTTGTTCGGTTTCGCTCTTTCCGCAAGACGATCTGAGTCCGTGCTGGCAGCTGCGCAGAGACCCAAATCAGAACGAAAAAATCTAAAAAAGCAGCGCATGTTCATGAAGCACAGAATCGCGTGATTCGAGTCACGAGGCAAATCCAGAATCCGCCGTACTATCGAAGAGCCTTATCCCTCCTTTTTAGGACAAATCAATGTATAGCCGTCGCCGCAATGAAAACGGAAGCCTGAATACTCGCTGTCTCTATTGCTTCATCACGATCGCGTCGGATGTAGAGATCGAGAGCGAGCTTGAGCGCATCGAGGCGAGGCATATCTGTCCCGAAAATGCACTGACTCAATTGCTGGCATTGAAGCGAACAGTTCTCCTCCAGACTCCCACAAATAACAGATAGAACTTAGTTCTGGCCTTGCGGGACGGTGGGGGGCGATGCCTGCGGTGGCCGTTTTGCGCCGTTCTGAATCCTCTGGTAGAGCGTGTCATCGGCCTGTTTGTTGAGTGTGCTGGCCTTATCGAACTCCGCCTTGGCTTCGTCCGTCCGGCCCATGGTGCGGTAGAGCCTGGCAAGCCGCCAGTGTACGCTTACGTCTTCGGGCATCTTCTTCTCCGCGAGGAGGAACTCGCGTAGAGCTTCGTCATTGTGTCCGGATTCCGAAGCAATGATGCCGAGATCGAGGTGCGTAAGCCCGAGCGAAGGATCCAGTTTTTGGACACTCTGCAGCAGGGGTCGAGCGGCGTCGACTTGGTTCATCTGAATGTCGGCGTCGGCAAGATAGAGCATCGCCTGCGCGTGCCGCGGATCATTCGCAAGTTCAGCTTGAAACTCTTTGGCGGCGTCAGGATATTGTTTTTGTGTCCACAGCAGGTAGCCGAGCCCGAAGTGGGCGTTGGGGAGCTTCGGGTCCGCTTTGACCGCGGCGCGAAACATCTCCGTGGCGCCGGCATTGTTTTTCATTTCATCCATCGCCTCACCGGCAACCATGTCCGCCTCGGCAGAATCGGGATTGAGTGTCAGAATCCTGTGATAGATGTCGAGGACATATTTGAACTCGTGGGACCAGAGATAACTGTGCTCAAGCGCGAGGAGCAGTTGGAGATTGTTGGAGTCGGCATCGGCGGCTTCCTTCAAATAGGGAGCGGCCTTTCCGTAGTCGGCTAGCCCGTAGTAGGACATCCCGATGAGCACGGTGGCTCGCTGGGCATCCAGCGAATTCGGTGCTGCATTCCTGCGCAGCGCTTCGAACTCGGGAATGGCGTCTTTGAGCTCGCCGCCCTTGAAGAGAGCCAGGGCAAGGTCGAGACGAAGTCCTGGGACATTGGGATTGATCGCGAGCGCCCTGCGATAGAAGGGAACAGCTTCCTTGTAGTGTTCCTGCCGTGCCTCGAGCAGGCCGATGTGAGCCATTGGTTCGGGATTGCCGGGATGCGCCTTGAGCACCTCGCGCCACACAAACTCCGCTTCCTTCGCTTTGCCCTGCTGCTCGAGCTGAAGGGCTGTTTGACGCCGAGGGTCGGAGACAGGTCGAGTTTGCGCCGAGCCAACAAGCGAAGCGATGAGCAACGCGCCGATCGCGCTGCGAATGGCGCGCCATGCGGGTTTTCTCTTTCTGTATTCCATGGCAAGCAACTGACGCGCGATCTCCTTTTTGTGACGATCAAAACGGCAAAACGGTATCCATTGCCATTCTCGCCCGTGCCAATTGCGGCGTGCAAATGTGCCGGCAAAGAAAAAGGGCGCGACGGGAGTTGCCCGCCGCGCCCCGGTTGAGGGTGAATTTAGAAAACGAACTTTCCGCCCAGTTCGAGGTTACGCGGATCCTGCACACTAGTGATCTGCCCAAACTGGCTGGCGCCGAGTTGATTGTTGAACGCGTTGAACTCGGTGTGGTTGAAGGTGTTGAACGACTCGAAGCGAAGCTCGAAGTGCGCGCGCTCGGTGAGAGCGAACGACTTGTAGAGCGACGTCGTGAAGTTCACGCGACCAGGACCAACAATGGCGTCTTTACCCGAATTGCCGAAGCCCTGGTTCGGGCCACCCAGCCATGCCGGAATCGGTGCTGAGAACTGCGAGGTGTTGAACCATTCCTTTTGGGTCTTCGGATAGCTCACCTTGCCGCTGACATTGGGACGGTCGGTGTAACCAGAGCCGTTGCCGTTCAAGCCGACCGGATCGTAGCTGATCGACATACCGGGTCCCTGGTTATTGCCTGACGAGTTCAAGCCGCTTTCATCGATGATCGTTCCGGCCATTTCCCATCCACCCAGGATCGAATGGGTCAGACCGCTCGACTTCGCGAAGAACGGCATGTTATAGACGTAGTTCGCGCTGACGATGTTACGGCGATCGAGCGCACCGGAGCCCTTGTCATACTTCAGGTTCCATGGATCGCTGACTGTGGCCAGATCGTAGGTGGTGAGATCGATTTCGTGCGAGTAGGTGTAGTCGAGCTCACCGGAGAGGCCCCACTTGTTCTGCACACGCAGACCAGTCTGGAAGCCGTTGTAGTTGCCGTTGGTGCTGTTCTCTTCCTGGTTGATTGTGCCGTAGCCTTGATAGGTACGGAAGACGTTGCCATTCGCCAACGTGGTCGGTGTGCCGCCCGCGGGGTTCGGAGAGGCGTAGACGCCCGTCCCGCCACTTGTGCTGGCCGGGCAGGTGTCTCCAGCGTACTTGTCGCCACCATCACCCATGTTGCAGCGGATGTTCAGGTCTGAGGTGAGTGGCATGGTATTGATTTCGCGATCGATGTTCTGATGCCATGCCAGGTTGCCGACATATTGGACAACCCAGATCATCGACGGCTTCAGCTCATGCTGGATGCCGAGGCTGAACTGAGCCACCGCAGGCGCCTTGTAGGTCTGGGCAAGGTTGTTCCAGCCGCCCGAAGCATAGAACGGAGTAGCCGCCGTCTGTCCGGTGACCCAGCTGGTGCTCGGCGCGCTCACGTAGACGCTGCTTGCCGACGGGTTGAAGGCGAACGGCGGAGCCGTTGCCGCGTCGTAGATGTCGTTGCCCTGCATACGCTCGAAGAAGGTGCCGAAGCCGCCACGGAGAACGGTCTTGCCGTTTCCGAAGAGGTCTTCAGAGAAGCCGACGCGAGGCTGCAGTGTGTTGTAGTCGTTGACCACGAGGCCCTTCGGGAAGCCGTTCTGTCCCGCAAGACCCATGCCGTTGGTATAGAACGGAACACCGCTGTAATTCTGGAACCCAGGCCCGGCCGGGTTCAGAGAACCGTTCGTGTTCCACTCCGGAATTTCGCTCGATAGGTAGAGCGACGGGTCAAAGTTGGCGACCGCGTTGCTGCGCTCCCATGCGTGTGGCAGAGCGTCGTAACGGAGGCCGAGCTGCAGTGTCAGGCGCGGCGATACGTGCCAGTTGTCCAACACGTACGCGGAGGGCGTCTGGTTGACGTAGTGCCGAATTGGCGTTGCCTGGTACTGCGAGTAACTGCTCGAGATACCCAGCAGGAAGTCCATCAGACCGTCATTGGTGAGGTTTCCGAAGCCGAAATCGCCCTCGGCGTCGCCGAACAGCTGCTGGTTCTTGGTGTAGCGGTTGTAGCTGAAGCCGTACTTCATGGCGTGCTTGCCCATGGTGTACGAGATGTCGATCTTGGGCTCGTAGTCGCGGGCCGCGTTGTGCCACGGAGCCGATCCCATATCCTCAGCGGTGTAGTACGGTCCGCCGAAGCCGGTGATGCCGGGCAGGTACGGATTGCCGTTCTTGAAGAACGTGTTCACACTCCACCCGGAAGGCAGATTGGCCAACTTCGAGTCGAGGATGTTGATCACGTTGCCGTCGTAGTTGATGCTGCCTTCAACGAGCAGATTCGGATTGATGGTTCCGCTCAGCTTGATGGCGGCCGAATCCGACGGGTTCGACAGCGTGCTGGTGACGGTGTTGTAGCTCGCCCACAACCAGCCCAATTCTGGCTGCGCGTAGCCCTGGGTCACTTTGTCTTCCATGTAGTGACCAAGGAGCGTCCACTTGTCGCTGAACTTGTGGTCGATGCGGACGACCGTGTCAACCACATCGATCGGATTGGACACGTTGGTGGTGTTGTGATCCTGAGACGAATTGGCCGCCGGCAGGATCCCCGAGTTCAGGTAGATCACCGCGTTCGGATCGAACAGGTTGGCGGGAATCACCGGCATTGGACCGCCTGCCGTCAGGCCGTCCGCAGCGAGTTTGGCATTGAATGCAGGGTCGCCGACTTTCGGAGCGATCAGCGTGGTGCTCGATGCGAACGCGGGCGCCACATAGGTGAGGTTCGTGCCCGCAACGGGTTTATCCGCAGGGTCGATGGTGGGTTCTACGTTTGTGCCGGCGCCGGTGAGAATCTTGCGCCACTCTTCATTCCAGAAGAAGAAGCTCT
>CAZPEZ010000071.1:0-25659 GCA_964585715.1 uncultured Occallatibacter sp.
CCGATTTGCTTGGGCATCGCGAGTTGCGTGTGCGTTACCGGCAGGTAGCGGATTCCAGCGAGTTGGGCGAGTTGATGGCTCGCGAGTTGATCCAAACCATCGAGGAAAACAATAAGCAACGCCGCGCGACACGTGCAATTGTTCCTTGCGGGCCAACTTGCTGGTATGAACCGTTTCGGTCATTAGTGAATACGCATAGCGTTTCGCTAAGCCATTTGCATGTATTTCACATGGACGAGTGTCTCGATTGGGAAGGCCAACAGCTTCCGAAGGGGCATCCTTACAATTTCAAGACCTTCATGGAGCGGCACTTCTACCAAGGAATTCATCCAGATCTTGCGGTTCCGGAAGGTCAACGCTATTGGCTGCTACCAGCGACGATGGAACAAGTGCGTGCCGCGATCGACGAGGCGCCCATTGACATTACCGTGGGAGGGTGGGGTCAGGATGGGCACCTGGCCTATAACCAGGCCCGCCGCCACCCATTCCACCATACGACATTGGAGCAAGTCGCCAACTCAACTATCCGGATTCAGGAAAACAACATCGATACGATCATCGCGCTTGCGCAGCGGACTTTCGGTGCCGCTTATCACTTCGTTCCCCCCATGTCGATCACATTGGGTATGCGCGAGTGTCTTTCCGCGAGGAAGGTGCGCGTTTACAGCGACACGGGTGCATGGAAGCAAACGGCGTTGCGGGTAGCCCTGTTCAGCGATCCGACGCCGGAGTACCCAATGACGTTGCTGCAGAACCACCCCGACGCAATCATAACGGCGACGCTGGAAACGGCCCGCCATCCAATCAGTGAAAATGTCGATTGGGAGCTGTTCTGAAGTCATGATGACTCTGCGCGCAAATGCGGAAAGCGGTTTTACCTGCGCCATCGGTATCGGTGGCATCGGCGCGGGCATAATGTACGCGCTGGCTGGCGAACACGAACTCGGTCGTAATGAAAGCAGGTTGGGGGAACTGCTTGACGCGCGGGACTACTGTAAGCTTCACATCGTCGAGCACTATATAGCGCGGCTCATGGGCTCTAGCCGGGCGCCGGATTCTTTTCGGGTGTGGCCGATCGGCGTTGTCGGTAACGATGCAACTGGCCGCCAGATTCTAGCCGAGATGAGCGCTGCGGGAATGGATATACAGTTTGTGCGGAGCCACCCCGCGTTGAAAACTCTGTTTAGTGTCTGCTTTACCTATCCAGATGGTTCGGGCGGAAACATAACCAGTAGTAATTCAGCTGCTCAGACGCTCAGCATCGATGACTTGAAGGGGGCATCGCCCAACATGAAGGCCGCTGGGCCGCATGGGGTTGCGCTTTGCGTCCCAGAAGTTCCCTTGGAATTGAGACGGAGCTTCCTCGAAATTGCATCCGATCATGGTAACTATCGCGTCTGCTCCTTCGCACTCGGAGACATTGAAGAAGCGCAGAGGATGGGGTTGGTTTCTCTTACGGATCTGCTGGCGCTGAATCAGGAGGAGGCCTCGGCGCTGCTTGGAGATGGCCCAGGCCAGGAACTCGATGCCGAACTGTTGGTGAAGCGCGCTACTAGGTTCACCGCCGCCCGCCCGCAATTACGCATGATTGTCAGCGTCGGGCCGAAAGGAGCGTGGGGATTCGAGAGAGGGAATTCGCAATTCTGCCCGACGCCGGTTCTTCATCCGTTGTCCACAGCGGGCGCCGGTGATGCACTGCTCGCAGGTGTTGTCTGCGGTTTGGCGGCGGGAATTCCATTTATCCTGCCGAGCGAATGTGGCAGTTCATTTTCGGGACGAGTGCTCAAAACGGCGCTGGATTTAGGTGTCCTGAATGCGAGCTTCAGTGTGACTTCGATACATGCCATTCATCCGGACGCGATCCTGAAGAATCTATTCGCCTTCGCTGAATTGCAAGGGGCATCGATTTCCGAATCACTGTGGTCTGCGTGCTGCGAAGATTAACGGATACCTTCTAAGGATGTCTCAAGTGTCGCTTAATGCGAAGCACACAGGTTGCATGCCGCACCGTGGGTGGGCTAGACCATAAACTGCCCTCAAAGAGTAGGCATCATCCGGGGTTGAGCGGTTGCGGATTTGAGAGGCACAGATCGGACTATGGGAACATCTGCACCAAAAGCCGCCGGCACGCCGAAGTTGCGCCGCGCGCTGGGGCTCTGGGATCTGATTCTCTATGGGCTAATCGTGATTCAACCCACCGCCCCGATGCCGGTTTACGGGGTAATGAGCACGCGTTCTCACGGGTACGCTGTAGTTACGGTGCTGCTGGCTATGGTGGCCATGTTGTTTACCGCCATAAGCTACGGGAAAATGGCCTCGGCTTATCCCAGCGCCGGCTCTGCCTTCACCTATGTGGGGCGCGAAATTCACCCCGCTCTTGGCTACTTGACGGGGTGGAGCATGGCCATGGACTACTTGCTCAATCCGCTCATCTGCACGATTCTGTGCAGCAAGTTTGCCTTGAACTTCTTTCCCGATATCCCGTACGCGGCATGGGTGGTTACCTTCGCCATTTTAATAACCGTATTGAATTTGCAAGGCATCAAGACTTCGGCACGGATCAACACCGGTCTGGTGGTCGTCATGTGCGTGGTCATTATTCTGTTCCTGGCGTCCGCAGTTCGTTATGTGCACGCGGCGCCTCACGACGGAATCGCGTTCTTTGCGCGCCCGTTTTTCGATCCAAAGACTTTCTCAATTCGCCCTATCCTGGGCGGGACCTCGCTGGCCGTGCTCACTTATATCGGGTTCGACGGAATCTCGACGTTATCGGAGGAAGCCAAGAACCCCCGCCGCAACATTCTGCTCGCCACCGTTTTGGTGTGTTTGCTTACAGGCCTGTTAGCTTCCGTCGAGGTCTATGCGGCCCAACTCATCTGGCCCGGCGCCGAGAAGTTTCCTGACATCGACACAGCGTTTGTGTTTGTTGCCGAAAGAGCCGGGGGGCGATGGCTCTTTTCGCTCATCAATGTGACGCTTTTAGTGGCGACGGTTGGTTCGGCGCTGGGGGCGCAGTTAGGCGCCGCGCGCCTTTTGTACGGCATGGGACGGAGCTGTGCACTGCCGCGCGGGTTTTTTGGCGCCATCGAACCGAAAAGGTGCATACCGCGAAACAACGTCTTGCTTGTCGGCGGAGTGGCGCTTGTGGGTGCATTGGCTCTGAGCTTTGAGCGTGGCGTTGAACTGTTGAATTTCGGCGCTTTGCTCGCGTTCATGGGCGTAAACGTCTCAGCGTTCGTACGATATTACTTGCGTGAAAAGCGGAAGCGCTGGTTCAATCTCGTGTCTCCGGTACTAGGGTTCCTGATTTGCGCACTGTTGTGGCTAAGCCTGAGCTGGCGTGCTAAGGAATTGGGTATCGGATGGATAGTGATCGGTCTAGTGTGGGGCGCCTACAACACGCGGGGGTTCAAGCGGGAACTCGTGAACCTGGAGATTCCTGATAGTGACGGCGAGGCCTAGGCGATTGTGGCCGATGCTTTTTCTGTATCGCAGCGATGATGCCTTGAATGACGCGGCCTCAAAGGATGAAATATATGCAAGATCTTATCGGAGCAACAACAGCGAGAGCTGAAGAAGTTGAATACCAGAGTTGGAAGACGGCCCTCAGAATCTCGAACGATACAGTCCAGCTGGTTGTCTCGATCGAAGTAGGGCCACGGATTCTCTCTTACGGATTTTGCGGAGAGGAGAACGAATTCCACGAGATTCCGGAACATTCAGGAAGAGGTGGTGACCGGATATTCAGAGTCTATGGGGGCCACCGGCTCTGGGTGTCGCCTGAAGTTGCACGCACGTATTACCCCGACAACGTCCGCGTTTCAGTCCGCAGGCACGATGAAAGTTTCATTTTTACAGCTCCTGCCGAGTCTGAACCCCCCGGAACAAATCTTCAAAAAGAAATTGAGATCAAATTGGCGGAATCAGGATCGAGGGTCACTGTTACGCATCGCATTCGCAATCTTGGGAGGAGAGCCACCAGGATGGCTCCATGGGCGCTTTCGGTGATGGCTGGTGGTGGAAAGGCCATTCTCCCCCTGCCGCCGCGCGCACCGGTCTCGGCCGACCGATTATTACCCGAAGGGGTCTTGGCCCTTTGGTGCTATACGGATTTCGCAGATCCGCGGTGGAAGATTGGCACGAAGTACATCCAGCTTCACCAGGAAAGAAATCCAGCAGCCAAATTCAATGAGCAAATGACCGGCGTTTTTAACCCATCCGGATGGGGAGCTTATTTTCGGCACGGCCACTTGTTCGTGAAGAAGGCCAAGGTGAAAACAGGTGCGAAATATCCTGATTTCGGCTGTAACTTCGAGATCTATTCAGATGCGCACTCACTCGAACTCGAGACCTTAGGGCCACTTCGGATTCTGAAACCGGGAGAGACGGCAGAACATCTCGAGGACTGGTGGCTCTTCAAGGACATCCAGGAGGGTGAAGAAGAAACCTGGATCGACTCCGCTATTCTTCCGAAGGTCCAAGCTGCAGAATGAGGCAGTTGGTTGCGGTGTGAAGCATCCGGAGTAAAATCCCTGCCTGAATTTCCGCACGCTTATCGCCTATCCGCTCGCAGCAAGGGCAAACTGATTGAGTCTGCCATCGCCTTGTAGCCAGCCTCGATCGGGTGAATGTGGTCCCCGGAATCGTACTCGGCGCGGAGACGGGTTGAATGTAGGGGGTCCCGGATCAGCGCGTCGAAATCGAATATGGCATCGTACTCTTTCGTCCTTCTGATCCACTGATTTACGCCCTCGCTGTCGTACGAGTAGGGGGTCATTGTGGCTCCAAAGACCTGGATGCCATTTTCATGAACGCGTGCCACCATCTGTCGGAGTCCCTGGATTATCTCGTCGGCAGTCACCTTTTCCCACACAAACGGGCTTTCCTTGCCGGGGGGCCCCCGCACCGTTGATCTCCGACATCCTGATACGCGGAAAGCCGATGTCGTTGATACCTTCAAGCAGAATGAGGCGAGTGACACCTGGCTGGGCTAGGGCGTCCCGAGCGACACCGCTATACTCTCGCCTTCGACCGAATCCGCCATCACACCTGTAACATGCTACCCATTTCGCTTTATCGGTGCGGCTCCGGGGAGATTTGCAGTGCACGCGCGAAAGAAATAGTCGTCGAGTACGTTTTACACAGAGAATTCTGACAATCATCTTCTTCGCGGTCCAGATTGTAAGAGCCGGAGAGCACCTCTCCGATGCACGCTGATGGGGTGGGCAGGAGACTCGCAAACCTTTATCCCGGAATCACTCGGTGATAAGTGCAAGCGCGGGCTTCTGCGAGTTGTGCTCGGGTAATTGATCAAGCAGCACCACATTAAGCAACGACTTATGGACCTGGATGCGGCCGTTGTAATCAATCAAGCCGAGCTTGCGGAAGCGATTCATAAAGAAACTGACCCGAGATCGAGTGGTGCCGATCATTTCTGCCAGGGTCTCCTGGGTAATGGGAGGAATGAATTGCTCTGGTTCGCCTGGTTTGCCAAATTCCGCCATCAGCAGGAGAATCCGCGCCAGGCGTTTTTCGCTGGAGTTGAAGAGCTGATCCACAAGATCGGCCTGGGTCCGCATACTGCGTGCGAGAAGAAACTTAAGAAAGACGTCCGCAAATGCAGGTTCATCATGCATAACACGGACCATTTCGTCTCTTCCGATTCTGAGTGCGGTACAGGTATTGACGGCGGTTGCCGTTGCCAGACGCAAGCCCACGATTGCCGCCAGCGACTCTTCTCCAACAAAATCGGACGCCGCCAGAAGTGTAATTGTTGCTTCTTTGCCAGCCTGGGATACGACAGTGAGTTTAGCCCTTCCCCTCTGCAAGTAGAAAACCGCGTCCGCCTTGTCTCCTTGGCAAAAAAACGTCTCGTTGGGCTTCAATTCAACGGTCTTTCGTCCGATCCCTGCATCCGCAAGAAAGGTGGCGGGATCAAATTCCGTGCTGTTGATACTCGCCGTCAACATAACGACTCCTTGTGTGCTGTTTCGTTGAGTGCCCGGCTCGTGTCAGGCGGCTCTTGGGGAGCACTCGGTTGATTCGACGAGTGTTGCGAGTGGATCAACGCCAGGAAGTGGACGCCTAGCGGTTAAGCCAGGCATTTCGGACCGTCGACAAAGCAATCCGGGACGCTCACCGCGTCGCAGGCACTAGCTTACGAGCAGACTTCTCCACATGCTTCAGCCCTGTCAATCATCGCCGCGCTCAATGGCTGCCGTCTGGTCAATATTGCTCACAAGCCGACTATTCCGAGATCCATCCCATGCGGCGCGAGCCGACTGAGGACAATCAGCCAGCGTCGACGAGATGCCCGCTTCTAGTACTTCAGCAATGCGAGAACCGGGGCTTCATCAGAGATCGCGGAAGGCCGCGCGAATTTGATGCAAAGCGCTTTGATTTATGACGCCTTCTGGTTCAAGCGCCCCGGCAGCAGCCGGGTATCTGCACCTTGATCCTGACTGAAATGGCGTCGCGTCGTGCAGAGGTACCAGGCGTCGTCCAAGCATGAGAAAGTTCAATGTGCTTCACTTCTTCCAACGAACCGATACCTGTCGACACATCCTTCCGGAGGACCATTCCGGCGAAGAATTTGCGGACGCCACATTTCGGAATCTTCGCTGAGTACTCCAGGTGAAATCGCCGAGCGTGCAGAGAATTGAAGGATCTACGCCTTTGACGGTGACTCGAATCCGCAGACGAACAATCAGCGAAGTCGCTTCCGTATCCTTGTGTGATTTAGATCACAGGAACCACGCAGAACATGTGGAAGAGTAGAGTAACGGACTCGTAGAGATGAGCACATCGGTTTTACTTCTCCGCGAGCTTACGAGATCAAGGAAGCACAGGTGGGAGAATCATCGCTTAGATTCACCAGATGTTAGACAAAGCAGAAGGGTTCGCTGATTTCATATACAGCATGGGTCTCCCGAAAAATCCAGAAGAGAATCTTGCCATCTCGTCCCGAAACTTCCGCGAGGTGAAGCATGGAAGGCTTAGATTGTTTCCGGCATAAGGATATCGAGGTCCAGTTAGCTTCGTACGAACGGGAAAGTTCTGCGCTCGCTCGAGAGGCTCTATGCCCTACAACTTCGGAAACAAGGAGGGTCGAGGCTCTCATTAGCCGAGCTGAGATCCAAGCAAGGATCGTGGCTTTGGTGCAAGGCATGGAAGGGATCCAGTCGGAACCGACGACGGATCGTGCTCCCGAGTGCAAATGGATGCAAAGCAATCCCTGGCCTCGCGTTGAAAAGAGCGAGGGTTCGATACAGCTCATCGGTTACGCGAAAGAGAGTACTCCTGCAAGCGAACTGTAACCTAGGCACAATTTGCCGATAGGAGAGGTGCCTCGTAAGCAAGGTTGCGCTCAAGTATTGCGTCGGGGCAGGGGGGACGGGATATGGACATCTCTTCACGGGCTTCGCAAAGCTCCGGCGATCGTCCGCCATCTGCTGCTGCATATCCCGATCCCAGACTCGCCGATCATGGATTCCTCCTCTCCGCTCTTCTGGACCACATTCCAAGCAGTATCTACTTCAAGGATCTGCGGAGTCGATTCATTCTCATCAATCGTGCCCAAGCCCGCACATTGAATCTCGGAGCACCCGAAGAAGCGATTGGCAAATCGGACTGTGACTTCTTTGCAGAACAACATGCTAACGATGCATTTCGCGACGAACAGCAGATCGTTCAATCCGGTCAGCCGCTTCTGGACAAAGAAGAGATGGAGACCTGGCCAGACGGACGGGTCACTTGGGTATCTACCAGCAAGATGCCTCTCCTCTCGCCGGAGGGCGAGATTATAGGAACATTTGGCATCTCCCGCGATGTCACGAAAAGCCGACATACTCGTCAGGCACTCATGGAGAGTGAAGCGCGTTTCCAGGAATTGATTACCGCTATTCACGAAGTCTTCTGGATTCTCGAAGCCGGCACGGGACGCGCACTCTATGTAAGTTCTGTATATGAGGCAATTTGGGGAAGACCAGTTCCATCCTTATATAGAGACCCTCTGGGCTGGATCTCCTACGTGCATGAAGACGATAGGGAAAACCTAGCTGCACTCTACACCGAAGAACATCGGGTGCCTTTTGAGGTCTCCTTTCGAATTCGCCGGCCGGATGGAGAGTTGCGGTGGATTCGGCACCGAGGCTTCCCGGTCTTCGATGAAGAAAAGCGTGTCGTGCGAGTTGCAGGGGTCAGCGCCGATATCACGAAGGCGCGACAGGCCAACGATGAGTTTGTCAGAACGCAACGATTGCTCGCTTCCATTGTTAATTCCTCCCATGACGCCATTTTCAGCGAGTCGCTCGATGGGACCATCACCACGTGGAACCCAGCGGCGGAGCAGATATTCGGGTATTCCGCCGACCAAATTGTGGGCCTACCCACCACTATCCTGCTCTGTAGAGAACAGGAACGGGAGCACGATTGGATCTGCGAGCGCACTCACCAAGGACTGCCGGTACCGAACCTGGACACAATCCGTCGCCACAAAAATGGTCGTGCTCTATCCGTGTCGCTGACAGCGTTTCCGGTGCGAAATGAGGGCGGAGACATGATCGGCATCTCGACAACCATCTGCGACTTGTCCGCGCATAAACAACTTGAGCAGAAGCTCTCTACCGTCGAGGCGCAATTGCGTGCCGTGCTTGAAACGACTGGAGAGTACGTGCTGGCTGTTGATCGCGAATGGCGTATTACGTATATGAACAGACCAGGACCAGACGAGACGTTGGAGCAGGTGGTCGGCAAGTTGCTTTGGAATTACCGGCCGGACTTGGCCGGCAGCATATTTGAGCAGGAATACCGAGATGCGATGGAACAGCGCCTTATCCGTCGATTCGAGGGATATCTTGCCTCGGCTAAGAAGTGGTTTGCCTGCACCGCGTATCCCACAGACACAGGTCTGTTGATCCTCGTACAGGACGTGACCGAGAAGCATTCCATCGATGATCAGTGGCGTAGTGCACAGAAAATGGAGGCAATTGGGCAGCTTGCCGCAGGTATCGCTCACGAGATTAATACTCCGATTCAGTATGTTGGGGACAACACACAATTTCTGAAGGATTGCTGGAAACAGGCAGCCAACATCCTCGACCTAGCTCAGCAGGTGCGCAAGGGGATCTCGGAAGCGGGCGGCGACACGCCGGTCTGTGCGCAGTTTGATGCATCCGTCAAGGCTGCAGATCTTTCTTACCTGCGCGAGGAGGTTCCCAAGGCAATCGACCAGACGCTGGATGGTGTTGAACGCGTGGCGAAGATTGTACGCGCCATGAAGGAGTTTTCGCACCCAGGGTCCGAAGACAAGCAAGCTGTCGATCTGAACAAAGCGGTCGAAGCAACAGTGACCATTGCGCGCAACGAATGGAAATACATTGCCGATGTGGAACTGAAGCTCGATCATGACCTACCCCTTGTCATGTGTCTTGCTGGCGAGATGAACCAGGTTCTGCTCAATCTACTCGTCAACGCCTCCCACGCGATTGCTGAAGCCCAAAAGCGAACGGGTGGGAACCGCGGCACGATCACTATTTCTACCCTGCGCGACGGTCCCTGGGTGGAGCTGAGAGTTCAGGATTCCGGCACCGGCATTCCGGAACACATTCGCGACAAGATTTTTGATCCCTTCTTTACTACGAAGGAGGTTGGCAAAGGAACGGGCCAAGGTCTGACCCTTGTGCAGACGGTGGTCGTCAAGAAACACGCGGGTCAAATCTGGTTCGAAACCGAGCCCGGAAAGGGAACGACCTTCTTCGTGCGCCTGCCCTTGTCCGCAGAGGAGATCAACTGAGATGAAAAGGCGACTTCTCTTTGTTGACGACGATCTTAACCTCCTCCTGGGCCTGAAGCGCTCTCTCCACTCGATGCAGGAGGAGTGGGAAATGGAGTTTGCGGAAAGTGGTGCTGCTGCTCTAGAAATGCTTGACCGGCCATTTGATGTCGTCGTGAGTGATATGCGCATGCCCGGGATAACCGGGCTGGAGCTTCTCAACACCGTTCAGGAACGGTTCCCGCAGACTGTCCGTATCCTTCTCTCAGGGCAATCGGATCGGCAGTCGATCCTCGACTCAGCTTCACGGGCGCACCAGTATCTCTCGAAACCCTTCGATGCACGGCAATTAAAGGCTCTTCTGTCGCAGACGATCGCGCTTGGGGATCTACTCGACAACCCGGCGCTCAAATCATTCATTTCTCGCCTCAGTTCAATACCCAGCCTACCCAATCTCTACTTCGAAGTGATGGAAGCCCTCCGTGCCAGCGATCCCTCTCCTGCGAAGATCGGCAACATCATCGCTCGGGACATGGGAATGACCGCGAAGATTCTGCAGGTTGCGAATTCGGTCGCCTATGCAACCCGCAACGAAATCACACAGCCGGAACAGGCGGTTCTTCGCATCGGGCTCGAAACCGTACAGTCGCTGGTTCTTTCGGTAAGTATTTTTTCCTCTCTGAGCACTAAGCTACAGGCCGCCCGTTCGGTCGAAAGCCTGTGGGAACATAGCAATCTGACGGGCCAATACTGTCGAGCCATAGCACGTGCGGAGGGAATTGCAGCGACTTCCTGCGGAGCATACATTAGTGCCGGGTTGTTGCACGACATAGGGAAGTTGATCATTGCCTTCTCAGACCCGAGCCTGACCAGTGCAATCAGTGAGCTCGCAAGCGCTCACCGAAAGCCGGTTTGGCAGGTTGAAAAAGAGATGCTGGGCTGTACACACGCCGAAGTCGGCGCATATCTTCTTGGTATCTGGGGCCTTCCGTTCCCAATCGTAGAGGCTGTGGCCTGGCATCACCACCCAACGGAGAGCGCGGCAAGCGAGATGTCCCCACTTACGTCGGTCCACGTTGCCGATGCACTCCAAGCCAGGTCCCACGTACAGGCCCCTAACAACGATCAAGCCATAGACACTGGCTTCCTCGAGCGAATCGGGAAGCTTCATCGGCTGGAAGCGTGGACCGAAGCCTGTGATGAAATCTCGAAGCTGGGGCAGGCACGGTGAGCGAGAAGGTTCTCTTCGTCGATGATGAGCCCGCCATCCTCGACGGCTATCGGCGGATTCTGGGGCGAGATTTGCCAATCGAGACGGCTGTGGGCGGCATCCTGGGGCTCACTGCCATTGCGGAATCCGGGCCGTTCGCGGTTGTCGTTTCCGACATGCGAATGCCGCAAATGGATGGAGCTCAGTTCCTGACGCGGGTGCGCGACATTGCCCCGGACACTGTGCGCATGGCCCTCACTGGTCAGACCGACATTGCTACGGCGATGGTGGCGGTCAATGAAGGACAAATCTTCCGGTTCATGACAAAGCCCGTCTCCAAGGAAAACCTCCTGAAGGCTGTTGAATCCGGACTTGCGCAGCATCACCTCATCGCTGCGGAGAAGGAGTTGCTCGAAGGGACGCTCAAAGGTTGTGTGTCGGTGCTCTCAGAAATGCTCAGCTTCAGCAACCCTGCCGCTTTTGGACGGGCGATGCGGCTTCTTCGCTTCGTACAACATGCAGCGCGGAAAATGGCCCTGAGGTCATCGTGGAGGTACGAGATCGCAGCAATGCTGTCTCAGCTGGGCTGCGTCACACTGAGCCAGGATTTGGTCAACTCGGCGTATGCAGGTGAGCGGCTTACTCAGCAAGATCAGGAGAGATATGGAGGACATGCCGCCATCGCTGCCCGGATGTTATCGCGTATACCCCGGATGGAAGCCATCGCGCAGATGATTGCGCTCCAAAGTGGGCCCCCAGCTAATATCAAGGCGGCAACGGCCGAAGAGAGGCAGGAAATCGAGCGCGGCGTTCAGCTATTGCGGACCGGTCTTGCCTTTGACGCGCTTCTTAGCCGCGGCATGTCGCCTAGGGAAGCCTGCCAGCACCTTCAGGAATCCTCCAAGGGCACAGATCATGCAATTCTCGCTGCGCTCGGCGATCTGCATCTGGATATGCCGATGCAGATTCGCGAATGCAATGTCCGAGATCTAGCTGTCGGAATGATCCTTCAGCAGGATCTGTATACGAGCACCGGTGCGCTCGTCGCGGCGAAAGGCTTTGAACTCTCTCACGCCTGGATCGAACGTCTGGAGAACTATGCTCGGCGCAATGTCATTTCGAACCGGTTCAAAGTGCAGATACCGCAACATCACGTGGAGTAATGTTAAGGCAGATCGTCGAGGCATCCGGCAGGCAGTCATCAAGACACTGGTGGGCAGGCTCTCGACCACCATCACCTCGTTGTGAGCCGGGCTCGCTAGTAGCGGACGCAACCTCGAAGCCCCACTCGTTCATGCGGTTTCTCCCTTGCGGTGTACACCCCACGTCGACTTTGCAATCCTTGATTCTTTAGCTCAAGAAAGTGTCATACGGAAGGCTTGATTGTTTGTTAAGTTGTTTTATTTTCAATGATTTGGCGGAGAGTGTGAGATTCATTCTCGAATAGGTAAAATAGAATCTGTAAGTTACAGAAAGTGCGATGCCGGAAATGCCACCAATGCCATCGATCCCCGGGGGCCATTGCCCGCTGGCCTGTTTTCGTGGAGCTAGAAAAGTCGATTGCGCTTTGCAAGTCCGTGGTTTCCTAATTGCGCGTCCGCCACTTGATGGACAATGCAGCAACCTTGCCCTCAAGATTAGCGCGAGGAGGCGGCACATGTTTCTTCGGTGCGTACTTCGAAGCAGGCTCGGATTGCGATTTGATCGAGAGCCCGATACGTTTCGCGCTTGTTGACCACAGCCTAAACAACTTCACGGCCCGCTTCGTGGCTGCATACGCAACAAGTCCGGGCACCTGAACCCGCTCATCCTGGACGCTGTCCTCGATCTTTCAATCTAGATCGAGAAATGCAAAGTCGATCTGGCGTGCCTTAGCCCGAACCTGTGCGGCTCGTCTTCCGCCAGGAGCGCCAATGCCCCTTAAAACTGAGACCACCAGGGCCGGAGTTCTTGAGACGCCAATCGCGCCTTTGTGAGATTTTAGGCGCCTGGAAGCGAGTGTCCTCAGACAAGAGCGTTCGCCTTTTCATGTCAGCCGATGACAAATCGGCTTTCCGGTCGCTGAGATTCGGTGTTCCGCGGGGATAACGGCTGATCTGGAATGTAGGTGTCGACCACCTTACTGTTTAGCCGATGATGCGATCCGTCCACCTTGATTGTTTCATGCGATGGCTCCAAATCGTAGGCACTCTCCGGTCATACCTCGTTCGATTGCGGGGGGCCTACGTTTTCACGAGTTCGAAGAGCATGTGACTGCCATCACATCGCGTCGCGGGTGAGCTAGCTCACACTCTGCATTCATGCAGCCTTCCAAGGTTGTGATTTGGAACACAGAGGGTCATCCGTGGATAGCAATTGGCTCACACTTATTTTCTTAGCTGCTGCGGTCATGTCGGTATCGGCGGCTCAATCAGTACCCGCTTGCGCGATTGCGATCCCCTTTCTTTCAGTCGGGCATGCCCTCACAAAGGCATTTGGCCCACAAAGTCTGCTTTGAAAGAGAAATAACATCCCGTTGGCATGATGCCGGATCTTGATTGCTTCAAGGAGGATTGGTGAGTCGCAACTTCTCATTTTATGCGGCGGCGTTCGTCGCTGTGTTCTCCGGATTGGTACCCAGCGCAATGGGGCTTCCGAGCTATGCTCGACAGACTGGGTTGCCGTGCAGCGGATGCCACACTACTCCGCCAGAATTGAATACCGCCGGAAGAATGTTCAAGTTGATGGGGTACGCGGACCGATCGGGCATCAACACTATCACAGCGCCCTCTGATAGCCGTCACTCGGGTCTCAACCTTCTCGGCACACTGCCTTTGAGCGTGTTTCTTGAAACATCCACGACTGGTACCAAGGTTCCACAGCCAGGCACACAGAATTGGGGGTTTGAATTTCCCCAGGACATCTCGCTCTTTCTCGCCGGAGCCTGGGCCACGCATCTAGGCAGCTTTCTCCAAGTGACTTACAACGTCCAGGACGATCATTTCACTATGGATAACACAGACATTCGCTTTGCGAACAAGAAGCAGGTGGCGGGAAAAGAGTGGGACTACGGTCTAACCTTGAATAACAATCCGACTCTTGAAGATCTATGGAACGACACACCGGCGTGGGGATATCCCTTCATCGCCTCAAGCTCTGCCGTGACGCCAACGGCGTCGCCGATCATTGAGGGTCAACTGGCGCAGGATGTGGCTGGTCTGGGTGCCTTCACCATGTTTGACCAGCAGATATATGCTGCCGGAACCATTTATCGAAGCAATCACGTGGGGGGCCCGCAGCCAGCCACGGGACAGGGCTCTTCCTACAACATCCAGGGTGTTGCGCCTTACTGGCGGCTGGCATGGCAGCGGATCGGCCGCACGGCGACGCTCGAGGTCGGTGGATACGGCATCCACTTGAAATCGACCCCCGGGGCGATAACCGGGGCAGAGGATACCTACACGGACTTCGGACCTGATATCGAGTATGACCGGAACTTCGGCAAAGACGTTCTCTCCGTACGTGGAACCTATGTGCGCGAGAATGCAAATCTGGTTGCTAGTGCCGCAAGCGGAGCAGCCGACCCTGGGGCGCATCATCTGAATTCGGGAAATGCCAATGTGGAGTATCACATTGGAAACCGCTATTCGGGCGCCTTCGGATGGTTCCTGACAAGCGGTACCGCCGATCCTCTTCTCTATGCTCCAGCCGCACTCACCGGCAGTGCAAATAGTTCTCCGCGAAGCACTGGATACTCGGCGAATTTCTCCTACTGGCCGATTCAGAATCTTGACCTCGCCGTTCAGTACACCGATTACACGCGCTTCAATGGTGGGGCCACCAACTATGACGGCGCGGGGCGAAATGCCGGCGACAACAACGCTGTCTATCTACTCGCTCGCTTTCTCTTCTGATCGTGTCCGATTGCTGGCACGGCGTTCACCTCTCTCATTTTTCACCAGGAGAACCTATGAATCGAAATGTTTTCGCAGTACTTGTCACAATCGTCGCGTTCAACTCTGCAGCCATCGCTGGCACCATCCACGGCAAGGTATCCGGAGTTAAGGGCGAATCCGTTGTCTACGTTGAAGCTGTTGCCGGCAAAACCTTCCCAGCACCCGCACAACACATCACGATCGACCAGAAGGGCTTGATGTTTGTCCCGCATATCGTCGTGATTCAACAAGGCACGACAGTCGAGTTTCTCAATAGCGACAGCGTAGCCCACAATGTCTTCTGGGCCGCCATCAGTGGAAATAAGAAGCTGGGACACAACCTGGGCACCTGGCCTCAGGGTCAGCGGCAATCCTTCAAGTTTGGAGACCCCGGTGTCGTGCCTCTCCTCTGCAATGTTCACCCGGAGATGTCGGCCTACATCATCGTGTCGCCGACGCCCTATTTTGCAGAGAGCGACAAATCCGGCGAATTCAAGATCGAAAACGTACCGGACGGCGCCTACACCATGACCGCATGGCACGAGGGAGCGAAGAGCAAATCGAATCCCGTCACCGTCGCTGGTGACACGTTGGCGGATTTCACGCTCAGCAAGTAAATTCGCGGGCGGCAGAGTGGGTTTGCCGCCCTGCATCTCTTAGCCAACGGAAAGGCGCCGCATGCTTCAACGCTTCGTCGACAAGAAGGTTGACAGGGATTGGCTGAATACCAACTTCCCGTGCATGATGGCCTGTCCCGCGCATACCAACGCAGGCCGCTATGTGGAACTCATTGCAGAGGGTGAGTTTGAAGAGGCCTATCGCACTGCACGCGAACCCAACCCCATGGCCAGCATTTGCGGACGCGTGTGCGCTCATCCCTGCGAGACTGCCTGCCGCCGCGGAGAGATCGATAAGCCAATCGCAATCCGTGCGCTCAAGCGCTTCCTTACGGAGCGCTACGGCCCCGAGTCGCGCCATCCCCTTGATGTGAATGCCGGCCGCACTCAGCCCAAACTTCCTTTTCGAATTGCAATCGTAGGCGCGGGACCAGTGGGCCTTTCTGCCGCACACGATCTCGCTCTCATGGGCTATGCCGTCACTATCTTTGAAGCGTCCCAGGTCGCAGGCGGCATGCTCTATCTCGGACTGCCCGAATACCGCTTGTCCCGCGATGTGGTGGAAGCCCAGGTACGCGAAATTCTATCCACGGGCGAAATCACTCTGAAGCTGAACCAAGCCGCCGGGCGCGACTTCACCATTGCTGATCTGCGGCGGGACTTCGATGCCGTATTAATTGCGGTCGGCGCGCACCGGAGCCGCGACCTCACGATTCCAGGCGTCAATCTCGACGGTGTCTACAAGGGCATCGATTTCTTGCTCAATGTAAACCTCGGTTATAGGTTCACAATCGGCAAGAAGGTGCTCGTCATTGGGGGCGGCAACGTGGCCATGGATGTGGCCCGGTCCGCGGCCCGCGAGGTGCTTCGCCAGCACGCAGGCGGCGTAGAACACTTCGAGCCTTCCCAAGGCAGCATGGACGCCGTTGCAGCCCGAGAGATGATGGACGTTTCGCTCTCCGCCTTGCGGCTTGGTGCACAGGAAGTGCATCTTGTCTGCCTCGAGAATCGCCAGGAGATGCCAGCGGCTTTAGAGGAAATCGGGGAAGCGGAAGAAGAAGGGATCATCATCCATCCCGGCTTCGGCCCGAAACAGATCATTGGCGAGAATGGCCGAGCCGTGGCGCTCGAAGTGCTCAAAACCAAATCAGTCTTCGATTCCAACCGGCGCTTCAGCCCAACGTTCTATGAAAACAGCGAAACTCGGCTTGCTTGCGACACCATCATCATGGCCATTGGCCAGGCCCCCAATCTGCAGTTTATCGGCACCGAAGACGGAGTGGATGTCTCACCGCGGGGCTTGATCGCCGTGAACCCACAAACGCTGATGACTTCTGCAGCCGGTGTGTTCGCAGGCGGAGACTGCGTGTTTGGCCCGCGTCTCATCATCGACAGCGTTGCGGATGGCAAGCGCGCGGCGGTCGGCATCGATGAGTTCCTGCGCGGAACAGAGCACCCGGCTCCGATTGTCGAGGTGGAGGTGCTTGAACGCCATCGCATGCCTTTCGAATTGCTCGACCTGGAGCGGCAGCCGATTCCCATGCTGCCCCTCAATCGGCGCACCGGGGTCACCGAAGTCGAGATCGGATTCGACGAAGAAGCCGCCATGGCTGAAGCACAGCGATGCCTTCACTGCTGGGTCAACACCGTCTTTGAAGGCAACTCCGATGACGCTACGCAATGCATTTTGTGCGGCGGCTGTGTTGATGTTTGCCCCGAGAACTGCCTCGAGCTTGTCTCACTGGACCGCGTCGCCTTCGACGAAGCGACGACCGGCCAACTTGTAGAAATGCGCGAACTGCTCGGCGTAGAACTGGACGACATCAAGGCCGAAGAACTCGGAATAATCGCCGGATCGGTCATGTTGAAAGATGAAACGCGCTGCATCCGTTGTGGTCTTTGCGCCGCGCGTTGTCCCGCTGGCACCATCACCATGGAGTCCTTCAACCTTATTCCGACAGCCCCGACGGGCCTGATCTCCATCGAATCGATCGATCGCTCCTTGCGCTCCAGACCACCGATGGCAACTGCGGTGAAGAGGTAATACATGCCCGACGCAACCCTGAAAGTATCGCAGTCATTTCCGGCGGAGTTCGATCGCCGAGCCTTCTTCACAAAGATCGGACTCGGGTCGCTGGGCATCGCCGCTGCAGGCACAATCGCTTTTTCGTACGAGTATCTCTCACCCAACGTTCTCTACGAGCCCTCGGCCATCATCAACGCCGGTAAGCCCGAAAACTTCGCCGTGAACTCGGTCACCATGGACGTGAATGCTGGGATCTATCTGGTGCGCACCGAAGAGGGCTACTTTGCTCTCAATGCGGTGTGCACGCATTTAGGCTGCCTGACCGCGTGGAATCAGGACCTCGGCATCATCGCGTGTCCCTGCCACGGCAGTAAATTCACACGCACGGGGGAAAAGATTGAAGGCCCGGCCCCCAAGCCGCTCCCATGGCTCAAGACCTGGGTGAGCGATGAGGGAGACTTGATGGTCGACCGTTCCGCCGATATCCCGCCTCTGCAGTATCTGAGGATTTGAGCATGCCCGTGAAGACAGAGCAAATCATCGAACAAGTACGCGCGAGCCGGGTGTGGCGATCAATCTTTCGCAGTGGCACGGGCAACAGCACGTTGCATCGCGCGCTCGCCATCCAACAGAATATATTTCTTCATCTCTTCGCGACAAAAGTCCGAAGGCGCATGGTGCGCTTCAGTGCCACATGGTACTTGGGCACTCTGACGTTCGGAACGTTTCTGATTCTCGTGATCACCGGCATTCTGCTGATGCTCTACTACCATCCTTCCGTGCCTCAGGCCTACGCCGACATGAAGGACCTACAGTTTGTCGTATCGTCCGGGCTCTTTCTCCGTAACCTGCATCGGTGGTCGGCGCAGTTGATGGTCTTCCTCGTTTTCGCGCACATGTTCAAGGTCTTTTACCGAGGCGCCTATCGCACACCGCGTGAATTCAACTGGGTCATCGGCATCGTGTTGCTGCTTATCACGCTGCTGCTCAGCTATACAGGCTACCTGCTTCCGTGGGATCAGCTAGCCTACTGGGCAATCACCGTCGGCTCCAATCTTTCATCGGCAGTTCCGCTGGTTGGCAGCAAGATTCACTTCCTGCTTCTCGGCGGCAACCAGGTCAACGCAAACGCACTCCTGCGTTTCTACGTTTTGCACTGCGTGATTCTGCCGCTTGCAGCCATTCTTTTCATCGCCGTCCATTTCTGGCGCATTCGCAAGGACGGCGGCCTCTACGTGCAACAGGTGGACCCCAAAGTGCAAGCATCCGCTGTGAGCGTGCTCTCCGCGAAGGAGGGGCAATGAGCGACTCGAAGGACTTTATCGCGGGAATCGACTCAGACCAACGGCGCTCGCCAACGCGCGTCGTCTTTGTTACACGCCGCACGTCGGCGCAGGTCAAAGTCACAAGCGAAGAGCAGGTGCAGACGTTTCCGGAGGTGCTGTTCCGCGCCGCCCTGGCCATCGAACTGCTCGCCATCGCATTGGTTCTCTTTTCTCTGTTCTTCAATGCTCCGCTCGAAGGTATCGCTGATCCAACGCACACACCGAACCCCGCGAAAGCGCCCTGGTATTTTCTCGGATTGCAGGAACTGCTTCACTACTTCCCGCCCGTCGTCGCAGGAGTGCTGGTTCCGACTCTGCTCATCATTTCGCTGGTGGTCATTCCGTATTTCAACGTCAACATCGAAGCCAACGGCCTCTTTCTGAAAGATCGCACGAGGCGATTGCGCTTGTTTTATCTGGCATCTCTGGGAATGTTGATTTTCCTTATGGTGTTCCACGTCTACGTTGCCGTCCCGCCAACGGTGCTTGTGGCGCTGGCGATGATCGTCGCTGCCAACAGCAACCCCGATTCACCCTCACGATTGCGCCGCTATCTTGCCCAGAGGCCGCTGGCTTACTGGATCATGACATGGTTTCTTTTCGAACTTATCGTGCTCACCGCTGTAGGCACATGGTTCCGCGGCCCGGGTTGGTCCTGGGTACTGCCATGGAGGAGTTAAGTGCAATTCATTAGAAAGAGACTCTCCTCTGGCTGGCACACACTATTCGGCGACCCCGTACGGGCCTTCGGCGTTGTTAGTGTGGCCCTGTTGCTGGCGCTTGCAATTGCGCCGGCCAAGGAACATTTCAGCCAGTGGCATAGCTATCAGCGGCACTACTTGGCAATGATCCACGATCGCGGCGATGCGGTTAGCCTGCGCCGCCGTTTTCAGCCTGGGATTCATCAGATTTGGCTGCCGGATCTGAACGTCACTGACCGCTGTACGACCTGCCACCTGGGATTGAACGAGGCCAGTCTTGCCGACGTGACGCAGCAGCCTTTCCGAAAGCACCCGGTAGTTCCGCACTCGCTGGATGGATTCGGATGTGTCATTTGTCATGGCGGACAAGGTGCTGCCACGACGGTTGCAGAGGCGCACCAGAGCGAACGAGCGGGGGAACAACCCATCCTGCCCGTGCGCTACATTGAGTCCGGCTGCGGCCAATGCCATCAGAATGCATTGCCCGGGACACCACAACTCAATTTGGGCAGAACCATGCTGGCGCGATACGGGTGCGTCCACTGCCACACCATCGCTCGCCCCGACGGCACCAAACTGGTGGCCACAGATCATCCTCCATCGCTGATGCATATCGCCGACAAAACCACAAGCGAATGGATCTTCAGCTGGTTGAAGGATCCTCAGGCCTATGCGGCGTCCACCACGATGCCGGATTACAAGCTAAGTGATACGGATGCGAGCGACATCTCCGCGTATCTCGTGAGCAGCAGCACGCCTCAGGCAGGCGATACTGCTACGCGAAACACCAAGTCCGCAGCCCCCGCAGATTCCTCCGCGGGACCGAGCCTTTATGGTGAATCGTTCTGTTCCTCTTGCCACGCGGTCCAGAATGCGGCCGGCAATCTGGTCGGCGGCGATGTAGGTCCAGAATTGACGCGCATTGGAAACAAGGTAAAGCCAGAGTGGCTCGCTGCATGGCTTGACAACCCGCGCACATACGATGCGACAACACCCATGCCGCATTACCGATTTACGCCGCAACAGGTCGCTACCTTGGTCGAGTACCTCCAGAGCAAGTCGGATTCGGACTACGGCTCGGGCGTCCATCCGAATCTGGCAACGTCAGTGCAGATTGCACACGGGCGGAAACTCATTGTCGAGTTGGGCTGCGCTGCATGCCATGGAATCAACGGCGTTCAGAAGCCGGAGAACTTCGCGCCGGAGCTCAGTACGATCGGAAGCAAGCCGCTGGCGCAAATCGTTTTCCTGCCGGGCATGGAGCCATCGTTGCCGGGTTACATCGGGGCGAAGATTCGACAGCCGCGCGCGTTCGGCACAAGTGTCAAAATGCCGCAGTTCACCCTCACCCCCGCGCAGACAGATGCGATGACCACCGCACTGCTTGCACAAACGAACCGGGCGCGATCGATGCCCGATAGCTTGCGGGTCGCGGCAACTCCGGACACGAATTATCAACCTGCCGGACATGCGGGAAAACTGATTACAGAGCTGGCGTGCTTCAGTTGCCACCGCGTCAACGGGCGGGGCGGTGATATGGCCCCTGACCTCACATGGGAAGGCAGTGCGGTGCAACGGCAATGGTTGACTGAATTCCTCCACAACCCCAACACGCTGCGGCCATCCCTCATTCGGCGCATGCCGCGTTTCAATCTGAGCGACAGCGACAACAAGGAACTGACCGACTACATTCTTGCCGTTTACGAGTCGCCGTCTATCGATCAGGACCTAGCGCCCTCGACTGCGAGGGCCGCGGAGATCGTGGAGCACGGCCGCCAGCTGTTCTATTCAAGGTATGCCTGCCAGTCGTGCCACATCGCCGACATCAAGACCGACAAGGGATACATAGGTCCGACGTTGACGCAAGTTGGCTCGCGGCTAACCGCTGCGTGGACCTACGCGTGGCTCAGAAACCCGCAGGCCATGCGGCCTGGCACAACAGAGCCAAATCAGAACATCAGCGACGACGACGCCCAGGCATTGACTGCATTTCTAATGTCGCTGAGGGGCCCAGGCGGTCACGGAGCAAAGCTATGATGAGCCGATTGACCGAGCGCGTTATGTTTCGATCAGCTGAATTAGGTGCGCTTCTTGCACTTGCCGCGCTTGCCGGTTGCAAACATTCAGGTCCTCCGGTCACAGGATTGAAAGCCGTGGCTGCAGGGACCACCATCGTCGAATCCAGTGGCGGCCATCAGGTTGGTGTCATCGGGACGACGTTGAAGGATCCTTTGGTGGTGCAGGTCAATAATGATCAGGGAACCGCGGTTCCGGGCGCACTCGTTGAGTTCTACGGCCCCGCAGGCGTCACTTTTGATCCCGCCACGATACTGACCGATTCGAGCGGGCAAGCAACCACTTCGGTCACTCTTGGCACTATCGCAGGACACTATCAACTCAGCGCAATTACACCCGGTAAGTCGAAGCCAGCAAGCCTCGACGTCGTCGAAACTGCGCTTGGCTATCAGCAGCGGCTGGGATCCATTCTCGCGGATAAATACTGCAACCGCTGTCACGATCCTGAATCGTCGCCCGAGCGTGTTTCGAACTACGACAATCTTGAGGTAAAACCGCACGCATTCACCGACGGCACGACGCTGAACAAGATGAGCGAAGCCGATCTCACCGCGATCATTCTGCACGGGGGTCCGGCGCTGAGTCGGTCGGCTCTGATGCCACCTTACGGCAACACACTCAACGCATCGGACGTGCGGGCGCTTGTTGCCTACATCCGCGCAGTAGCCGATCCGCAGTACGAGCCGGCAGGGACGGTCTATGCGCGCCGATAGAAACGAATTCCCAGCAGTAATCTCGATCACCTGCAAAGGTCCCGTTTCCGAGCAGGTTTTCAGATCACGATCTGTCATTTCCCAAGAATGGAATGATTCATTCTGCGCAATAGTGGCATGGGGCTATACGCTTTTACACGCCCTCGTGGAACCGACTGCTCAACGATGATGAAGATGCTCACTGGATCGTGGAGTTCCTCTCGTCGAAGCAGCAGAAAATCGATGGAGAGCTGGTAACAGCGCGTGCTGCGGGAAAGAAAGAGACGCATCTTGCTTCTAGCGATCGTTGCGGCGGTGGCCGCGTGCACTGCTGCTCAATCAATTGGAAGCAAAGAAGGATCGAGTCAAGAGACTGCTCAGCGCACTTATCCTGTGCCTGCGAATCTGAAAGTGCTGTCAAAGACTATGACTGGACAACAGGTCCACGACATGATGTTGCGGTGGGGCGGTGAGCTAGGTGTGCGGTGCAGCGCATGTCACGACGAGGACCAGGACAACGTAATCTCTGATGGACTTCCTGTGTCGCGATTCGCCAACGATTCGAAGCCCATGAAAGATATTGCGCGCCGCATGTACATCATGACCGAGAGGATCAACAGCGGGTTCATCGCCAAGATTGATAACTCGAGCATGCCGGTCACGTGCGGAAGCTGTCATCAAGGGCGCATCAGTCCAGAGCTAAGGTCTTTGTCTCCGGTTGGGGAGCGCGCAACGAAGATTGTGCCGCTTCCGTCAGAGTCCCAGCCAACACCATGAGAATGCTTAACCCGCGTGGCCCAATGTTGCACCAGCGGAGTCCGAAGTCACGACGTCGCGGGTCGAACGTGCGGCTTGTCGGGACCTGTTTCCTATGGCTGTGTGGAGCGACCATTCCTGGCACCAAGGCATCGGCTGGCCAGGCGGATAACCTGAAACCAGCCGACGGTCAGGTCAACTTGAGGGCACCCGACGACCCTTCTGGATATGACGCCACCTGTGTTCAGTGCCACTCAGGAGTTGTAAGCAGCTTTGCCAGCAATCCTCATAGAAGGGCGTCCGCAGCGCATGGCGGAGACGAAGCTGCTTGTGCTGGCTGCCACGGGCCGGGTAAGGCTCATGTCCAGAGCGGCGGCGACAAGTTCAAGATCTTCGATCCATCGGCAACATCTGCTCGGCAGGTCGACGACAACTGTCTGACTTGCCACGCAGGTAAGGACTCGGTCTTTGAGCGCTCGGCCCACGGCCGGAGCAATGTAAGCTGCATCGGCTGCCATAGTATCCATAGCGCGAGCGAACCAAAATGTCTGCTCAAGACATCACAACCTCAGGTCTGTTTGCAATGCCATGATGACGAGAGGGCCGCATTCTCCATGCCCTCCCGTCATAAGGTGGAAGAGGGGATAATCTTGTGCACTGATTGTCATGAACCACACGGCGCTGTTGGAGATAATCTTCAGCTGTCTCCCTCGCAAGAGGACATCGTCTGCACGAAGTGCCACACGGAAATCGGCGGGCCCTTTTTGTATGAACATGCCGTAGTGAAGACCGAAGGCTGCGCCGCTTGCCACTTTCCGCACGGCGGACAGAATTCGGACCTCCTCAATCGCTCCAAGATCGACACCATCTGCCTGCTGTGCCACTTCCCCTCGCGAAACTCCCCAACAGGAGTGCCGGTCAGAGAGGCACACGATCTGGAAACCCAAATCCAGTCGTGCACGGCTTGCCATACGGACATCCACGGTTCAAACGTAAGTCCCGCGTTCATGATGAAGAAATGAGGAGCGGCGCTGAAAAGTCACCCCGGCGTATCGTCCGGATGGCTTTCAGATAGGAGGCGGGAATCGCCGGAAAATGTATGATCTATCGGCTCCGAGAGCGAGCGGGACGGAGAAGCGTCGCTGGGCTGATCTTCTCAATGGAACACAGCACTGAGATTTGATAGACTCCGGACGCAAGCCTGTGCCAGTGATCCATTCTCTTTCCTAACCGCATTTTGGCTGTAATTGGTGAAACTAATGCCGATTCAACTCACTGTCAACGACGTGGCGACCTCGGTCGACGTGCCGCCGGATATGCCGCTCTTGTGGGTGCTCCGCGACATACTGAACCTAAAGGGAGCCAAGTATGGGTGTGGGATAGGAAAATGTGGAGCTTGCACAGTCCTGTTGGACGGCCAGGCAATACGGTCCTGCATGACGGAGGTAGGATCCGTGGGAGACGAACGGATCACCACCATCGAAGGGCTCTCGCCCGATGGCCTTCATCCGGTTCAGGTCGCGTGGGAGGCGTTGGACGTGCCACAATGCGGGTACTGCCAATCCGGCCAGATCATGTCTGCCGCTTCGTTATTGCAGCGTACACCAAATCCCACCGATGCGGATATTGATGCCGCTCTGAGCGGCAATCTTTGCCGCTGCGGAACCTACACGCGCATCCGGCAAGCGATTCGCGAAGCAGCTGAAGCCGCTTCCCGCCCAAAGTGAAGGAGAGCACTCGTATGCGCTTGAATCGGAGGTCGTTTCTACAGCTGACGGCGCTTGCGGGGGGCGGTCTCGCTCTGGATCTTTATCGCTCACCTCTGACAGCGGCTCAGGGTCCTGGTAAGCCTCCCGATCTAACGCCGCAGGCCTTCATCCACATTTCGAAGGATGGCGTGGTCACCATCATGGCGCGCGCCTCGGAGTCGGGCCAAGGTATGCGAAACATGCTGCCCATGCTGATTGCCGAGGAGCTGGATGTCGACTGGAAGGACGTCCGTGTGCAGCAAGCTGAATTGAACGAAAAGATCTACGGCCCGCAGTTTTCCGGAGGGTCCGCGAATACCCCTACGGGGTGGGAGCCGATGCGCCGCGTCGGCGCAGCGGGTCGACAGTTGCTTATCACGGCAGCAGCGCAAACGTGGAGCGTCCCGGGGTCTGAATGCACCACGCAACATGGTCGTGTGTTGCACGCCGCCTCAGGGCGTTCCGCTGGTTATGGAGAACTTGCTTCAACGGCCGCCGCGCTGCCCGCACCTGTATTGAGCAGCGTTAAGCTCAAAGACCCCAAAGACTACTGCATCATCGGTCACTCGCAGCCCGGCGTCGACACGCACGCTATTGTCACCGGCAAGCCGATCTTCGGCATTGATGTCGAACTGCCGGGAATGATGTATGCAGCGGTTGAGAAGGCCCCCGTTTTTGCCGGCAAGGTGAAGTCGGCGAACATCGATCAGATCAAGTCGCTGCCCGGCGTTCGCCATGTCCTGGTGATTGATGGCGGCATCACTCCCGCGGCCTACACACCCTGGGAGCCGGGGATGGAACCGGGCATTGCGATCGTAGCGG
>CAZPEZ010000072.1:0-25642 GCA_964585715.1 uncultured Occallatibacter sp.
AGCGGATTGAACTCGAATTTGCGATCCACATCGTGGCTGTCCCAGTACGTAAACCAGTTCACGCCTTCGTCGATTCCAGCCAGCACGGCCTTCTCCAGCCACTCCGCCTGCGCCTTCTCCGGCAGTTCTTTGATACAGGTATTGAACTCACCCACCCACACAGGCTTCTCCTGCGATCCCGCATACGCGCGAATCAGCGCTGTCATCCCCGCCATGATCCGCACGCTTGGCGGATCAAACGGCCCGCCATACTTCACCGCTTCGCTCCAATAGGGATAGCAATGTGTCACCGGAAACCGCGCCGCCGCCAGCGCCTCCTGCGAGAACGTGTCGTTCTTGAACCACGGGCTATGGTCGAGCCCGTTCACGTGCAACCGGTCCGGCAACGCCTCATACATCCGCGCGAACATCCTTTTCATCCACGCGTCGCCCGCCGGAATCGGCCCCTGCCAGCAAGTTGTCAACTCATTGCCGAAATCGAACCCGATCACGTTGCCCTGCGGCTTCAACGTCCGCCCCAGCTCGCGTACAAAGAGCTCCTGCGCGTCCCACATCAGCGGGTCTGTATAAAATCCATCCGACAACCGATTAAACGACGGCAGAAAGAACCAGCCGCTCAACTGTCCCGTAAACACCGTGACCAGCGCATCGAGATGGCGCTCGCCCATCAACGTGATCAGTTGATCCAGCCGGTCAAGATGCGCCGGGCTCACCCACTTCGGATTGGGCTGAAAAAACGGCCACACCAGCATGATTCGCATATGATCGGCGCCCAGCGCCGCAATCGCGTCCAGATCGCGCCGGATCGGGTCAGGGTTCCAGTCGTTCCAGCAGAAGTACCAGTTGTGCGACGGCGTATAGTTCACACCAAATCGATGCCGGTTCAGATCGAGATTGGGCCCTGCCGCTTGAGCGGCATCGCCGACCGTGTTTGCAAGGCCGCTTCGGTTTGCCGCGACCGCTGCCGCAACCGCTGCCACGCCTCCAGCAACAAATCTTCTTCGATTCATCTCCATGCTCCGATGCACCAGCCAAGACTAACTCCTCCCGCACGGGTCCGCCTGCAACTCGGCCGCAATCCTGACAATTCCTTCAGCGCTTCGCGGCTATAGTGTCTTCATGTTCTCCCAAGGCAACCGCACATTTGACGCGCACGGCGCGGCGCGCGCCCACGCTCTTGCCGGCAGGCCTTTGGCCACCTTCCGCCAGCGCGCCATCGCTATCCTCATCGACTTCGTTCTGATTGCGGTGATCTGGATCCCGGCAAAGATGGGTTTGCAGTACCTCTTCCAGGAGAGGCTCCACAACCGCGAAGAGATCTATCGCTCCGTCAACGGGCACACCACCACTGAGGTTAAGTTCGACTTCGAGCGCACCATCGACCTTGCCTGATTTGTCGTCTTGCTTGCTTACTTCGGCGTCTTCGTGCGCATCACCAACGGCTACACGCCCGGCAAGCGGCTGATGCGCATCCGCATCGTCTCCTTGGAGCATGCACGCGTCTCACGCTGGCAGGGCATGGAACGCGCTCTCGGCTACGGCGCTTCAGCCCTCGAAGGCGGCTTCGGTTTTATTCAATATTTCTTCTATAAGAACCACACCTGCACCCACGACCGCATCGCCGAAACTATCGTCGTACAGGAACCGCCGAAGAAAAAACTCCCCGCCGCGAAGCCAAAGTCCGACTAGCCGTTCATTCCAGCGGTGTACCCGGACTCGCGTCGGACGAATGCAACTCCTCGACCTCGATCTTCCGGAACTCGATCTGGAAGCCCTCCGATTCGAGGCCGACATACCCCTTCAGGACTCCGGTGTGTAGCGTATTCACGACGGCGCCATTCACCGCCAGGGTGCAGGTGTCTCTTCGGCACTCGATATCGTACGTGTTCCACTCGCCCGCCGGCTTCACACGATTCTCCGATATCTCTTTCATCTCGTTGAACGATGTCTTCTTTCCGTCGATCAGGGTCTCGCCGAAGATGTATCCGCCCTCGGGCGTCGTCTGAGCCTGGTGCCAGATCGCCCCATCCGTGTCGTTCCGGAAGAAAACGCCGCTGTTGTAGTGTGGGTTCCCCTCGAGCTTCGTGAACCGCCACTCCACGTGAAACTTGAAGTCGCTGAACTCCTTGTTGAAGCGCAGCCATTCGTGCCCGCCGTTGCCGTCGCACACGATCGTCCTCGTCGCCGGGTCAATATGCCACTGCGCAATATCGCTCACCGGGTGCGTCGGGGGAATCGCAATCCGCGTCCACTCGCTCTTGTAGTGCGCGGTGACCAGGTTTTTCGCCTGTGCGCATGCAAGTGTGGCGGCGATGAACAAGACAATGGCTGCCAGAACATTCAGAGTCATCTTCATGGTCTCGCCTTCCTTCCGGAACCCGGTGAGGAACCTACCCCCCTGCTTTCTGAATCGCCAGCAGCCTCTCCAGCAGCGGCTTCAGCAGATCGAGCCGCAGCGCATTCGCCCCATCCGACATGGCGTGCGCCGGATCGTCATGCACTTCAAGAAAGAGCCCGTCCACGCCCGCAGCCACCGCGGCCCGCGCAAGCAGGGGAATGAACTCCGGCTGTCCGCCGCTCACCCCGTTCGCCGCCGAAGGCTGCTGCACCGAGTGCGTCCCATCGAACACCACCGGAGTCATCTCCCGCATGATCGCCAGAGAGCGGAAATCGACAACCAGATTGTTGTAGCCGAAGCTCGCCCCACGCTCGGTCAAAAACACGCGCTCATTGCCCGTCGATCGCACCTTCTCTACCGGATGCGTCATGTCCCAGGGCGCCACAAACTGGCCCTTTTTAATATTGATGGCGCGCCCGGTCTTTCCCGCGGCGACCAGGAGGTCTGTCTGGCGGCATAGAAACGCTGGAATCTGCAGCACGTCCACCGCCTCGGCTGCTACCTCGCACTGCGCCGGGTCATGCACATCGGTCAGCACCGGCAGACCCGTATCCTTCGCCAGTCGTCCCAGGATGCGCGTGCCCTCCAGGAGCCCAGGCCCGCGGAAGCTCTTCACACTCGTCCGGTTCGCTTTGTCGTAGCTCGCTTTAAAGATGTAGGGGATTCCAAGATCGCCGGCAATGCGTTGAATAGCTTCTGCCATCCGTCGCACGTGCGCCTCCGACTCGATGACGCAGGGACCGGCGATCAAAAACAGCTGCTCCGCGCCAACCTGCACGGGTCCGATTTCAAACGATGGCTTCACGGCTCTGATTGTAATCGCCTTACACACAAGACGGTCAGCCGACACAGCATTTCTGTCCGTGCGCCGCATAGCCTGTAACAGCAGAGAGACAGCCCGCCGTCACGCGGTCCGGCTGTCGTCGGAACTGGCAGGGTTTTACAGGGAGAACGTCATGATCGAAGTTCATGTGAAGCATCTCGGCGAGGTAAAGTTCCAGATTGACGCGCGGCAACATACGCTCATCAGCGATCAGCCTCAGGAAAACCGCGGGCGCGACGAAGGCATGACCCCGCCCGAGTTTTTCCTGTCGGCACTCGGCTCCTGTGCGGCGTTCTACGCCGTGGCCTACCTCAAAAAGAAAGGCCTGCCCCAGGGGGTCTCCATCCGAGTCACTGCGGAGAAGGCCGGTCCGCCGGCGCGACTGGACAATTTCAAGATCGATGTCGACGTGCCCATAGCACTCAGCGAAGTGGACCGGGCAGGCATGGATCGGGCCGTCCATCACTGCCTGATTCACGCCACGCTCATGCATCCTCCCACGGTCCAAATCGAGTTGCACACGCCAGTCGCCGCGTAAACGCAGCGCGGTCGCTATGGCCAGAAGAGAAACGCCCCAGGCCAACTGGCATGGGGCATTTTTCAAACGAGGATTCTAAGGGATGCGAGGCTAAGCATCACGGCTCGCTGCCGGCGGCCCTTCGCGTGCGGTCAAACTCTGGCGAGAGTTGCGCCGGAATACTGCCTGAACGGACGCCTAGCCGTTACGCGAGGACTCGCTGCTCAGCGCGTACCCGCGACCACTCCCACAGCGCCCGCTCCAATGCGTGCAACGGTGTCGCTCCCGGTAAATCGCTTTGTGGCTTCACCAGCCCCTTCTCGGCGAGCCGGCGGCAAAATGCAACGTATTCGGTGTAAAACTCTACGTCGTGCCGCGCATGCCCTATCGCTTCGAGCGTCCGAAAATCGAGTACGTTATACCGCTCCGGATCGATCGCCGCCAGAATCGCCGACGCAATCGCCAGATCCACGCCGCGCAACTCCATCAGGGCTTCCACCGCCTGCCGCGTCGAACTGCCGGGTGAGGCGGCAACTGCCAGCACCCGCCGGATCTTTGCCTCGCTGTTGCCGATCAGGTAATGGACCACGCGCTCCGATTTCCAGCGCACAATGTCTTCCAGGTTGCTGAGCGAGTACTCGCCCGCGCGAATCGCCGCTCCGGCTGCATAAGCCGCTTGCTCCAATTCATGTTCCCGTTCGCCGGCCTTTTGCCAGCATTGCTCCGCATACTGCTGTAATTCAGATTCCTCAGGTTGTAATTCAAACTGCGCCATCGTACAAGCTCCTCGTTCTCACGATGAAACCCTGTCACAATAGGCCCGCCAAAATTCGGTTGTCAATAGGTGTCCATCACAGCTCTGTTACTTGTTGAACACATTTGGACAAACGACCCGGTCACCCTGATCACCCGAAGGTGGGATAAGGTCTGAGAACGTTGAATCAGATGCGGCGTAAGAGGGACGGGTTGCTGGCGCAATTCGCAAAACCAGTCTTAGGAGTGTACGACCTCTTTGCTCGGCTGCGGCTGCAGGCGTTCCACCCGGTTCTTATAGCTCGCATCGATAAACGCCTGGAACAGCGGGTGCGGCTCCAGTGGCTTCGACTTGAACTCCGGATGGAACTGGCACCCCAGAAAATACGGATGCCCGGGAATCTCGACAATCTCCACGTACGTCGCGTCCGGCGTCGTACCCGTAATCTGCAGACCGCCGCCCGTCAGCAGCGCCTCATACTCGCGGTTGAACTCATAACGGTGCCGGTGCCGCTCGCTGATCTCCGTCTGGCCATACGCCCGATACGCCAACGAATCCTCCTGCAGCACGCAGGTCCACGCGCCCAGCCGCATCGTCCCGCCCATTTCTTCCACACCCAGCAGCTCGCGCAGCTTATAGATGATGCGGTGCTGGCTCGCCGGGTCAAATTCACTGGAGTTCGCATCCTTGAGCCCGCACACGTTCCGCGCAAACTCGATGCACGCGGTCTGCATGCCGAGACAGATTCCGAAATAGGGGACCTTCTTCTCGCGCGCATATTTGATCGCGTTCAGCATGCCCTCGATGCCTCGTTTGCCAAACCCGCCCGGCACCAGGATGCCGTCGAAGCCTTCGAGCTGCCTCTCGTAGTCTTGATCCTCCGGTGTCTTCGATTCCAGTCCCTCGGCCTCGATCCACGTCACGTTCAGCTTCAGGCTGCGCGCCACCGCGCCATGCGTCAGCGCTTCTTTGAGAGATTTATAGCTATCCTCGTACTCCACATACTTGCCCACAATCGCGATCGCAACTTCGTCCTTCGGGTTGTGGCAGCGGTCCACCAGGTCGCGCCACTTACTCAAATCGGCCTCCGGCGCTTCCCTGTGCAGATACTTCAGGATCAGCGTATCGACACCCTCCTGCGCAAAGCCCAGCGGCACTTCATAGACCGTCGGCACCGTTTTCGCGCCGATGACCGCCCGATCCTCGACGTTGCAAAACGCCGCGATCTTTTGCTTGATCTCGCGGCTCAGCGGCCGGTCGCTGCGGCACATCAGAATGTCCGCCTGAATCCCAATCCCCAGCAGCTCCTTCACCGAGTGCTGCGTCGGTTTTGTCTTGAGCTCCTGCGCCGCCGCAATCCACGGCACCAGCGTCAGGTGGACAAACAGCGTATTCTCGCGTCCCAGTTCCTGGCGCATCTGGCGAATCGCCTCCAAAAACGGCAGCGATTCGATGTCACCCACCGTCCCGCCGATCTCAACAATCGTCACGTCCGCGCCGTTGGCCGAGACCTTCCGCATCGCGTTCTTGATCTCGTTCGTCACGTGCGGAATCACCTGTACCGTCTTGCCGAGGTAGTCGCCGCGCCGCTCCTTCAGGATGATCTGCTCGTAGATCCTGCCCGTCGTCAGGTTATTGTCCCGCGACAGCGGAGCATGCGTGAACCGCTCGTAGTGCCCGAGGTCCAGATCGGTCTCAGCGCCGTCGTCGGTTACGAACACTTCGCCATGCTGAAAAGGCGACATCGTTCCCGGATCGACGTTGAGATAAGGGTCGAACTTCATCATGTTCACGCGAAGGCCACGGCTTTCGAGCAGGCACCCGATCGACGCTGCTGCAAGACCCTTGCCTAAACTGGACACGACTCCGCCCGTCACAAAGACATACTTTGCCGACATCGCTGCAACCTCTGTTTTGGATTGTGCTGTTTGGACGTACCTGGTGGGCACAATCAAGTATGGCAGAGTCTCGAATTTCGCCAAAGCAAAAAATCGGACTCCCCGTGCAAAACCCGGCACGATTCGCAGCAATCGTTTTGCTTTCTGTGCCTTCGCCTGAACTGCTCCGCTTTCCGTCAAACGACGGGCGTCGTTCGGCAACCGGAGCCGCAGCCGGGCAGCTCGACTGCTCGGAAACGTGCGTTTCCTCTGCGACAAGCGCCCGACTCCTTGTTCGGGTCCTTCGCTTCCGGCGAAGGACCCAGCCGCACCGCAATCCCTGCGTTGCGGCCGCCGTCCCACCTCCGGTCCGTCACTCGCGTGAACGACCGGAACCGGCTCCGCGCTTTTCGCCGCGTCAGCCCGGCCGGTGTCCATCCCTTCTCGGGTCTTTCACCTCCGACGAAAGACCCGACGAAGGCCAATCTCGGCCCTACAACGATTCCCTCACAATCGGAATCGAATTCCCAGGAGTACTCATGAAAACGATTCAAGCAGCATTCGCACTACCGATTCTGGCCGTGGCTCTGGCCAGCATGCCGGCAATGGCCCAGGATCATCAGGACAACCACACGTACAAGCAGCACCAGGAGTGGAAAACGGGCTCAAAGATTCAGCAGGATGACTGGAACAGAGGCGACAAGGTCGACTATCGGCAGAACCACCTTCGCCGTCCCCCGTCCGGACATGAGTGGCGTCAGATCGATGGAAACTATGTGCTGGCGAACCACGACGGAGTGATCGTTTCTGTTCGCCAGGCTCCCCACGATCACTAAAGCTGCCGCAACATTCATTGGACAAGAAATCCCAGGTCGCCGCCAAGGTGCCCTGGGATTCGCTTTTGCCTGTCATTCGCCGCTCTGTCCGTCCAGCTCTAGCCCACGGAGATCGCCGGCCACGAAGCCGCCATCCCCGCCCGCGCCGTCGCCGGAACCCGCTACGACCAGCACCAGATGGTCCATCCTCGACAGCGAGCGCCCCGCGCCTTAGCGTTGATTCGAGCGCTGCGCGACTAACAGTCTCGATGCGCACGAACTGCACCCCATCCGGTGTCATCCTGAGCGGAGCGCGTTTGGGGCCCCGATTGCATGTCAGCGCGATTGGGGGCAAGCGGAGCCGAAAGCCTGCCCTGAGCGCAATCGAAGGGGACCTGCATTTCGGGACGCATCGCTGTTGGGGACGGAGTTCTAGGCGGGTTTGAAGAACACGCAGTTACTTTCCGGGAATGCACACACGCACGGAACGCGGGGCTTCGCTCACGCGCAAACACATCCGCGAGAGCGGACGGCTAGCTGACTGATCTACATCTCGCTGACAAACAGCGCGGTCGGAGTGCCATTCTTCGTGCCGCCGACGATGCGCACATGATCGCCCTTGTCTGCCTGGAACTTCAGCCCGCTCACCGCGCCGGACACTCCTTCGGCAATGGTGTCGGCACCCAAGGCAAACGTCTGCACCGCGCCAGTTTCGTCCTGAACCGACAGCGAGCGATGCGGATCGAATTTGGTCACGGTCCCTGTCGTCGCGGTGAACGGACCTGATCCAAGGCTGCGCAACGCAACGGCGCCACGCGTATCGCTTCCGCCGACGTAAAAAACCACGACGTAGGCACCCTGCTTTTTGGATTCATCGGGCGCTGCTGTATCGGCCAGCAATTTCTTGTCCACAGACATCGACACCTTCTGGTTGGTCATGTCTTTGAAGATGCCTTGCTTCCCGCCGTCGAGAAACATCGTGATCGTTTTATCCGAGGCATCGATCGAGCTCACCGTTCCCGTCAGCGCGTGAACCACTTCCTGCGCCAGCGAGGTGCGGCAGGACGCAACAAGAGAAAGTAGAAGAGCAAGGCGAAACGCAATTCGTCCAAACATGAGTTCTCCATGAATGCAGGCTAGAGTCGTCGGTCGCAGTGATTGCCGCCAGTATACTCCGGTGTTTGCCGCAGGAATAATTGCAAGGGAGGAACAACCCCGCCGAACGGCCTAAAGGCTCGCCAGGTCGCTGATCGCCGTGTGTCCGTGCGCCTCTTCGACCGGCGCGTTACCCTCGCGGATCACCAGGCGCGTTCCGCAGCCAGCATCGCACGCCGCATCCAGCTCGCGCACCGCATCGGAGAAGAAGAGGACTTCGCTCGGAGCTACGCCGAAGTGCGCTGCGATGGCCGCATAACTCGCTCTCTCGGCCTTTGCACCGGTCCGCGTGTCGAAGTAACCCGAGATCAGCGGCGTTAGATCGCCATACGTCGAGTAGCGGAACAATAACTGCTGCGCTTCGACCGACCCCGACGAATAGATTGCGACCTTGCCCGTCGTTGCCCAGTGCACAAACGCCTCTGCAACATCGGGAAACAGAGTGCCCTTGAGCTTGCCACGCTCGAAGCCGGTCTTCCAGATCTTGCCCTGCAGAGACTTGAGCGCCGTCGATTTGCGATCTCGGTCCATTAGCCACAAGAGATAGATCAACGCATCGAGTTGAAACTTGAAGCTGTCGACGAATCCGGTCCAAGCAACTTTGGGAAGACGGCGCGGCAGGTCCGGTGCCGTTTCCGCGCGATTCTCCTCTGCAAGCAGCATCAAGTCCGCGCGCACGTCGGGGTCTTTAATGTTCTCCTTGAGAAACTCGTGGAAGTGCCTGCGAGCGTAGGGAAACAGCTGCTCCGTCACCAGCGACAACGGCGCAACTGTGCCCTCCACGTCAAGCAGATAAACGCGGGTCTCGCTTGCCGTCATGCGGAGATTGTCGTGTGGACGCGCGGCCCGAGATACGCCGGCCCGAAACACAGCGGCTGGTAGCTTTGGTCCGCACCGGAGTTGGTGTAATGCGGCGTCCAGCCTGTGGTGTCCTGGAACCAGCGAATGGCGCGGATGCGGCGGTCTTCGCACAGCGTGAACCAATGCGTGGTGCCGCGTGGCACGCGCAGCATATCGCCTGGGCCAACTTCGACGGACGCGACCCGGCCGTCCATGTTCAGGAAAAAGATTCCGCGGCCGAAAAGGATGAAGCGCACTTCGTCCTCGGAGTGCGTGTGCTCCTTGTCGAACTTCGCCAGCATGGCTTCGAGGTTTGGAGTTTCGGGGTTCACATCGATCACATCGGCAGTGACGTAGCCGCCGCGCCGCTTCATGTCCTCGATCTCCTCGCGATACGCCTCCATCACCTGATCGGCGGAACTATCGGCGGGCACGCGATCCAGACTCCAGCGTTCGTATTCGATGCCCAGAGGCGCAAGAGCCGCGGCAATCTCGCGTTCGCCGTCGATGCGCTGATCCAGTTGAGGGAAGCGAAGTACAGCCATGATGTGCTCCTGCAGGCGAATTGAGTTGATCGCGCGCGGGTCGCTCCTACTCGAGGATGTCCGGAAGAACCGGCTGACCCGCGGCAAAAAGGCGCCGACCTTCCACCTCGAACAGGAATTCGAGTGCCTCCAGATGGCGCCGCGCCTCGGCCACCAAGTTTCCCCAAGTATAAAGGCCATGACGGCTCAGCAGCACGCCGTGGGCGCGCGGATGGAGCAGCAGCGTCGAGGCGAGCGAGGCTGAGAGAGCCCCGTAATTCTGTGTGTTCTCGAGGATCGGGATTTGTTCCAGGTGGGCGTGTGTCGTTACGCCCGAAAGCGCCTTGAGTAACTCGTATCCTTCGATCGCGAGATACCCTTGCACGGCGAAGCGACCGGAGAGCAGGGTGTTCCAGATGCTGTGTACGTGCAAAATTGCACGCGCCTCGGGCCGATCGCGATAGATGACCGTGTGCAGTCCGGTCTCAGCCGAGGACTTGCCCTGACCCCCGACGGCTCGGCCCTCCAAATCTATTTCGAGCAGGTCGGCGGGCGTCAGTGCGCCTTTGTCGAGGCCGGTCGCTGTGATAAAGATGCGCTCGTCTGCGCGCACACTGAAGTTACCGCTCGTCGCCGGAACCCAGCCGCGGCTCGCACACCAGCGCGCCGTTGCGCAAAGAGCATCGATCTCTGCCGCACTCGAAACGGGGCCTGAAGTCTGAGCGGAAGCCATCGATGTGCAGTGTATCAATCCTCAACCCCAATCCTTTGTTGCGGACTTCGGATCGATGGCCCGCTTCTACAATGAATGCTTGCTGACCGAAGCCCAACGTAACCGCAGCGACGTAGTACTCGTCTCGCCGCGCAATCCGCTCAATATCGGCGCGGTGGCACGCGCCATGGCCAACTTCGGCTTCTCGCGGCTCAGCGTGGTTGCGCCTTTCCAAGCACATTGGCGCGAAGCGCGGTCGGCAGTTGGCGCTCCTGAGTTATTGGCCAACGCGCAAGAGTACTCAACACTCACCGAGGCGATTGCCGGGAACACGCTGGTGATAGGAACGGGCACCCGAACGCATCGCAAGCCGGAACAACCGGCTGTGCTGCTTCCGGCGCTCGAGTCGCGCGTTGAGGAAGAGATCGCCTCTGGCGGGCGTGTGGCCCTGGTGTTTGGTCCAGAGAAGCGTGGTCTGACGCGCGAAGATCTCTCGCGTTGCCACTTACTCGTCGAGATTCCGACCGATGCGCGCCAACCTTCCATGAATTTAGGGCAGGCTGTTGCTGTCTGCCTGTACGAGCTGACGCGACTCGGGCCAGACCCTGCCGAGCCGCCGCAGATGGCCGAATCGGAGCGGGGTGCGGCTTCCGGCGCACTCGACCGGCTTGCTGACGTGATCGAAGAGACGATGAAGACATCGGGTTACTCGCCGCAGATCATGCAGGCGGCCAACCGCCACGACCTGCGACTCCTGTTGCGGCGGCTTTCCTGGACCGAGGAAGACGCGAAGCGCGCTCTGGGCGTGTTCCGGCGCGTTCTCTGGCGCTTACAGCATCCGGGCAAGAGTTAGGTCGATCCGCCTTGAGACACAGGCACGTCCGTAACTCCGTTTCATCCGATTCCAATCCGGGGAGGAGCGATGCGCCTGCTAAAGTTTGGACTAAGGCACGACAGTATGAGGCGCTTCCCCCTTCTCCGATTCTTCGCAGAGGCCGCTTTGCTCGCGGCAGGGCTCTCGGTGGCCGCGCAGGCCCCTTCCTCGGGCTCCACGCAACCGGCTGCCGATGCAGCTGCGCAGCAGACGCCTCAACAAACGGACGCATCGCAGCAATCCACCCCGACGCCCACTCCGCAGAATGGAACGACACAGGAGCCCGCTCCGGCAGCGCCGGGGGCGACCGATGCAGGGCAGCAGCCAGGCGCTGCAGTTCCGTCGTCCTCGGATGTGGCACCGGCGCAGCCAGGCGCTGCACAACAACCTGCAGAGGAGGCTCCTCAGCAAGGCAATGCCGCGCCGCAAGAGCCAACCGCCGCCGATGCGAAGGATTCGAGCGCGGGTGCGATCACAGAGGACGAGCTGAAGCAGCAGTTGGTGGGGAAGACGCTCTATCTGCGCGGCGGATACCTCGACAACTCGCTCAGCTTCGACGAGCATGGCAAGCTGGTTGGGGACTCACCGCAGGGATCCTACACGCTAAACCTGTTGCAGATCGATCACGTGCGCCTGGCCAAGCACAAAGTCGAGTTGACCGGCATTCGATACGGCCTGCATTTCCTGGGTGCCCGGCCCGACGAGGATCCAACCAAGGCCGTAGACAAGGTGCGCATCACGCCGAAAAAGAAGCTCGTGAAGGTCACGATCGACCGCGAGCTGGTAGTGACGCCAAAGAAGAAGAAGGCGAAGAAGGGGGAGGAAGCGCAGGCCAAGGACTCGGCTGCACCGACTCCAGCTGCCGGAGCGAGCGAGCCGAGCGACGCCGACCAGGCGAAGGCGGAGATGAATGCCGCACCTGAGGCCGAGCGCCCTGCCGACCCTGGGAAGATGACCACCACGACGTCGCCGGCGCACGCCGCGCATTTGCTGCGCGACGCCCTCGACCAGATTTTTGCCGCTGGGCTGGACGACCGCATGATTGCCGGGTTGCCGACTTTCTGGAAGCTCTACTACGACGCGGTGGCCAAGCAGACGGATTACGCGCCGGCCGATCCGTCGATCTACCGCGAGGGCACGGTGGATCAGAAGGCGAAGCTGCTCACCACATTCGAGCCTCCGTCGAATGAGTATGCGCAAGGGAACGGTATTGCAGGGATGGCGCTCTATCACGCGGTAATTGGCGCCGATGGCAAGCCGCAGGAGATCGTGGTGGGCAGGCCGATTGGCTTCGGACTCGACGAGAGCGCAGCCGATACGATTCGCAAGGCCAGCTTTCAGCCGGCGATGAAAGATGGCAAGCCGGTGCCGGTCATGTTAGACCTCGTGGTGCAATTTCGTATCTATTCCAAACGCACCGATCAGCCGGCCAAGCCGGAGGTCGACGCGCTCTACTCCGGGCCAAAGCTGCCGGGCCCCTACAGTGTGAATCACCCGTGAGCCAATACTTTCTGAAACAAATCCAAAGCGGTCACATTGTGGAAGTCACCGCAGCCCTGGACACTAATCCGTCGCTCGCCGAGTATCGCGACCCGCAGGGCATCTCCGCGCTGCTATGGGCCGTCTACACAGGGCAAACGGCAATTCGAGATCTGCTGCTGAAGAAACTTGCACAGCGCGGCATCCCGCAGGACGTTTTCGAAGCTGCCGCCACTGGGAACGAGGCACAACTGCAGGCCATTCTGGGTAAAGATGCTTCAGCGGCGCAGGAGTTCGCCGGAGACGGCTGGACCGCCCTGCACCTCGCGGCAGCCTTCGGCACACCGCTCTCGGTGGCGACGCTGATCTTTCGCGGGGCGCGCGTCGACGCGGTGTCGAAGAACGCGCAGCGCAACCAGCCTCTGCACGCGGCACTGGCCTTGGGAAAGAATCCGTCGGCCATCGAACTGCTGCTTTCCCACAAGGCCGACGCCAATGCCACCCAAGCCGGCGGATTCACAGCGATCTTCTCTGCGGCAACAGCCAACCGCCAGGATCTGGCCGAACTCTTGGTGAACCACGGGGCGAACCCTCGCCAAGTGAGCGATCAGGGAAAGACGCCGGCCGATTTCGCGCGGGAGCGAGGGCATACGGAGCTGGCTGCGTGGCTGGACGGGCAGGCCTAGTTAGAGTCAGACGACCATCCAGCGGTTTTCCTTTGGTAGGTCATGCGTCTCACATTCCAAAGGAGACGTCGGACGGGGCAGGGCCTGTCTGACGGAGCAGCGCTCTGTTGGACGGGCGTAAAACAGCCGTCGGAGTCGTGTGAGACAAATGTCTTACGCGTGTCTTACGTCGTAAGACACGAACTGACCCCCGATCGCGCCCTGTCTTACGGCTTGCGGATTCTCCGCTTGCCTCGATCAGGTCCTGTCTTACAGCTTGCAGACCTCTCATCGATCCGCCCTCGACTCCCTGCCACCGTCCGCGCCGGTTCGATAGCATCCCACTAGAGTGCCTGTTTGGATCATCTCTCTCTCCAGCATCCTGGCCATGCTTGTCCGCCCTCGCAGAATTGCGGAGGTGTGGTGGGCGTGTGCAGGTGCGTTTCTGCTCATCGCGACGAGACTCATCACCCTGCATCAAGCGGCGCAAGCCATCCGCAAGGGCCTCGATGTGTATCTCTTTCTCGTCGGCATGATGATCCTTGCAGAACTAGCCCGCAAGGAGGGCGTCTTCGATTGGGCGGCCGGCATTGCCGCCGGTCATGCCCGGGGTTCGTCCCGAAGGCTGTTCTTTCTGATCTACTGCGTCGGTATTGCGGTCACCGCATTGCTCTCGAATGATGCCACAGCGGTTGTACTGACGCCGGCGGTTCTGGCCGTTGTCAGACGGGCGAATGTGCGTCCCCGGCCCTACCTTCTGGCGTGCGCCTTTATTGCCAATGCCGCGAGTTTCGTCTTTCCCATCTCGAACCCAGCGAATCTGGTGGTGTTCGGACGGCAGATTCCGCCTTTGGCCGACTGGCTGGGCGTTTTTCTGCTCCCTTCGCTCGCTTCGATCGTGGTGACCTTTGGCTGCGTGTATTGGTGCGAACGCAAGGACCTGCAGCGCCGGATCGGTGTCGAACCGCAGCCCGCCCCGCTGACCACTGAGGGCATGCTCGCGCTGGCTGGACTGCTTCTCGCCGCAGTCGCCTTGATTGGTGCCTCGGCGTTTGGAATGTCGCTGGGAACACCGACCTGTTGCGCGGCCGTGATCGCGTTGATCGTTGTGGCGCTGCGCAACCGCCACATCGTGATCACGGTGGCGGCCGGTGTGTCGTGGTCGGTGTTGCCGCTGGTAGCGGGACTATTTGTGATCGTGGAGGCCCTGAAAGGGGCGGGGCTGCTCGCCGCTGGATTGCGGGGACTGGAGGTTCTGGCGAAGATGCCTTCCTGGGAGGCGAAGAACATCTCCGCATTCGGCCTCGCGCTGGCCTCAAACGCGATGAACAATCTCCCGGTTGGTTTGATCGGCGGATCCACGCTGCGGCAGGCAGATCATCTGCCGCTGCTGGCGCATGCGGTCTTGATCGGAGTCGACCTGGGGCCCAATCTCTCCGTCACCGGCTCGCTGGCGACGATTCTGTGGCTGATTGCGCTGCGCCGCGAAAACGTCGAGATCACCGCGTGGGAGTTTATGAAAGTGGGCGTGATCGCGATGCCCCTGGCACTCCTCGCAAGTCTGCTAGCGCTGCTCCGCTAGTTCGGACGGTTCACGGCTCCCACAGTTCTACACGATTGCCTTCGGGATCGACGATCCACGCGAAACGCCCATAGGGATGGTTCTCGCGCTTGGGATCGATGGCGACGCCCGCGGCGGCAAGCTGCGCCAGTAGCTCGTCAAGATTGTCGACCCGCAGGTTGATCATGGCTTGTTGCGGACCGGAGCCAAAGTATTGCGTGTCCGCGGGAAAGTGCGCAAACACCGTCATGCCGGCCGCGCTGGGGCCGTCGAAGACGATCGAAGTCTTGTCCGCTGGCTCGATGCCGAAATGCTGCACGTACCACGCGGAGAGCGCCTTCGGGTCTCGCGCGCGGATAAAGACACCGCCGACTCCCACTGCACGGGCCATCTCTACTCCTCTTTGCGGATCAGATCTTCGAGTTTGGGTTTGTGTTTGGCCTCGCGTCCAGTGCGGGGCTGATCCTCGACGATACGCGAGGGTTTGGGCTGACCGACACGCTCGCGCGCGTTGGCCTTCACCGCCTTTGCGGCGGAGAATGTCTGTGGCTTGCGTTTCGCCATGCCAAGGAAGAGTATGGAATAGTTTGAAACGGATTGGAAGCCCCGCGCTTGAGCCATGTGGGGACTTGCGGAACATCGGAGAAGAGCTGGAGTCGATGGACGAACGAGATTTCTTTAACGAGACCACGGAAGCACGTACGCACACACTCACGTGCCCCAAATGCGGGCAGGCTGGCGAGTACAAAGTCACCTGGGTTGTGCGCCGCAAGAAAGCGCAATTGCCGCGCAATGCCGATGAGCGCGACCGGGCGAAATTCGCCAAGGCGCAGTCCTATATGGTGCGGCGCGACGACAAGCTGTCGTGTGCGAACATTCGTTGTCGCAAGCCGTTCGAGATTACGGCGCTGCAGTCTCTGGCTTTCCTCACGGAGTGAGACGAGGTTGTGTTCCGGCAGACAGGGGGCCGCTCGAGGTGGAGTCGGTAGGCTCCCGGTGCAAGAGGTCTTTGATCACACGCATCGGTCGTGGAACGACGGGTAGCGAGACCCCAGCTGTATGTGATTGAATCGAGTCTATAGGCGGGCCTCCTAGTGAAATCGGACCGCCCGGAGATCGAGAATGCCTAACCCCTTGCTTCCCCCGGAAGAACAGAATCTGACTCCTGCCCAGGTGGAGGCGCTGGACAAAAGGCGCGAACTGGGGCATACATTCCTGGTCATCGCCGGCCAGTTCACCGTGATTGCGACTGTTCTGCTGCTCTGGATCGGGCAGGATCTGACCTATTCACCGGGGTGGGCGCATCCCATGTTCTATTACTTTGTCCTTGCCCTCTGCCTGATCTCGGGCTTCGGGCTGACGGGGCTCGTTCTGCGCCGGGGCACCCCGCGACTCGACTAAAGCGGAGCCAGAGGGGACGGTCGACTGGTCTGCGCCGCTACGTGGAAAACAGCCGGCCCGGCATTCCGTGCAGCGAACGGTGCTGCAGGCTTCTGCGAAACGATATAGCCTAGAAGTTGCCGATGGCCGCCGCTTCCCCAATTGAAGCTCCCGCACGGTTGACCGATAGCCACGGGCGCATTATTCACGATCTGCGCGTTTCCATCACGGATCGGTGTAATTACAAGTGTGTCTACTGCCGGACCGGCGAAGTGGGTGCGCAGTATCCCGAACTAAAGATTGAAGAGTACCTGCGGCTGATCCGGCTTTTTGTCGGCCTCGGCATCGAAAAGGTGCGGCTGACAGGCGGTGAGCCCTTGTTGCGGTCGGGCCTCCGCGATCTGATCCGGGAGCTGGCGAAGCTGTGCACATTGGCGGGTGAACCGCTCGACCTGGCGCTCACCACGAATGGGCATCTGCTTGAGGATCTGGCGGTGCCTCTAAAGGATGCCGGGCTGCAGCGCGTCACGGTGAGCATGGACGCTGTCGACGCTGCCACATTCGAGCGCATCACCCGGATCCCTGGGAGCTTCGATCAGGTCCTCCGTGGGGTTCGCGCGGCGCGAGACGCCGGTTTAACGCCGCTGAAGATTAACTGCGTGCTGCTGCGCGGATTCAACGACGGCCAGATTGAGAAGTTCGCCGAGTTTGCACGCGAAGAAGACGTGGTCGTGCGCTTCATCGAGTTCATGCCGCTCGAAGAAGGCCGCTTGTGGTCGCCAGAGATCGTGGTTCCGCTCCGGGAGATCGTCGATCGGATCAACCGCGTTCTGCCCTTGACCCCACTTCCTGGTCGGGATGTAAGCGAAACCGCGCGCCGTTATACGTTTGCCGACGGCCGAGGCGAGATCGGCATCATTGCGCCGGTGACGCAGGCCTTCTGTGGCGCCTGCAGCCGCGTGCGGCTCACCTCCGATGGCAAGATCCGGACATGCCTGTTCTCTCAGATCGAGCACGACCTCTTTGGGCACATGCGTGCCGGTGAGAACGACTCTGCGCTGAGCGACTATATTGCGCACACGGTGCAGGGCAAAGAGGCGCGCCATCACATCGGCGAGCCCGGCTTCCTCAAGCCATCGCGGTCGATGGTCCACATCGGCGGCTGAGTCGAAGCAGGTGGGTGACACTCCGGCGTGGCAGGCCTGCCGGCGAAACCTATCACGCTCCATCTAAACGACACACACTAACTTGATTTGGCCATGAAACCATCGTCACCATCCCCCGGTAATTCCTGTCTTTGGCGCACCCTACGGTGTGACAGAATTCAAGCTAGGCGCTACCGGTCCCCCGCATGAACACCGCCTCGGAAAATCGGATTCCGATTGACGATTTGCTCGTCTTTCACCAACTGGCTCGTTCGCTCACTTCGAGCTTCGACCTGGCTACGATTTTGCGCACTATTCTGGAGAACATGGAACGCTTCATCCAGGCCGATCTGTGGAGCCTGTTGATGCTCGACGAGTCGCACAACGACCTGTACTACGCGATTGCATCGGGAGGCGAGGAAGAAGCGCTGCGCGATCTGCGCGTCAAGGTCGGTGAAGGCATTGCCGGTTGGGTGGTCGAACACGGGGAGACCCTGATCATCCCCGAGGCCGAAGGCGATCCCCGGCTATATCAAGGCGGCTCCGAGGGCCTGACGAAGATCCGTTCGGTGATTGCGCTCCCGTTGCTGGGACGCAAGGGGACCCAGGGCGCGATCGAGATTCTCAATCCCCGCAGAGATCAGCTCACCGATTACACGATTGCCTTTCTGCACATTCTTGCGGACCACGCCGCCATCGCCATCGAGAACGCGCGCGACATGGCGCGCATTCAGCAGCTCACCATCACGGATGACACGACGGGTCTCTTCAATGTGCGTCATCTCTATGACGTGCTGGGCAGGGAGCTCGAGCGCTGCAACAAGGATCGGATTCCGGTGAGCCTGGCATTCCTCGACCTCGACCGCTTCAAGCAGGTGAACGACGTGCACGGGCACCTGATTGGCAGCGAACTGCTGTCGCGCGCCGGGCAGCGCCTCCAGGAACTGAGCCGTCCGCAAGATCTCTGCTTTCGCTACGGCGGCGACGAGTTTGTGGTGGTGATGCCCGAGACGGGAGTGGAGGAGGCCAACGTGGTCGCGACCGAGTTGCACCGCGCATTGACTACGACGCGCTTTCGCATGAACAGCCAGCTTGAACTCACGGTGAGCGCCAGCGTGGGGTTGGCAACCGCTCCGGGGGATGGCTCTACGATTCACACCATCATCGGCGCAGCGGATTCGCGGATGTACGACGTGAAGACCGATGGGCGCGGCCGGGTGCGGGGGGCGTAGGCTGGACTCGGCGCTTGCGCGCCTCGGAACTATTCCTTGACGGGTTCATTACCCTGCTTTTCGGCCAGCTTCTCCAACTGATTGCGCCAATCCAAAGAATCGATGAACGGGCGCGACTCGCGCCATCCCGGTTCCACAATCACATGCAGTTCGAGGTAGACACGTGTCCCGAGCAGCGACTCAATCTGTTTGCGCGCGCCAGTGCCGATTTCCTTCAATTTGGCTCCGCCCTTGCCGATCAAAATTGCCTTTTGCCCATCGCGCTCGCAGTAGATGGCGGCGGCTATACGGGTTAGCGGAAGCCGAGCAGGCGCCTGCCCTTTTTTACGTGGCGGAGCAGGCGGTTCGGCTTCTTCATAGCGCTCGATTACCACGGCCGCAGCATACGGCACTTCTTCGCCGGTTTCGACTAAGATGCGCTCGCGAATCAGCTCGGCGACCATGAAGCGCATGGGCTGGTCCGTGTATTGGTCTTTGGGGTAGTAGCGTTCACCCGTCGGCAGTTTGTCGACGATCTTGCGCACGAGGATGTCGAGGCCGTCGCGTTTGCGCGCACTAACGGGAATGATCTCGGCGAAGTTGAACTGCTTGGTCAGCGTTTCGATCAGCGGCAGCAGCAGGTCCTTGGCGACAAGATCGATCTTGGTGAGGACGAGAAAAACCGGGCAATCGAGACCGCGGACAAGGCCGAAGAGGAATTCTTCTTCGCTGGCCCAGGTGGACGACTTGTGTTGATGCGCGCCTCCAGGCTCGCCTGCGGCTTCAAGCTGGACGCGGCGACTGGCGTCGACGAGAACCAGCACGAGATCGCGCGTCTCGAGCGCTTCGTGGACCTCCTGCAGCATGCGACGGTCGAGCTGCGAAGCAGGCTTATGGACGCCGGGCGTGTCGACGAAGACAATCTGTGCAGCCGGGTGCACTTTTTTGCGAGCGGGGATCTCGACGACTCCGGCGATGCGGTTGCGCGTCGTTTGCGGTTTAGGCGTGACGATGGCAACTTTTTCGCCGATGAGGGCGTTCAGCAGCGTACTTTTGCCGGCGTTAGGCCGGCCGAGAATGGCGACAAATCCCGATTTCAATGAGCGTCTAGGCTCCTCATTGAGTGTACGTTGTTTTTTTAGTGATTCAGTGGCCGCTCTCTGATGACTGGCCGCACCGCGAGGAGTCTCCAACTTCTACCATAGATATGGTACGAGTCGAAACTTTACCCTCCGACAATAGTCTCGATAGCCTGGCAGGCTGCCTGAAAGAAACTTCTCTTCATCGAGGAGTCTTAACGAAATGACGATTGCCATCGGGACAATCATGAGCAGTCCCCACCATGACCCAAGCGCCAGCGGCGAGCCAAAGAGCATGACAAGCGCTCCTGCGTACATCGGGTGGCGAACGATTGCGTAAGGCCCGTGGAGACCACTTGCTGGCCGGAGACAACCTCGATCGTCGCCGAGGTATACGTGTTTTGCTTGAACACAAGGTAAACCGCAAGAAATCCGAACGCCACGAGGAAATCTCCCGCAACCACTGCACCAAGGGGGGCCTTCGACCAGAAGAACCGATGATCGAGGGAGGGAAGAAGAACTCCGATGAAAGACAGGGAGGCAAAAAGCTGTATTACCTTCTGGTATTTTTCTGTTTCGGCGCGGGAACCCGCATTCACGCGGCGCTCCAATAGCTTCGGGTCCTTCCACCATACATAGGCAGTGATCATCGCCGTTGAGGCAGAAAACACAGATAAGTAGATCCACGCCTGCCAGTATCTTGTCGTCCACGCCGGTCACAAAAGCAAGATCATCAGAAAGACGATGAGCTGCACAAATCCGAACACGGTTCTTCCTGCGAGACTTCGTGCGCTCTCGATGCTCATTGACAATTCCGATTCCATTCGAACCGAGTTACGATGCCCGCGCTTCGGCAGTCTCCACAGGCTGCGGAAAGACCCGCAGGCGATCAACACGACGATCGGTGGAAGCGACTACTTCAATGCGCAAGCCGGGGTGATCGAGCACGACGACCTCGCCGCGGAGAGGGATGCGGCCTTCGATCTCGCTGACCAGGCCACCGAGGGTCGTCGCCTCATAGCTGCTGTCAAGCTCGACCGGCCCGAAAAGATCGGCCAGCTGATCGACAGGGAAGCTGCCGGGCACGAGCCACGATCCACCGGGCTCACGCTGCGGATCTTCGATCGGCGTGTCACTCTCGTGCTCGTCTTTGATATCCCCGACGATCTGCTCGAGGAGGTCTTCGATGGTGACCAGGCCGGACACTCCTCCATACTCGTCGATTACGATGCGCATGTGCTGCTTCTCACGCTGCATCTCACGCAGCAACTCATAGCCGCGCTTGGTCTCGGGAACGAACGCAGCAGGGCGTTGAATCTCGGCGACTGTGCGCGTTCGCGCTTCATCGTCGGTGATCTGCAACAGGTCGTGCGCGAAAGCAATGCCGGTGATGTTATCGAGTGAGTCTGAAAAGACGGGCACACGAGAGAAACTGTGCTCCTGCAGTTGCTCGATGAATTGTTCGACAGTGAGCGAATCGGGAACCGCGAAGACCTGGGGTCGCGGCGTCATGACCTCGCGCACCAGCTTATCGCCGAACTCGACGGCGGAACGAACCAGGTCGCGGTCGGTCTCTTCGAGGATGCCCTCTTCCTGACCGGCTTCGAGCAAGGCTTCGACATCGCCGGCAGCCTCTTCCTCGGAAGTGACCTGCGTATCGGCCAGCGAGGCCACCGAGTAGAAGAAGCGCACGAAAACCGTAATCGGAGTAACGACCCAGAGAAGGAGACGGATCGGCCAGAGCAGCCGGACGGCCCACCGTCCGCGCGTCAGGTCAAAGAGTAAGGTCGGCACGACCTGCCCGCAGAAGACGACCACGAGCACGACGCCTAGCACGGCTTGTGTGATCTCCGCATACGAGGGTCGCCCCATGTGGGGGGCACGATCGAACAGGATCGCGCCAAACTCGAGCGCGATGGCGCCAAGCGCGAGTTGCTGAAGAACAGCGGCGCAGAGCGCGGCATGTTCCCGGCTCAGCCCGAGGTGCGGTTCCACTTGTTCTTGCCAGGCATCGATATTGTCCTGCACTTCGCGCGACAGGATCTTGCCGAACTCAGAGTAGACGCGGCTGATATACGACGCCAGCGTGACGATGGCGGCCGCAAAAATGAGCAGAACTGCGGTGAGGGCGCTCATGCCCGTGCACCAGCTGCGCGGCCACCTGAGGTGTGGCCAACTTTCTTAAGTCTCGGATTGCGCATTGCACGTTCGATGAGGCCTTGCGGCAGGCCGAGTTGGGCGCGCAGGCGCTGCTCGCGTCGCGCCATCTGGCCGTGATCGGTTTCGTGGTCGTAGCCGGCCAGATGGAGCAAGCCGTGGAGTAGCAGCACCTTTAACTCTGTCCCAAGAGAATGGCCCTGCTCGATGCCTTGGCGCCTTGCGGTCGGCACGCTGATGGCCAGATCGCCCGCGATCCTCTCCCTGCTTTGGATGAAGGCTTCAGCAGGAAAGGAAAGGACGTCGGTTGGCTTATCGATGCCGCGAAACTGGTGGTTCAGACGCCGCATCTCCCGGTCGGTTGTGAGCAGAACTGAGACGCGCCCCCGCAGCCGGGCTGCTTTCTGCGCCATGGCGAGGAAGCGCGCCAGCGTGCGCGTGGAAGGAACCTTGTTGCTGCGGGAAGGTTCGCCGTGGCCCGGCACTGCAGAGGGACTCGCCTGTGTCGCATTGGGCACAGGGTCGGGGTCCAGGTCTGGGTCGAGGAAGATCATCGTGCGCGGGGCGGCGGTTCAAGCAAATGCGCGGCTCCGGGGTCTGCTTCGATGATACGCGAAGGCCTGCACCGCCGCAGGCCAGAGCCAGCCGCCCTATCGCAGTCGTATCCGCTGAGCGAGAGTAAAATGCGCCGCGGAGAGGAGACTCATGCGTAAGACGCTTTTATTTTCAGTTCTTTTGCTGACTTTGGCGGCAGGCGGCCAGACTGTTGCGGGCCGCTTTGACGGAAACTGGAACACCACCATGACCTGCGATGCGAAGAGTGGGACCTTGGGCTACACCTGGCACTTTGTCTCGACGGTGACGGGCAACGTTCTGCACGGAGAACGCGGCACCCCAGGGCAACAGGCGTATCTGGCCATCGACGGCAAAATCGGCAATGATGGCAAGGCCAAGCTCACGACCACGGGTGTAACCGCTGGGTCCCAGTATACGCATGGGCCTTTCAAGGCAGAGGGCGAGAACTACAGCTACGACGTGAAAGCGGAGTTCAAGGATACCGCGGGCAAGGGCGAGCGCAGTACCGGCCTGGGTATTATCGGCCGTCCCTGCCACTACACATGGGATAAACAGCCAGCAGGCGACACGGCGCCGAAGCCGTAGGCCTGAGAAACAGCGTGGCTTGAAATGCGTTGTCCTACGATGCCATAAGCCCTGCCACGTAGTCGAAGTCCACCTTCGCCGCCTCGAGCGCGGTCTTGTTGTGGAAGGGCGGATCGTGGTCCACGATGAAGTACTCGGTGCTCGCCTTGCGCGCTGCCTGGAAGGCGGCCTTCAACGGCGCAACGCCTGTGCCCAGATCCACGATGTGTTTGCTGGCATCGCCACCCAGTTCGGTGGTGGCAGGAGTAAGGGTGCTTAAGTCTTTGAAATGCAACATCGGGATACGGCCGGCATTTGCGGCAATGATGCTTGCCGGATCGGCGCCCGCTGCTGCCATCCAACCCGCATCGACCTCCAGCTTCACCAGCGCGTGGTCTGTTTCCTTGAGCAAGATGTCGTAGCCGGTGAGCCCAGTTTCAAAGCGCCGGAACTCAATGTTGTGGTTGTGGTACGCAAACTCAAGTCCGCGCCTGCGGGCGCTCTCGCCAATCCGGTTGCTGAACTCGGCCATCTGCTTGAAGTCATCGGCTGACAAGTGGTTCAACTTGGTGAAGAGCTCGCGGAAGTCGCCGTTCTTGGGCGGAGCCAGAGGCAGGATGGAGCTGATCGCGTAACGCACGCCGAGCACAGCCGCATCGTCCAGCGCCTTCTCCGTATCCTCGAATCCAAATCCGAAGTGACCGCACGGGCAGGCCAGCCCGGCATCCGCAACCATCTTTTTGAACTCCGCCATGTTTTGGATGCCCATGCCGAAGGCCTCAACGTAGCCGTAGCCCATGGCCGCCAGGCCAGCCAGCGTGCCGGCGGGGTCCTTCTTGATTTCGTCGGCCAGCATGAACAGCTGCACGCCGGGCTTTGTGTTGGGCGACGCGCCCCACAGGCGCGTGAGGCCAGCGGTTTGCGCAGCGGCAAAGAAAACGGCGGAGCGAACGAGCAGGCTGCGACGGGAATAAAGTGCGGGCATCTCGGGTCCTCTTGACGCAGGCGGAGTATACAGGGCAGGCGTAATCGATGGGTATCGAGAGCCCGCGTTAGGCAGCCTCGCCTGTGTCGTTGAGTGTCCCGAATTCGTGCGCGGTTTCTGACTTCTACCCTATTGCGGCTTTTGTACCTGTATAGGCTGCTGCGCTGCCGGCTCCACTGCCAGACTGTCGCCTATCGCGAGCGGCAGTTCCTGCTGTTGCGGCTTCGCCGACTCGTAGGCGCGGACAATGCGCTGCACCAGCGCGTGACGAACCACGTCGCCATCCTCGAAATGGCAGAAGTGGATACCCTCGACACCATCCAGAACATTAATTGCGTCGACGAGGCCCGATTTGCGCGGGTTGGGCAAGTCGATTTGCGTGATGTCGCCGGTGATGACGGCCTTGGAGTTGTTGCCCATGCGCGTCAGAAACATCTTCATCTGCTCGACGGTGGTGTTCTGCGCCTCGTCCATGATGATGAAGGCGTCGTTCAGCGTACGGCCCCGCATGAAAGCCAGCGGCGCAACCTCGATGACGTTCTTCTCCAGCATCTTGTCCACGCGCTCCGGCTCCAGCAGGTCATAGAGAGCGTCGTAGAGCGGGCGGAGATACGGATCGACCTTCTCCTGCAAGCTGCCGGGCAGAAAGCCGAGCTTTTCGCCGGCCTCGACGGCGGGACGGACCAGCACGATGCGGCTGACTTTCTTGGCATTCATCGCGGCCACGGCCATTGCTACCGCGAGGTAGGTTTTGCCAGTGCCGGCCGGGCCGACGCCGAAGACCATATCGTTCTGCTCGATGGCCTCGACGTAGCGGCGCTGATTGAGCGAGCGCGGCTGCACGGTGCGCTTCACACCGGCGGAACGCTGCTTGCCGGTCTCGGCAACCGCTTTCAAGGTGGTGGCCGGGTCGGCGCACACCAGCCGCAACATGCCGTTCAGTTCGCCATTGTGGGGATGGATGCCCTGGCGGCGAAGGGCCTCGAAGTCTTGAAAGATGCGCTGGACTCGAGCCACCGAATCGTCCGGCCCTTCCACGTGCACGGCGTCGGATCGAAGGTCGATCTTTACGCCGAGTGAATCCTCCATCAGTCTGAGGTTTTCATCGCGGGTCCCAAAAAGGGGCTCAAGATTCGGTGTGATCTCAAGTTCAGCGTTCAGGATGCCTCCAGGGCTGCCCTGTGGGCAGCGTCAGGTGAATTCGATGCAGATGCGAGATTCATCGGCACATGGGTCCGAGAATTCTCGAAGATGTTGGCGGGTGGGTTGTTACCGAACGACATGCAGACGCATACGGGACCGAGGTCGGTCTGGTGCCGGAACGTATTGGCGAGGGCGCCCAAGTGCGGTATATGGGGAGAGAGTAGCGCCGGTCTGGCGCGGCGTCAATGGCACCAGCGTAAAGATTTGGGTAATAGTGACTTAAGGTGTACGCCAGCGGAGCGCTGAATGCCACATGATCGTGGCTGGCTCGCAGGGGGTGTTGTCAAAACAGTAATTACTGGCATGGTCCGCCGCCTAAGCTCCCCGCGGGTGTAGAGGTAAGCACAG
>CAZPEZ010000073.1:0-25335 GCA_964585715.1 uncultured Occallatibacter sp.
AACCTCAGCGATTCGCAGATATTGACAGGTCACACCATATCAACTTCCGGATGGCGGATGACACACTCCCCAAGTTGCAAAGAACACTTTTTCCCTAGGTAGCCGTGGCATTTGGGGAAGCATCCTTGGCGTATCGTGTTGGGAAGATCAATCCCTCTGGGTTGAGGTGCAGGATGCGGGCTTTACGATGGTGGCTTCCTTTAGCCTTTTGGCTCATCGTGGTTCCCCTGATGCACGGAGTGCTTCCGTGGGCGATCTCCACCCTGACGTCCCGTCATGGATGGGCCGCGCGATTATCACCGGGTATATGGAATTGGATCGGTTTGATCCCAATTACAGTCGCAACCGCACTCTTGATTTGGATCTACGCCTGGAAGTGGTGGCCCGCTGAACGAGTCATACAGACTCCCTCATTTCTTATAGTGCGGGGCCCCTACAGATTCACCCGTAATCCCATATATGTCGCTTTCCTGGGAATTTGGCTCGGATGGGCTATCTTTTTTGGCAGTATCAGTGTCCTCCTCGTATGGCTGCTCTGGTGTCTGGTCGCGATCTTGGTCCTTGTGCCACGGGAGGAGCGCGATTTGGAAGCGGAATTCGGTGATTTCTATCTTCAGTACAAGAACCGAGTCCCACGTTGGTTCGGAAGAGCCAAGGCTTAGGCGACATAACAATCCAGCGATTGCCGGGGATATTTGCGGCTAAGCCGTCGATTCGAACGGATATCGTAAATTAATTGATAAGCTAACTTCAACCAGATTAGATATTTAGCCCAAAGAAGGGGGGGGGGCCACTGCACCTCGCATGGTGCATCTCTGGGAGCCTACTGCAGATCCTTAAACACATGATGGGTTCCGGCGGCGCGCAGCGCCGCCTTCCGCTTGCGCCAGCGAGGTTGCTCCGAAGCGTTCACGCTGCCCAGCATCACCACAACTCCGATGCCGCACGCCGCAGCAATCGTGAGCACAAACACCTCCGTGAAGATCACCAGAAGAGTACTCATGGCAGCATCTCCTTCCGCTCCCAGTCTTCAGGCGGCCCTATTGTGCGCCGAATTGGCCCAACTCGGCAAGAGCGTTGCGCACGCCTTCGAGTCCACGCGCGTTATCCTTGCATCCAACGCTTCGGAACATGCCCTGCCCTATCGCCAATCCGCCGGAAACACCGGCCAAAGCGCCGCGTTTCAGCCGCGCCCGTCGAACCGCCCTCCTCAAGGCGCTCGCCGATCCGCGCCGCTACGAGCTGCTCGAGCGCATCGCCAAGGCCAACTGCCCACTCAGCTGCTCCGGCGCCCTGACCACCTTGAGAATCGCGCCCGCCACCCTCTCGCATCACATCAAAGAGCTCGAAAACGCCGGGTTGATCGACGTCACCCGCGAGGGCAAGTTCCACTACCTCAAGCTCAAGCCGGGCGTCCTTGAAATCCTGGCAGAAGTCCTCAGGGCTCTTCCCGCCGCCTCCTGCGCCTCTCGCTGAACCCGGTTCGGAGGATTTTCACAACAGTCGTGAATCCTTCTTGTGGCCTCCTCCATCAATTCGACAGTTATCGAAATGTCGAAGCAACTGACATTCGATAAGGAGAGGTCACGATGAAGAATCTGCAAGGTAAAGTCGCACTGGTTACCGGCGCTTCAAAGGGCATAGGTGCCCAAATCGCCAAGGAATTCGCGGCCCGCGGCGCAGCAGTCGCAGTCAACTATTCGGGCAGCAAGGCTGCCGCAGAAAAGATCGTCGCCGACATCAAGGCTAATGGTGGAAAAGCTGTCGCGGTCCAGGCCAACGTAGCCGATCCCGATTCCATCGGCCCGCTCGTCGCGACTGTCGCGAAGGAGCTCGGCCCAATCAGCATTCTCGTGAACAACGCAGGCGTTTATGATTTCAGCCCGCTTGAGGGAGTGACACCCGAACACTTCCACAAGCAATTCAACGTGAACGTACTGGGTCTCCTGCTCACCACGCAGGAAGCCTTGAAGCACTTCGATCCGAAGGGCGGCAGCGTCATCAATATTGGTTCAGTGGCAGCGGCTGGTGTCCCGAGCGCGTCGGTTTACAGCGCCACTAAGGGTGCAGTCGACTCCATCACAGTTGCGCTCGCAGGCGAACTCGGTCCCAAAAAGATTCGTGTCAATTCCCTGAACCCAGGCATGGTAGAGACCGAAGGCGTGCATGCAGCCGGCTTCATCGGCAGCGACTTCCACAAGAAGACCGAAGCGGAAACTCCGCTTGGCCGCATCGGCCAGCCCAAAGACATTGCGGATATCGCAGCGTTTCTGGCTTCGGACGATTCCTACTGGGTGACCGGCCAGCTCATCAAAGCCTCTGGCGGCGCTCGGCTTTAAAGTCGCCAATGGTTAGGTTAGTAAGCAGCGTTCAGGCCCACATCTCGAAGAGCTACGTGGGCCGGCGTACATAGTTCAGATCTGAATTACCGAGCGGCTCGTTTTTCTGCTGCGAGCAATTGCTCTTTCCTTTCCCCACCCCAGCGATACCCGGTCAGCGCGCCGTTCGCTCCGACCACGCGATGGCACGGAACCAGCAGCGCCACGCGATTCAGCGCGCAGGCATGTGCGACGGCACGCGTTGCTTTCGGATCGCCCAGTTCGCGAGCCAGCTCGCTGTAGCTCCGTGTTTCGCCGCGCGGAATCTGCCGCAGCGCCTGCCACACGCGCAGCTGAAAAACCGTCCCGCGCAGGTCAAGCGAATCGATCCTGCCTCGGCTCTCGCTCAGATCGGTCCCTTGCCGCACGCTGGCCAGCGCCGCATCGACTAGCCGAGACAGCGAAGTATCGCGGCGCAACTCGGCTGCCGGAAACTCCGCTCGCAGGCTGGCTTCGGCCTCGGCACGCGTATTCGCCAGCGAGAGCCAGCACAGACCTCGTTCCGTGGAACCGACGATCATCCAACCAAACGGCGTTCGCGCCGCCGACCAGCCGATGCGCTCGCCCTTGCCTCCCTGGGCAAAGCGCGCCGGCGTCATGCCCAACTGCGCGCCTTCATACGCCCGGCTCGAGGAGCCGAATCCCGCTTCATAGATCGCATCGGTCACCGTGCTCCCCTGCCGCAGAGAAGTGCGCAGGCCGCTTGCCCGCAGCGCACGCTGATACTGCAGCGGGCTGACACCCATCTGCTTCTTGAAAATCCGTTGCACCGTGAAAGGGCTCAGCCCTACAATTCGCCCGAGGTGTTCCAGCCGGACGCGGTGGTCAACATTGCGCTCGATGTAAGCACGAATCTTGCCCAGGGGGTTGTTCAACGCAGTCGTGGGCCGGCAGCGTTTGCAGGCGCGGAACCCCGCGGCTTGTGCATCGAGAGTAGATGCGAAGAACCGCACATTCGTGCGCAGTGGCAGCCGGCTCTTGCAGCTTGGGCGACAGAAGACGCCAGTGGTAGTCACTGCATAGAAAAACTTCGCTTCCGGATCGCGGCTCGTCAGTTGCTGCCATGCGGTTTCGGAGTTCAGAATTTGCGGCATTCGGGCGGGCATCGCCTGTTGGGTCATGGTACTCATGCAACTAGATTCGTCGAAGGTGCGTATCGCTGCACCCCGATTCTTGCGCGCAATTCTCATTGCGGAGCTATCGCCGGCTGCGTAAAATCTCTTCGGCCCGCCGCAAATCCTCTTCCGTATCGACGCCGATCGTGTCGCCAGGAGCATCGGCTACGTAGATGCTGATCCCGTTCTCGAGCAACCGCAACTGCTCCAATCGCTCTAGTTTTTCGAGAGGCGAAGGCGGCAGCGACGCAAACCGCTCCAGCGTTGCCTTCCGGTACGCGTAGATGCCAAGGTGCTTGCGATAGCCGGTGAACCCGGCCGCATCGCGGTCGTACGGAATTGTTGCCCGCGAAAAATACAGCGCGCGCCCGTCCTGCGCTGTCACCACCTTCACCGCATTGGGATTCGTAATCTCCCCGGTCGGGCAATGCACGGCCAATGTCGCGACCTCGACCTCAGGCCGGTCAAACAGCGTCAGCAGCCTCCGAAAGAACTCCGCCGTCAGCATGGGCTCGTCGCCCTGAATGTTGACGTAAATCTCGGCATCGACTTTCCGCGCGACCTCACGTACCCGATCCGACCCGCTCGCGCACTCCGGCGAGGTCATCACCACGGGAATGCCGCGATCCCGGCAAGCGGACATGACTTCATCCGAATCCGTCGCCACCAGAACCCGGTCCATCAGCCCGGAATCGTGCGCCGCGCGCCACACCCACTCCACCATCGGACGCCCAGCGATCTCGCGCAGCACCTTGCGGCTCAGGCGTGTCGAGGCCAGCCGCGCCGGAATCACCCCCGCGATTCTTACTGTGCCCATTCCCGCAAGTCTACTAAACCCATTGCCTGGGGCAGGGGGCTCAACTTGCGCTCAAGATTCTTGCGGAGACGCCACCTTAATCCGAGCGGGAATGGCGCCGAAGGCGCGCCCGCTCCATGCATCTGCCCCACGCAGTGGGTTTGACCGTAAATTCAACCGCCCGTATCATCAAGAGGGGCGCAACCGTTCGGCTGCGCCCGCCTGGCGGAGTAGCTCAGATGGTTAGAGCGTGGGATTCATAACCCCAAGGTCGGCAGTTCGATCCTGCCCTCCGCCACCATTGCCCACCATGGCATGGATCAGACGCTCGCTCTTTGGTCGCACGCACTCTTGGTGCAGACGGCAGCAGAAGAATGGCCAATCGGCATCCTGACAACCTGACAAATCGACCCCAGTCTCGACCACTCGCCCCGCTCTAGTGGTGATCTTCGTGACTGTGGCGCCAGTCCCAGTACTCTTTCTGCTCGGCTCCATTCCGCTTGGCGAAATCCATGTGGTCACGATGGGTGTCGTGTTCCCATTGGTTGTAGTAGACGACCTCACCGCTCCACACGTGGCGGTCATGATAATAAGGGTCATCGTAGTAGCCGGCGTGCACGGTGCAGCCGGAGAGCAACCCTGGCACTACCAAAGCCGTCGCAAGAGCAAGCGATGTCAATCTGTTCAGAGACTTGCGCATGGTGAATCGTTCCTCCTTGCAATCAACCACTCCGATCTTGGATGCAGGTTTTAAATCACCAGCCACTGGCAGTTGGCAACTTATTTCAAGATGCCAGGCGGAAAGTAGAAAGAGAAATGGCCCCGCGAACCCTGAAAAACACAAAGACGAGCACCTCGGTTCACCTTGGATATCGCTTCATCCAGGCCGTCGATTACGCGCGGCACCTCCACATCCAAACCCGCAAAGGGTCAGGCATCCCCGTCATGGCGCACCTGCTCGGTGTTGCTTCGCTGGTGCTGGGCGAAGCCAGCCACGTCGATTTTCCGGTAACCGAAGACATGGAAATCGCCGCAATCTTGCATGACGCCGTCGAGGATCATGGCGGCGCCCTGCGTCTGAGGGACATCGAATACAACTTTGGCACTGCCGTCGCGCGCATGGTCGAAGGCCTCTCCGACACCTTTGCTGACAACCCCGACGTCAAAGAGCCATGGGAAGCACGGAAGCGCTCCTATATCGCGCGGCTCAGGCGTGAAGCGCCCGATGTCCAGCTCATCTCCGCCGCCGACAAGCTCTACAACGCCCGCACCATTCTTGACGACTATCGCAAGATCGGCCCCGAAGTCTGGACGCGCTTCAAGCGAGGCCGCGACCAGCAGCTCTGGTACTTCAGCGCGCTCCTCGAGGTCTTCGAGCAGTCGCGGACGAACCGCATTGTCGAGGAGCTGAGGCGCGTGGTCGGCGAGCTGGCCCGGATCTCGGCCGACGAAGGCCCGCACCCACGCAATGGTAGCCCGGCCCAGTTCCGAAGGCCTCGAAAGACCAGATAAAGGTCGATCCACTAGGGGAGGGCCGGCATGAACAGAAACTTCCGTTCCTGTTCATGCCGGCCTTCGTCCTCTTCCGCCCGTCGCCACAAGCGACCCTTGCGGTATCATTGCGTCTATAGCATGTGAGCGGTCTACTCCCTAAAGGACCGGCTCGGTGGTGTCTGTGTCTCGATCCTTTCAACGTCTTGCGTTCATCCTGGCTGCGGGAATCTTCGCCGCGCTGGGCCTCGGATTTGGCCTCGGCCAGTTTGGTTTCTTCGGCGTACACGCGGGCGGCGAAGAGGACGGCGCCTACCGCCAGATGCATGTCTATGCGGAGGTTCTCAAGCGCATCCAGAGCGACTATGTGACCGAGCCCAACATCGGCAATGTCACCACGGGCGCGCTCCACGGGCTGCTGGAGTCCCTCGACGCAGATTCGAGCTATCTAACCCCCTCTGAATACAAAATTTATAAGGAGCGGCCCGCCTCCGGAGTGGCGCAAGTCGGGGTCACCGTGTCCAAGCGCTTCGGCTACGCCACCATCGTCACCGTGACCCCCGGTTCTCCGGCCGATAAGGAGCACTTGACCGACGGTGATGTCATCGAGTCCATTGGCGATCAGTCGACTCGCGAACTCTCCCTGGCAGTCATTCGGCTGCTTCTGGAAGGCAAGCCCGGATCGACAGTCTCGGTTTCGGTCGTCCGCCCCCGGAAACCCGATCCGGACAAGCTCACGTTAACGCGAACTATTGTTGACTCGCCGACCCTCAATGAGCAGCAGTACAACAACTCGACCATCCTTTACCTCAAGCCCGCTGTCCTAACCACGGCGCGCGTCGATGAGATTGCTGCCAAACTCAAAGCGGCAGGCCACAGCCGTAAAGTGCTCCTCGATTTGCGCGATTGCTCCGCTGGCGATCCCGCTGAAGGCATTCGCCTGGCCAACTTCTTCATCGGCCAGGGAACTCTGGCTACTCTGGAAGGCCAGAAGTTCTCTACGCAGACCTTCACGGCTGACTCATCGAAGCTCATCACTTTGGCGCCTCTCGCAGTCCTGGTGAACCGCGGCACCTACGGCGCAGCGGAGTTGGCGGCTGACGCGATTGAGGGCGCGAAGCGCGGCGACGTCATCGGGGAACGTACCTTCGGTGAAGGCTCGGTGCAAAAGACGATCGAACTGCCCGATGGTGGCGCTCTGCTGCTCACCGTAGCAAAGTACGAAGGCCCCGACGGCAAAAAGATTCAGGACGAAGCGGTGACACCCACGGTGCAGGCTGGCCAAGCCTCCGACGACGATTTCGAGGACAATTCGACCCCTAAAGAAGACGTGCCGCTGAACAAAGCGCTCGACCTGCTCAAGGCCAAGAACGGGTAGGCGCGTCACAGTTTCCCGATCTTGTATCAGCAGATTCTGAGCGCCGGTTGCGCGCTCTTGAGCTTCGCGAAACCGTGCTAGCCTTGATCTAGCCGAGTTCCAAAAACCGGAGCCGTCGAGCAATTCTAGCTGCTTCTTTTCCCGACGCTTCATCTCGGGAGTCAGCATTGAACAGGCAATCGTTGCCTGCCCTTGCTCGTAACCGGGAACTCGCAACAGGCACTTCTTCGATCTTTGAAGAATGTGCCCGCGAGGCCTCTAACCGTGGCTGCCACCTCTAACCGTCGTTATCAACAGCCTGGCTTAGGCCGCTATCATCGGCTCGATCCGGATCCGGCGCCAACTGTACGACGGCACAAACTGGCCAGCAGAGCCGCGTTTGCCGCTCTTTTCTTGCTCGCCATCACCACCGGTGCACTTGCCGGTGCCACGCTCGTCTACTCCGTTGACCTGCCCCAGATTCAGGACCTCGAACGCTATCGCCCGTCTACAACGACCGACCTCTACGATCGCAACGGGCGCATGATCGGCTCCTTCGCACTGCAGCGCCGTGTCGTCATCAACTACGACGATTTCGCTCCCGTTCTTCCCCAGGCGGTCATCTCCATCGAAGACAAGAGCTTTGAATCGCACTGGGGCATCAATGTATTGCGCATCGCCGGCGCCGTGGTTCACGATCTGCGCAGTCACGGACGCGTCCAGGGCGCCTCCACGCTTACCATGCAGCTGGCGCGCAATCTTTTTCTCTCTTCGGAACGCACCGCCGGCCGTAAACTGCAGGAAGCCTATCTCGCCATCCAGATCGAGCGCGCTTTCACCAAACAGCAGATCTTCACGCTCTACGGCAATCAGATCTACCTTGGCAGCGGCATGTATGGCTTTGAGGCTGCTTCCGAGTTCTACTTCGCAAAGCATGCGAAAGAGCTGACCCTGACCGAAGCTGCCCTTCTCGCCGGATTGCCCAAAGGGCCTGTCGCGTACTCGCCGCTCCTCAATCCCGACAAGGCGCTGCGGCGGCGCAATCTCGTCATCAGCGAGATGGAGTCGGACGGCGACATCACTCACGCGCAAGCCGAGGAAGCCCGCGAAGCTCCGCTCGGCCTTCACATCTCGCAACCCGACGCGTCGGTCGCTCCCTGGTTTCAGGAAGAAGTCCGCCGCGAATTGGAGAAACGCTTCGGCACGGATGAGGTCCACGAAGATGGGCTGCGTGTCGAGACCACGCTCGATCTGAACCTGCAGCAAACCGCCAACCGCGCGGTGCTCGATGGCCTTGCGACCTACGAACGGCGCCACGGGTGGAAAGGCAAGCTGGAGAACGTTCTTGCGAATGGCCTCACCATCGAGCAGTACAGGCATCCGGATTGGGCCGTTGCCAGCGGACCCGGCGACTATATCCACGCCGTCGTGACCAGGGTGAAGCCGCTCGAAATCAGCGCGAGGATCGGCGAAGGCGAAGTCGTACTCATCCCGTCTGACTGGCAATGGACCGGCCAGCGACACGGCGACGCGCTCGTCAAACCGGGCGACATTATCTATGTTCATCTGACAAACGCCACCGAGGGCGTTGCGCGGCGCGCCACACTCGAGCAGGACTCCGGCCCGCAGGGCGCGCTCTTCGCCATGGACAACACCAGCGGCGATGTCCTCGCGATGGTCGGCGGCCGCGACTTCGCTCTGTCGCAGTTCAATCGGGCTACACAAGCCGAGCGCCAGACCGGCTCCAGTTTCAAGCCCTACGTCTACACCACTGCTTTTGAAGAGGGCGCCAAGCCAACCGACATCATCGTCGATGCCCCAGTGAGCTTTGGCGGTTATGCCCCACACAACTACGAGAATGACTTCAAGGGACCCATGACACTGGCCACCGCCTTCGCGGAGTCACGCAATGTTCCTGCGGTGAAGCTGGCGGCGCGAGTCGGAATTCGCAAAGTCATCGACACGGTGCACCGGTTCGGCGTCACCTCCGACATTCCCGCCTATCTTCCGGTCGCCCTGGGCGCAGCCGAAATCACCCTCGAGCAGCAGGTCAACTCCTATTCCGTCTTTCCCAATGACGGCATTCGCATCACGCCGCGTCTGATTCGCAAAGTCTCAAACCGTGACGGCATCACTCTCTGGCAAGACCGGCCGGAAATCGACTCCGTCATCTCGCAGCAGACCGCACGCGCCATGATGGTGCTCTTCCAGGCTGTCACGGATCGCGGTACCGGCGCTGCCGTAGCAGCTCTCAAGCATCCTCTGGGCGGCAAGACCGGCACCACCAGTGATTTCACCGATGCGTGGTTCCTTGGCTTCTCTCCCTCGGTCACCTGCGGTGTCTGGGTGGGCTTCGACAGTCGTCAGTCTTTGGGCGACAAGGAAACAGGCGCAAAAGCCGCGTTGCCAATCTGGATCGACTTCATGCGCGCTGCCATTCAGGGCAAGGACGACGAACAGTTCCTCGCCGATCAGTCAGATTCTTCGCTGGACGAGGCAACGGCAGCACCCGAAAAACCCGCGGTCTCCGCACCTGCACCAATCCAATTGCCGGCAAAAGTTCGCCCCGCCTCGATCGAGACGCACTCGACCGGCGCCCCTATCAAGAAGGCTGCAGTCACACGTCCGCGAGCAGTCGGAAATACCGCTTCGCTCGGGCGACATCCTTAAAGATCTGCGCCTTCAACGCCTCCGGCGACGGCCACTCCATCTCCCGCCGAAGGCGCATCAGGAACTCGAGTTGCAGTGGCGTGTTCTCATCCATCTCGACAGGTTCGAAATTCAGAATGTGTGTCTCCACTCCGAAGCCCACGCCCTCAAACGTGGGCCTGTTGCCCACATTCGTCACCGCCTGAAAGCAGCGGTCACCGATCGTCAATCGAGTGACATACACACCGAAGGCCGGCAAGAGATCGTCATACTTCGCCAGATTCACGGTCGGTACGAGCAAACGCGTCCCTACGCCTCTTCCGCGCCCCTGCGTAGAGTGCACTCGGAACGGCCTTCCCAACATCCAGCGAGCACGCTTCATGTCGCCGGCGGCTACCAATCCGCGCACCGCCGAACTCGATATCTCGATCCCATGCACGCGCACAGCGCGATGCAGATGGACGTGAAATCCAAACTCCGCGCCGAAGCCCTGCAACTCCATCACGCCGCCTTCCGCGCGATGACCGAACCGGAAGTTTCCTCCCTCGTGCATTGCGGAAACGTGCAGCCTATCGACGAGAACATGCTGCACAAAGTCCCGCGCTCGCACCTTAGCCAGTGCTGCATCGAACGGCAGCACCAGCACCGCATCTACGCCCGTCGAAGCCAGCAATTGCAGCCGGACCGGGATCGGCGTCAACAGCTTTGGCGCCGCCGCGGGACGCAAGAACTGCTCTGGATGAGGATCGAAGGTGATCGCCAGAGCTTGGGCTCCCGTTTTCCGCGCCTCCTGAACGACCGACGTAAGAATCTCGCGATGGCCGCAATGCACTCCGTCGAAGTTGCCCACTGCAGCGATCGTCGAGCCGACAACCGCAGGCAGGTCAGCCAGCGACTTGTACACAGGAATCATGCGGCTGGCTTCTTCAGTCATAGAACCACGGGGACCGAGAGCCCGTCGTAGGCAAGAGCGATGCCCTTTGGCAGCGAGCGATTGGTCTCGGCGTGCGCAAGATCGTGGGCGATATGCGTGAACCACGTCTGCGGCGCACCAATCCGTTGCGCCCATTCGACCGCCTGCCCCAGCGTGGCATGGCTGGGATGCGGTTTGTGCCGCAGCGCCGATAGCACGACACAATCTAAACCTTCCAGCAGGGCAAAGCTGCTCTCCGGAATATCGCTCACGTCAGTCATGTAGGCCGTACGGCCAAACCGAAAACCCACGATACTCTGCTTTCCGTGTACTACTGGAACGCAATCGAATGCGACGCCATGGACGCAGTTTCTTTCCTGCAAAGGCTCGATAAGTACCCGAGGCCGGTTTGGATATGTCGCCTCCGGCGAGAAGGTGTAGTCATAGACGCGTCGCAGCGTCTCCGCGGTCTGTTCAGAGGCAAACAGTGAAATCGGCTCGCCCTCACGCGCCACCACAAAACTCAGCGGACGCAGGTCGTCCATGCCAAGAATGTGATCGGCATGTCCGTGCGTGTAGAAGACCGCATCCACACGCGAAAGCCCGGCGCGCAAGGCCTGCTCACGAAAGTCCGGGCCGGTGTCGATCACCACCACGCGCTCGCGACCCGACTCATGCCAGCGCAGCAGAACAGACGGCCTCAGCCGGCGGTCGTGCGGATCGGGCGATGTGCACACAGCGCACGCGCATCCCAGCGTCGGAACCCCCATCGAAGTACCGGTTCCGAGAAATGTGAGCAGTCCCTCCATTGAGGCTTCAGCGCTTCTTGGTGGGCGGGGGAGGCGGCGCCGGCACACCCTGCATCGAGATCATGTTCGTCAGTTCGAGAAACGCCATCCGGACATCGAAGAGAACCGTCTGAAGCATTCGATCATCGACATCCGTCAGGTTGCCTTTGGTCTTCTCCGCCAGCACACCGAGCAAATCGATCGTCTGCCGCGCGCCCATGATGTCGACACGCGCGCGTTGCCCTTCCTGCGTACCCGCACCCATCTGAATCATGGCCGAAAGATAGAGCTGTTGCACCAGGTGCTCAAATCCAACTGGCGGCTGTGCACCGACGCCCGGATTCTGCGCACGCACCAGATCCTCGATCCGTTGTGCCGACGCATCATAGGCCGTCTTTTGCCGCCTGCTCTCCTCCGCACTCGGAGCCGGCGGCAGTTCGCCAAGCGTCTCCTCATCGGCAGCCTCGGCCTCAGGCTTCGCAGAAGTCGCCGCGGGACTCTCGGCTATAACCAGCCGCGGCCCCGCAGACGCCGGCACGCTCGGCGCAGCTTCGCGTTCCGGCTTCTTCTCCGGGGTTTGGTCTTTCTCTTCTTCCGCTTTGATCTTGCGGCGGTCTATCACTTCGAACTTCGGTGGATCGCTCATCTGTTCTCTGCTTCCCAATTCGATTCAATCAAAGCTTCGGCGGTGAGGAAAGAATCCGCGCCGTCCCGGTCGCCCCGCCTGCCCGATACGTCAACGGCTCGTTACGCGTTTCAGCATCGCTGCGGATCATTCCCATCGCAAACGCACGGCTGCCACCCGCCAGCAACAGCTCAGCCGCACTCGTGATCTGCCCTGCCTGAACATCCCCGAGCTTCAATTCCGTGCCGGCCTCAGGTAAAGGCCCATCCAACTCCAGCGAACGCAGGTGTCGGTGCACATTCCCGCGCGAGCGGATGCGCTCTACGATCTCCTGCCCCAGATAGCAGCCCTTGTTGAAGTGCAAGGCGCGGGTCTGCGAAGTTTCCTGCGGCAGATCGCGTTCTGCGATGTCTGCTCCGTAGACCGGGATTCCTTCCGCAATGCGAAATGCATCGAGCGCCCGCGATCCCACCGGATCGGCGCCCGCGGTGCGCAGGCACGACCAAAGCTTCCCCAGTCCCGCCGCCGGAAGAAAGAACTCGTAGTGCTCACCCAGCACACCAAAGCTGCGCACGATCCGCAACTGCCATCCGTTCCACTCAACGGTCGTTCCCGTCATCGGTTCGCTGAGCGTCGCGAGCCCCACCCGCTCCAGCACCTCGCCTGCCTTCGGACCGGTCAGGCCCACCGCAGTCTCCGGTGTCTCCTGGCCGAGGGACACGAGCTCCACATCGTCCATGATGATGAAGTGCTCTAGATGCGCCAGCAGCCTGGCATACTGGTCGCTCGCTATTTCCAACACCAGAGAATCGCCTTCGCGCCAAGTCGTCAGGTCGCCCTGAATACGGCCCTGCGCGTTCAGCACAAGGTTCCAGGCTCCGCCATTCGGCGCGAGATCGTTCACCGTATTCGAGACCATGCCGCTTAGCCAGCGGAACCGATCCTCGCCGCGCACTTCGATGCGCCGCATCCAGCCCAGATCGTGTACCGCAGCGCCTTGCGTCAATGCCGCTGTTTCAATCGCTGGCGCGTCCAACTCCTGTGGTGTCTGCACCGATCGATATTCAACCAGGTGAGGCGGCTTCGGCGTCGCCGCCAGCAAGGCAGCAAGTGGTGTAATTAAAGTAGTTGTTACGGTCGCGGATCCACTCATAGGGGAGCACTTTCGCGGGCCCGGCAATGCTTTCTTTTGCAGAATTCGCGCCGGACCGCATCCTGATTATAGCCTTGAGACTGGATGCTGTTCTCGGAGCACCGGAATCCGCTTTCACAAGGAGATTGCATGCGTTGGAGCTCGGACTGGACCCGAAAACAAGCACTTATCTGGACTCTGCTGGTCACGGGCTGTCCTCCGACTGCAACACATGCAAACCAGCTTCCGGTTTCGCTCGTGCCCGCTTCCCTGGCAGCGCAATCTGCGCCCAACCCTTCCCAAACGAAAGACAAGGGCGAGGCACATATCACCGCCGACCAGGCCAAACAGCTCTTTGCTCTCGTCGATCAGCTTTTGAAGTTCTCCTCTGACGAAACCGGCTTGCCCATTAAGAGTGATGTCAAACGCCAACTCACTACACGTGCCGCCGTTGAAAGCTATCTGACCGAGAAGTTCAACGAGGACGAAGACGCCAAGCGTATGCAGCGCAGCGAAATCGTCCTGAAGAAATTCGGCCTGCTCGATCGCGACTTCGACCTCAAGCCCTTCCTCCTGTCTCTGCTCAAAGAGCAGATCGAAGCCTACTACGATCCAAAGGAGAAAACGGTCAATCTCCTCGACTGGGTCTCTGTCGACGAGCAGAAACCGGTATTGGCCCACGAGCTCACCCACGCGTTGCAGGACCAGCATGTCGATCTGGAGAAGTGGAGCGACCAGACGCCATCCGATGTGTCAGCGAATGCTGGCGACGATTCGGCGCATCTGGCGAAGGATGAACTCGACACCGCGCGCGAAGCAGTTACCGAGGGACAGGCTACGGCCGTGATGATGGACAACATGCTCAAACCGACGGGGCACAGCCTGCTCAAGGATCCAGAAGTCGTCGAGGTCATCAAACAGCAGATGGCCGGATCGGGCGATTCTCCCGTATTGGCCCGGGCGCCGCTGCTGCTCTCGGAATCGCTGATGTTTCCCTACCGCGAGGGCCTCAGCTTCGAGCAGGACGTATGGATGGATCAGGGTCAGGCAGCAGCCTTCACTGGCGCGCTCGATCGCCCGCCCACGTCGTCGTGGGAGATCATGAACCCCCGCGAATACGAGAAGAGTCATCTGCCCGTCGTTCCGTTATTGCCCGACATTCATCCTCTCGTCGACGCACTCTATCGTCCCTATGACATCGGTCAGGTGGGCCAACTCGACGTGCACATTCTCACCGGAATCTTCGGCGGCGAGAATGCAGCCCGCGATCTGACGCCTGCTTGGGATGGTGGTCTCTATTGGGCCGGACAGTTGCGCAATGCCACGGCGACCGAGCAGGCGTCTACGAAGTCGATTGCGCTCCTCTATCTCTCGGTTTGGAAAAGCAGTCAGTCCGCAGCGGCATTTGCGCGGCTCTATGAAGACGAGTTGGGACGCAAGTACTCGGGCCTGAAGCTCCAGTCTTCCGCGCAGACGACGGATTCGACCCCCTCCGATGAGCAGGTTTACACCACCAGCGAGGGACCGGTCGTGATCACCACGCGCGGCAAGATGGTCTTTGTCGCGGAAAGCTTCGATCTTCCGCTTGCTCGTCAGCTCACGTCGCTCGTTCTGAATGCGCAGGGCGCTGGCGAGTTGAAATTGGCGGCTGTGCCGCGAGTTCCCTCCCTGCAGCGCGCCTCTCTTGAGCTTGTGCGCAACAAACCCATGGGTTCGCGCACGACAGCACCCGATCCGGGCCCAGCGGCGATGGATCCGCTAGACCCAATCTCCGGAAGTCTGGTCCGCTTCTTCTCCGATTGCGGCGTGATGAAGTTTGCGGTCGATGCGACCCTCCGCGCCACCCGCTAGATTCCGGCTTGAGCGCGGCTCAGCGACAGCTACGCCGGAACTTCAATCTTCTTCACCAGGTACTCGTTCACGAGTTCGGCTACAAGCACTGCGGTCGGCACAGAAACCATCGCCCCCACGACGCCTGCAACGGCGGAGCCGATCAGCAGCGCCACCAGAATCGCCAGCCCCGGCAGTCCGACCCGGCTCTTCATGATTCTCGGCACCAGGAACGAGTTCTCGGTCTGCAGATAGATGAAATAGAACACCGCAACACCGATCACGCGTCCCCACGAATCGATCGCCGCCACCAGGAGGGCAAGCGCGACGCACACCGCCGCGCCCACCACCGGGATAATGTTCAGCAGGCCGGTCAGCGCGCCGAGAGCATACGCATAACGCACACCCAGGAGCAGGTACACGATCGTGCTCGTTATCCCCAGGATCAGCATCAGACTTCCCTGGCCCAGCAGCCACTGGCCCATGCGAACCTCTGCACGTTGCAACGTCCGATCCAGCCGCTCGCGCTCCCCCGGAGGAAAGAAAGACAGAAACCAGCGATACGCGTGATCGCCTTCCAAGATGAAGTAGACCGTCAGGACAACGCCCATGATGATGCTGAAGAGCTTGCCCGCCCAATCTTTGATCGAGAGCAGAAGATAGGTGGCCGCGCTCCCGGCAAACCCCTGGACCCGCGCAATGATGTCGTCGCGATCGATCTGATCCGCAAACGGAACGCGATTGAGCTTTTCCAGAAGAAGTGGCAGCCGCGTCGGTGCTTCCTTTGAGAACTCCTGCAGATCGCGGATCACGGGCGGCAGCGCCACGAATCCGAAAGCGATCAACACGGCAAACGCTGCCGCCAGCATCGCGAGCATGGCGATACCTTTGAAGGGCTGCCACCGGCCCACGCGCACATTCGAGACCCGGTAAACGATGGGCGCAAACACGACCGCAAACAGCGCGCTCACGTAGAGCAGCACCAGAACGTCGCGAATGAGCCAGGCGATGTAGCACACCAGCGCCAGTACAAAGACAAAGACGATGTCGCTGCGGCGAGTCCGATGTGCTCGAGTGTCTTCGGTCATTTCCAAATGATCTGTCTGCCGATCCCTTCGACTCCCAGCGCTACTGATCGCCGCTCAGGATCGATCCAACGATCCCGCCCAGCAGCGCACCGCCGGTCGCAGGCACCACTTGGCGGCTCTCGCCTCGCGGCAAGTACTCGCTGATCTGATGCGCCAGACGTGAAATAGGCAGCGTCTGCAGCCAGACCGTGCCCGGCCCCACCATGACCGCAAGAAATAGACCGTCGCCGCCGAAGATCATGTTCTTGATGCCCGGCACGGTCGTGATCTGGAACGAAACCGAGGACTGGAAGGCGCCCACGTGGCCCGGATGCACGCGCAGCATTTCGCCCGGAGCAAGGTTCTTTACGATCAATTCGCCCGAAAGCTCCAGCCACGCCATCCCGATGCCATTCAGTTTTTGCAACAGAAACCCGTCGCCACCGAAGATGCCCGCTCCCAGCGACTGCTGGAAACCGACGCTAATTGCCACCTGCGGCGTGGCGCACAGAAATCCATGCCGGTGCACCAGGTACTCCTGTCCCGGTCCCACTTGCACTGGGACAATATGCCCCGGTACCTTGGTCGCGAACGAGACCTCGCCGGGATACTGGTAGGCGCGGTACTCGGTCATGAAGATGCTCCCGCCACCGGCCACGCGCTTCAACACGCCGAATAGCCCACCGCCTCCACCCATTTGCGTATGCGTCGTCATCTGGATCGACGCGGTCATCCACGACAGTTCACCGCTTTCAGAAAACACGCTTTCGTTTGGGTCCAGCTGAATGTCCAGCACCGGCATGGTGGTGCCTTGAATCCGGGTCTGCATACGGGGAACTCCTCCTGTTTTCCGCAAGTGTACAGGGTAGCGTCGGACTCTACCGATGAAAATCGCCCTCTCAAACTGAGAGTGCAATCTGCAATAGAAAATCCGTCCTGCCCTTCACCAAGTTTCAGACGTAACTCGGCCCTCGCCGGTTCCATCCCGGCGAAAAATCGAGTGCCTGCGAAACAGCGCATCATCGCGCTTGGGAAAGTCCTCGCGGAAGTGTGCCCCGCGGCTCTCCGTCCGCGCCAGGGCGGAATCCAGTATGGCCCCCGCCACTGTGCACAGAGCCCGCCCCTCGACGAGTCTCCTGCCCAGCTTTCCGGCTTCCGAGACGCAGGCGACGCCTATGGCAGACTCAGCCCTCAGGCGTTGTCCCGCGCGTAGCGATGACTCCTCCCGCAATAGCCCGGCATGTGTCCACATTGAGCGTTGCAACGTCGCGATTCCCGTCTCAAGCACTTCCACCTCGTTCGCATCGAGTGGGGTGCATCCACGGTCCGGCGATTCAGCGGAAACCAACGGCAGTCCATCCTCCAGCATCGCCTTCGCCGCGCGCGCACCAAATACCAGCCCCTCGAGCAATGAGTTCGACGCCAGCCGATTCGCCCCATGCACGCCAGTGCACGCAGCCTCGCCCGCCGCATACAGACCGCGCAGGCTTGTACGGCCATCGACGTCCGTGCGAATCCCGCCCATCAGATAGTGCGCTGCCGGCCGCACTGGAATCAAGTCCCTCTGCAAATCGAGCCCATAGTGCCCAAGAAACGCACTGATCCCCGGAAAACGCTTATGCAGATCGATGCCCTGCACGTGGCGCATATCCACATAAACCACCCGAGCGTCACCGGGCCTGTCGCCCATGCCTTCGCGCGTAATCGCCCTTGCCACTACATCGCGCGGAGCCAACTCCAGCAGTGGATGGTACCGCTCCATGAAGCGTTCCCCGCGATCGTTGCGCAGATAAGCGCCTTCGCCACGCAGGGCCTCGGACATCAGAAACCGCGGTGCACCTGGCAGCGAGAAAGCCGTCGGGTGGAACTGATAGAACTCCATGTCGGCCAGCTCAGCGCCAGCCTGCACTGCCAGCGCTATCCCATCGCCCGTCGCCACAGCCGGATTCGTCGTATCGCTGTAAACCTGGCCCGCGCCGCCCGCCCCAACCAGCATCGCTCTTGCGAGGGTCGGCTTGACACAGTTATCGGGATCGAGGAGGTTGGCGCCGATCACCCGGCCATCCGCCACGACCAGCTCCGACACCGTCGTCCACTCGGCGAAATGAAGATTCTTGTGCGCCCCAGCAAACATCGCCAGCGATCGGCTGATCTCGGCGCCCGTGGCGTCTCCGTTTGCGTGCAGAATCCTCGCCAGGGAGTGGGCTCCTTCTCGTGTCCGCACCAGCTTCTCGCCTTCGCAATCGAACTGCGCGCCCCACTCGATCAGCTCTTCAACCCGCGCCGGGCCCTCGTCCACCAGAACTCTCGCAGCCGGCTCATGGACCAAACCATCGCCCGCATCCACCGTGTCCTTGAGGTGCAGTGCGACATCGCTCCCGCCCTCCATGGCAACCGCAATACCGCCTTGCGCATAATGCGTGTTCGACTCGGCCACCGACTCCTTGGTGACGACAAGAACCTCGCCGTGATGCGCGAGCTCAACCGCTGCACGCAGCCCCGCAACCCCGGCGCCCATCACCAAAAAATCGACACTGGACACTAACGCCATAACTTTTGAGGCTATCATCGGCGAGTGGACTCACCCGTCGGCCTCCGGGTAAAGGAGAGCTAGGAGGAATCCGATGATCGTGCGTGAACGACGAAGCCGGCCTGCACCCTGGCGCGAGAGAAACAGGTCCATTGCTCATCGCTGGATGGTGCCCTTCGTGGCCTTTGAGTGGCTATGGGAGTGGGTCGCATTCGTTTTGAGCAACTGGACCTTTCTGGAGGTCCTCGAGTATCTGGGATCGTTTTCCGTTCTTGTCGCCGTTGTCTTCTACTTCTCCGAATCCGGCGACCGCGTTAAGCAGCGGCACTACCAGGCCTGGCAGGTCATCAACACCGCCCAGGGCAAAGGTGGAAGCGGCGGCAGAGTCGAAGCCCTCCAGGAACTGAACGAAGACCGGGTACCGCTCGTCGGAGTCGATGTTTCCTCCGCCTTCTTACAAGGCATTCAACTGCGGAAAGCCGACTTGTCGCGCTCCAACTTCAGCTCGGCGGATCTGCGCAACAGCGATTTGAGTGGCTGCAACTTCGCGCTCGCGGACCTGAACGCAGCGAACTTTCGAGGAGCGAAGCTCGATCATGCGTCCTTTGCGCAAGCCGATCTGCGCAACGCCGATCTGAACGGCAGCAGTCTGACTGGCGCGGACCTGGCCGGAGCCGTACTCGATAACGCCGACCTGCGCGGAGCCGATCTCGCCAATTCCCGCTGGCAGGACATTCGCAGCATCGCGGGGACAAACGTCGCAAGCATTCGCAATCCACCCGCAGGCTTCGTCGACTGGGCCCTGAAACACGGCGCCGTTAGCATTGCCAATACCGACGGCTAAGCTCAAACCGTCGCGAGTTGGCCGATCTCGTACTCCCGCGCGTGGCCTGTGGGCGCCTCGGAGATCCGCACACACAGCTTCCCGCTCGAATCGCAGGAGTACTCCTCGCGCACCGTGAGCCCATTTGGATTCGCGAGCGGCACCACCGGTTCGCTCGCCAGATCCCGACCCCATAACTGCGGATCGAAGGGGAACTGGATCTGCTCCCAGTTCGTGATCTCGCCGACCGGTTGCCCAGCCTCATTCAGCTGCGAGCACTCGAGGTAACGGAAGTGCCCAATGTTATGCGCGGGCTGATACACGCGCTCATAGCGCAGGGGCGGCTCATCCCCCGCTGGCAGGCGCGCACCTCGCGGAAAGATGAGATCGAACACAATCGTCCCTCCCGAATCCGCCTCACGCCAGATCCCGAAGTTGTGTGTAAACTGATCGCGCAGCGGATCGACTTCTGCCCCTGCACGAATCGCCAGCCCCACCGCGCTCGCCGAGCGCATGTAAGCCGAACGCCGTACCTTGCGTCCAAAGGTCTCGCGCAGCACTCGCCCTACAGCCGGCAGCTCCGATCCTCCTCCGGTCACATAGAGTGTGTCGAGCTCACCGTCCGCATAGGTCTCGAGTATCCTCTCTACTACCTCTCGCGTCGCCTCGATCAACGGCCGGCACCGTTCGTAGTACACATCCACCGGAATCGTCACTTCCTTCATGCCTAGACGTACACGCTCAAAGTCAATCGTCACTTTGCGCGTGTTCGGATTCAGCGATTCCTTCTTTTCCCGGCATTCATCCAGCAACTTTCGCCGCTCGAACGGTGTGAACGGTGGATTCGGGCCAGCCACAACGCTTGCGATGTTGGCCAGGATCTCGTCGAAGTCATCTCCGCCCAGGTTCGGAATTCCATCCGAGGCCTCGACAATGTTCTCTCCGTCGCGCAACATCACCAGCGAGACATCGAATGTCCCGCCGCCAAGGTCGTACACCAGCAGGCCGCTCCCCGGCTTGTTCTTTCGCTCATCGCTGCTGCGGTACCCAAATTCGATTGCCGCAGCCGACGGCTCGTTCACCACCCCCAGCACTTTGAAGCCTGCTGCCTGCGCCGCTTCCTCCGTCATGAATCTCTGATTGCTGTTCGCATTCGCAGGAACACCCATCATCGCTTCCAGGGGCTCATCGGGATCGGCGCCGAGATTCGAATGTTCTACCAACTGCTGATAGAGCGCGCTCATCATCTCCGCCATCAGCACACGCATGGACACCGATCGTCCCCCGACATGGACCTCCGTGTGCGGGCCAGCCGTGCGCAGGGCACGCTTGATCGATCGCACCATCGTCCAACTCTCGGAATCCTGAGCGGCCATCGCGTCCCACCCATATACGCGAACCCCGCCTTTGGCGGCCAGCACGGGCGGAAACCAGTCGCGCATCTGACCGTCCGGTGTTTCAAAATGCACAAGCGGATAGTTGCCGCGATCCGCAACAGCCACCACCACACGCGTCGTTCCAAAATCGACTCCAATACGCATGGTTCTAGTTTAGCCGCCGGCGAATTCAAGTGGGGGGAGGAGAATACACTGTGCAAATCTCGTAAAATGAATTCAGCGTGCAAACCATTCGTGTAGAGACTCCTACAGCCAGATACAACGTCGTTGTAGGCACTGGATTGCTTCGATCGCTGGCCTCGCGCATCGAGCGCATCGCGGGCGAATTGCCACGTCGCGTCTTCGTTCTCACCTCGCCGGAGATCTGGGCACTTTGGGGCAAAGCCTTCGTTAGCTCCTTTAGCGAGCCGCCCATCGCTCTCTTTCTACCTGCCGGAGAACAGCGCAAAACGTTGGCCAGCGTGGAGCGCCTCTTGCGCCAGATAATCGCCGCGGGTGGCGATCGCGGATCGCTCCTAATCGCTTTCGGTGGCGGCATCGTTGGCGATGTAGGCGGCTTTGTCGCCGCAATCTTCATGCGCGGCATTCCTTATGTCCAGGTCCCCACTACCTTCCTCGCTCAGGTCGACTCCTCGGTCGGCGGCAAAACGGGCGTCAACCTGCCAGAAGGCAAGAACCTCGTTGGCAGCTTTCATCATCCGATTGCAGTTTTTGCGGACATCGAAGTTCTGGGCACTCTGTCCGAGCGCGAGCTGCGCGCTGGCCTCATGGAAAGCATCAAGGCCGGCATCATCCGCGATCGCGCGCTGGTACGTTACATGGAAGAGAATGCGGGCAAGGTTCTGCAGGGCGACGTAAAGGCCCTCGAGAAGGTCATCGCCACGTCGATCCAGATCAAAGCGAAGGTCGTCAATCGAGATGAGCGCGAGAGCGGTCTGCGCATGATCCTCAATCTTGGCCACACAGTGGGTCACGCTATCGAGCAGGCGACCCGCTATAGAGTGCTCCTGCATGGCGAAGCCGTGGGGTGGGGCATGATTGCGGCCCTCGCCATTGCCAAGCACCGTGGCACGATCTCTGCGCAACAATTTCAGCGGCTGGAAGACCTGATTCATCTCTACGGGCCTCTCCCACCCCTCAAACTGCGCCCCGCGAAGGTCATCGCCGCCACAGGCGCCGACAAGAAGAACGTCGGTGGCATACGTCGATTCGTGCTCCCTGTGGGCATCGGCGATGCCGGCGTCGTCCAGGATGCCACACCCGCTGAGTTGCAGGGTGCCGTCACATACATGCTCGCGCAAGCCCGAGAACGGCGCGTCTGATGCCAACCACGGGAGCCCAACCCGCTGGAGTTCTCGACGAAGCCGCGGCCGCACAGTCCGTGCGCACCATGTTCAATTCGATCGCTCCTCGGTACGACCTTCTCAACCATCTCCTCTCCGCCAATATCGACAAGCTCTGGTGGAGACGGGCAGCGCGAAGTTTCAGCTCCATTCTCTCCAAACCCGAAGCTGCGATCCTCGACATCTGCTGCGGAACCGGCGATATGACCGTCGCTTTGCTAAAGCATCGACCAGGCGCGGCAAGGCCCATTCTCGCGGGAGACTTCGCCCGAGCCATGCTGAGTCGTGCGCCACAAAAATTCGCCCGGTTCGGCAACACCGCAGCCATCCCAATGGAAGCAGACGCCCTGCATCTCCCCATCCGCTCTGCTTCACTCGATCTCGTCGTCACTGCCTTCGGCTTCCGCAATCTGGCCAACTACGAAGCCGGCCTGCATGAGTTTCAACGCGTACTGAAGCCCGGAGGGCGCTTGGGCATTCTCGAGTTCAGCCAGCCTGGCGGCCTCATCGGCAAAGCTTATGCCGTCTACTTTCACCGCATCCTCCCTGCGATCGGCCGCATCATCTGCGGTGCGGACGGCCCTTACGCTTATCTGCCCGAGTCCGTCGGCAACTTCCCCTCGCCGCCGGAGTTGTTATCGATGATGCAGGCTGACGGTTATCGCGACTGCACCTGGCAGCCCTACACCTTCGGCATTGCGGGGTTGTATGGCGCGACGCGCAGCGAGTAGCTTGAAACTGGAGAGCCGGCCACATGATTGCGCAAACCGACTGGCAACACGACGACGTCTTTGAAGGAACTGCCGAAAACGGCAACAAGATTGTGTTTGACGCAGATGCGGCGCATACCATCGGCCCCAGCCCGATGGAAGCCGTTTTGATGGCGCTCTGCGGATGCACCTCCGTCGATGTCGTCAGTATTCTCAAGAAAAAACGCCAGGCAATCACCGGCCTGCGCGTGTCGGCCGTCGCCGAACAGGCGCCTGAACCACCGCGTGTCTTCGCCCACATCAAGTTGACCTTCGCCATACGCGGGGCGAACTTGAGCCGCAAAGCCGTCGAAGACGCCGTCTCCCTGTCCAAGAAGAAATACTGCTCCGTCTCGCTCATGCTCGAGAAAGCCTTGCCCATCGACTACGAGATCGTCTATCCCGATGGAGAGCCGGAACCATGAGCGGCCATGTCCTGCTCCGTGTGTTTCGCATGGCCTCGCTCATTGTGGCCCTGGTCTTGGTGGCGCTGCTCTCGGCTATCGCGACGATGCACTTCGCAATCCATGGAGCTGAAGTCCAGGTTCCTTCCCTCAAGGGCATGACGGTGGTCGACGCACGCAGTCAGACTGCCGGCATGGGCCTCAACCTAAATGTAGACAATCGCTACTATTCGAGCGATGTCGCTGCGGGACACATCCTCACTCAATCCCCTGCTCCCGGCACGGTCGTACGCCGCGAGTGGCACGTACGCGTATCCGAAAGCCTGGGCCCGCAAAAAGTCGACGTCCCCAACGTCGTCGGAAACGATCAGCGTGTGGCGGCATTCCAGCTGCGGCGCGCCGGCCTTGACGCCGGCACCATCGCCAGAATCCCCGACAACGCTGCGCCGGAGGGCGCTGTCATCGCACAAGATCCTCCAGCTCACGCGCAGGGGATCGAACGACCCAGCGTCAATCTCCTGGTCGCTACACCGGATGACGCAACTCCGGATGGCTATGTGATGCCTGATTTCTTCGGCATCCCGATCGTCGCCGCACAGGCGCAGCTTGCGAAGATCGGCATCAAGACAACTCAGCCGACATTTGTCGACGTGCCCATCCCATCCGTCGGCGCAGGCAGTGCGCCTCCTATGCCTCCGGTCGTTCCCGGCGCCGTCATCGGGCAAGACCCTCAGGCCGGCGCACGTGTCAGTCTCGATGCCGAAGTTAAGCTGACCGTAGCCAGGTAAAACAGCGCCCATTCTGGGTCAAGCGCATCCAAGGGAGATGATGACGCCCAAAGTCGAAAACCAGCATCGCGCGAGCGCCATCAGCGACTTCTCGCATGCCTGGCGGGCCCTGCGCCATCGCAACTTCCGGCTTTTCTTCGGCGGCCAAAGCATCTCGCTGATCGGCACATGGATGATGCGCGTCGCCACCGCGTGGCTAGTCTACCGCCTGACCAAATCCTCGCTCCTCCTCGGCACCGTCAGCTTTGCCGGCCAGATTCCAACCTTCCTGCTGGCGCCCCTTGCCGGCGTCATCGTCGATCGCATCGACCGCCGCAAAGTCCTCGTCTGGACACAGACCCTGGCTATGCTCCAATCGTTTGCGCTGTCCTGGCTCACCCTTGCGCATCGCATCAACATCGCCGAAGTCCTGGCGCTAAGCGCGATGCAGGGCGTCATCAACGCGTTCGATATGCCGGGCCGTCAGTCGTTCATGGTCAAGATGGTTGAAGACCGGGCCGACCTATCCAACGCTATCGCAATCAACTCGTCCATGGTGAACGCGGCCCGCCTCATCGGCCCATCGCTCGCAGGAATCCTGATTGCCGCAACCAACGAGGGCTGGTGCTTCCTCACTGATGGCGTCAGCTATATCGCCGTCATCGCTTCGCTGCTCATGATGCGCGTCCCGCCGTCCAGCGAGGCGGTCGACAGAACCTCGATGGTCGCGCAGCTTCGGGAGGGCTGGACGTACGTCTCCGGCTTTGCCCCTATCCGCACCATCCTTCTGCTCTTCGCACTCCTCAGCCTCATGGGATGGCCCTTCATGGTGCTCATGCCTGTCTTTGCAGCGCAAGTCCTGCACGGCGGTCCGCACACGCTTGGCTTCCTGATGGGGGCGGTCGGCGTGGGTTCACTCGCTTCAGCCTTGAGCCTGGTCATGCGGCGCTCGGTTCGCGGCCTCGGAAAGATGATCCCCATCGCCGCTGTCGCCTTCGGCACGGGACTGATCACCTTCGGCCTATCCACAAGTTTCTGGCTTTCCATGGCTCTGATGCTGCTCACCGGCTTCGGCATGATGCAAGGGCTCACGGCGAGCAACACAATCATCCAGACACTCGTCGAGGAAAAGATGCGCGGCCGCGTCATGAGCTACTACACCATGGCCTTCGTCGGGATGG
>CAZPEZ010000074.1:0-24219 GCA_964585715.1 uncultured Occallatibacter sp.
CAGCCCCCGCCCCCGCCGCAGCCGCACCGCACCAGCCAGGCAGGCCGCCGTGAAGGCTAGGCCTATCCAAAGACCGGGGCTGAACAGGTAGGCCCACGGCGTGATCGTCGTCATTCCGTCCATGGCGATAGCCGAACTCGTGAAGCTCGAGCTCTCCGGCCCGCCGCCAATTCTGTTGAGCAGCAGCTCCCCAAAGTACGACGTGTTGAAGGCAATCTTCTCCACAATCCCGACAGCCACCAGCGGCACGCTGGCCCAGAGAAACGGCGCGCGGCGCGCCCACGCCGACACCAGCAGCAGCCACCCAAAGATCGGCGCATACCAGATCGCGTGAACCGTCACTAGGTGATACAGCAGCATTAGCCACATCGAGAACACCGGCAAATTCGACCAGAGTTGCTGCGGGTCTATGCCCCTTGCTGCCACTGCAGCCGTCTCGATCCCCAACATGATCGCCTGCATCGCAACCGTAATCCCAAATGTGATCGCCGGAATCGCCACGATGGGGATGCTTGTCTTGGCCAGCACCGTAGCGAGATCCGAGACAGGCAGCGACTTCCAGAACAGGATGCTCCGATCGCGCCGCTCGCTATGCAGCGCCCCGAGACAATAGAAGATCCCCACCAGCAACGTCGTCCCCATGATCGCAGTCGCCGCTACGTTGTAAGGGCGCGCGATCGCGTCGATCCGCTGTATCGGATCAAGCGGCAAAGCGGCACGGACGTTCCTGACCATGTGGCCTGCACTGATCAGAACCCCGAACACCATCAGTCCCGCCACCGCCAGCGGCGCAACATAGACCGCGCGATTCTCCCACAGCTCGCGCTGAACCGACCAGTAAAACCGCCCCCACGCAGAAATAGGCTGGCTCACAGTCGCGGCCCCGTCTCGTCTCCACCAGTCCCTCGTCCACCAGCTGCTGGTACCCCTTCAAGACCGTGAGTGGATTGACCCGATACTCCGCCGCCACGCTCCGTACCGAGGGCAGGGAATCGCCATCCTTCAGAACGCCGTCGAGAATCATCGCGACCACGCGGTCCCGCAGCTGGCGATAAATCGGTTGATTGTCGTTCCACTCAAGGTCCATCCCGCGTCCCACACACCTCGTGAATCAGCTTATCGCCCGCTACTTGGCGCGATGCAGGTCGAGCATGCCGCCCATGGTCTTGCCGTCCGCCATCGCAAACTGCCACGACTCCGTGTGATGATCCGGATCGATCAGCGTAAACACCGCGTGCTGCATGTGACCGTGCTGCGTAGGCAACAGATTGGTCGCGCTCACAAAGTCGAATGTGATCGTTTTCCCATCCGGCGACACCGTGGCCACCATGTGCGGCTGGTTCCCGGCATCGCAATAGTGCGTCAAAACCAGCTGATCCTTATCCAGGTGAAACATTGTGATCGGATCGTCTGGTTGGCCGTTGACTTTCATCTCATGCATGAGCGTGTTCCCCATCGAGGTCACGCGCATCGTCACAAGAATGTCCAGTGCCTTGCCGTCCATCGTGCCGGTCCAGGAACCGGCCAGCGCCTTCAGGCTGTCAAAGGATGCCTGTGGCACCGACTGCGCAAATGCGGTTGCAGCAGCCACCATCATCGTTGCGGCGAGTAGTATGCGAAGCGATTTCATCGTCAATCCTCCTTCTGAGCTGTGTCTCCCAACGACGGGCCAGGGGAGGGCTAGATCGATCCGCCGTTAACTAGTGTTATACATAACTATAACACTATATCAAAATCAAGCAGTTTATTTCTCCTCGCGCATCCTCCGGGTAATCTATCGAAACAGAAGGGATGGGAACCCAATCGAGAATGCCTGCCATCCTGCGCCAGTTAAGATTGCTCCGCATTGCTCTTGTCTGTTCCGCCTGTGCGGGAGCGCTTGCCTCGTCGGTGCTTCAAGCTCAAGCCCAGCGCCCCGGCCCCGTCACCGGCGTGATCGACAGTGTGCAATTCCAAAGGGATCTGTACTACGTCTCCGGGTGGGCTTGCCAAGAAGGTCAGCGCACCTCGATCCAGGTGCATATCTATGCCGGAGGTCCTGCGGGAGCGGGGAAATTTGTCACCGCAGGTCTCGCGAACTTAGTCAACGAGCCTGCTGTCGACCACGAGTGCCATGACGCGAACGGCGGCAAGCATCGCTTCCGAATAGCCCTACCCAACCAGCTTCTTCGATCGCTCCAACAGAAGAAGCTCTTCGCGCACGGCATCGCCGTCGCTGGCAACGTGGATAATTCACTCCTCGCTGGCTCGAGCAACTTTGAGCTGCCGTCCCCCAAATGGCCGCCAGACCCTCCCACTCCCGCCTTTCTTGACGGTCCGGCGGTTGCAGCCTTCGATACAAGAAGGGACTCCTGCGAACAGATCGACATTCCCGACGCTCCGGCACGTGCCTTTCGCGATGCCACAGGAACAGTCCATGTCGTGGCCTCGCATTACATCACCCGCGCAGGAATCGGGCCGACGCTCGACGCTGTTAAACACAACTGTCAGGTTGTCTACAATTCGGCCCATGACGGCAACGTCGCGGACTTCAACGACGCCACCTGGCTCACTGCGTTCTATAGCGTCGATGGCAAGCGGATCGTCGGTCTGGGTCACATGGAATATCACGGCTGGGAGCACACCGGCATGTGTGCGCAAAGGACCGACACTGCCGCCTGCTGGTACAACGTCGATACCTTCAATTTGTCTGAAGATGGCGGCTATCATTTTGCGCGACCCAAGCCGCCAGCCAACTATCTCGTCAGCCTCCCGGCGAAGTACCAACCCAACCAGGGTCCCGAAGGGTACAGCGTTGACACAGGCATCGTGAAAGTGGGCAGTTGGTTTTACGCGTCGGTCTATTCGTGGGCATGGCCGCCCAACTGCGGCACAGGCAAGGGGCAGCGGCCCTGCTTAGTGCCCGACGCAACATGCCCCCTGCGCACGGCCAACATCCTCGATCCCTCGTCCTGGCGCGGGTGGGACGGCAAGGATTTCACGGTCTCGTTCGTCGACCCCTACCGCACCTCGATCGCGAACCCCTCGGCCCATGTGTGCGCACCCGTTCCTTATCTCGATTACGCAGGTGGAGTCAACTACCACCCAGCATCGCATCTGTTTGTTGCCACGCTCTGGAACCAGGACTCGGCCGGTTGGGGTCCTGAAGGCGTCTACTTCACTACTTCGCCTGATTACATTCACTGGAGCGCGCCCGCCTTGGCTCTGACTCTGAACCAAATGCTCCGGCGTGAGCCACTCGGCAACTGGTCCTATGGGTATTTCTCGCTGATTGATCCGAAATCGACGGACGCCAGCTTTTCGACCATCACCGACGAACCGTATCTGTACTACGTACGCATGGACGGCGACCGTCCTCCCTATCAGCGCGTTCTGTTTCGGCAAAAGATCAAGCTCGACTGGCTTTTCAAGACCAAAAAGTGAATTGCGCTCGGCTAAACTCGCGGTCTGGCGATCTTCCTTGCTAAGATCCCCTGATCTCTGTCTTATTCTGCCAGCGCCTTCTCAATCCCCGCCTGCACCAGCGGGGCCATCACCGCGTACCCCGCCGGCAGCGGATGCACCCCGTCTTTGCTCAAATTAGCCGGCAGCCCATCCCGCTCGTCCTTCATCGCCGAGTGGTAATCGACATAGACATAGCCCTTCGCCATCGCGTAGCCCCGCAGCCAGGCGTTGATCATGTCGATCTTCGGCGCCGGCGTGAGTCCCGGCTGCCATGGATAATCGAACGCCGGCAGAATCGAGCACAGCACCACGCGAATGCCGTTCGCGTGCGCCAGGTCCGCCATCGATGCTAGGTTCTCTTCGACCTGCTCCAGCGTCTCAGGCCCCGTGTTGCCGGCAATATCGTTCGTCCCCGCCAGAATCACCACCACCTTGGGCTGCAGATCGATCACATCCTGCCGAAAGCGCACCAGCATCTGCGGTGTCGTCTGTCCGCTGATCCCGCGATTGATAAAAGGCTTCGCCGGAAACGAATCGCTTAGATGCCAGCCCTCGGTGATCGAATCACCCATGAACACCACGCGACTCTCCCCCGTCGCCGGTGAACCCAGCTTCGTATCCTCATCTTTGAAACGAGCCAGGTCCGCAAAATCCTCCGCCAGCTGCTGGTCGTGCTTCCGCCAATATTCATTGTCCGGGTGATGTACTCTCTCAGGTTGCGACGCAGCCGGCGTCGTCTGCGCAGCAGCGGGTGCCTTCGTCTCTGGAACATTCCCAGGCTCCTGCGCCAACGCTATGCAGCACGTACTCGTCCCCAACAAAACCGCCACCGCAACGAACATTGAAACTCGAATCACCACGATCTCCTTCTCCACCGACTTTTCACCGCGCCCCGATTATAGGTGCCCTACCGAGACATCCCGCGCCGCCCTGTGTTGCATACAATGAGAGCGGAGCCCGCCGAATCCATTCCCGGCTTCCCCATCCCCTTCGGCACAGGAGCGATCGATGCAATCTCCCACCTCCACTTCTTCGCGCGTCCCGAATGAAGCACCCAGACCGCGCTTACTCATGGTTGTTCTCACGATCGCAGCGTTTGCGCTCGTTGCCGCCCGCGTGGTTTCGGCCCAGGCGCAGTACCCTGCACCTCCGCCCAACCAGCCGCAGCAGGGTTATCCCGATCAGGCGCCGCCACCGCCTCCTCCTCTGTCCGGTCAACCCGCCTACGGCGAACTGCAGGCGCCCGCGCCCTACCTGCCTCCCGAGCAGCTCGATCAGATCGTCCAGCGCATCGCTCTCTATCCCGATCCGCTCCTCGCGCAGATCCTCACCGCATCCAGCGTCTGGGAGCAGATTCCCGACGCCGCCACCTGGGCTGGCCAGCACGCCAATCTTCACGACCAGGCATTGGCTGCCGCGATCCAGGAAGACAACCTCCAGTGGGATCCGAGCATCATGGCTCTGCTGCCCTTCCCCCAGGTCCTCGACATGATGGCCCGCGATCCGGCCTGGACACAGGCTCTCGGCAGCGCCGTGCTCGCCCAGCGCAACGACATCATGGACGCGGTCCAGCGCAACCGCCAGGAGGCCTACAGCTACGGCTACCTCCGCTCCAATCCCTATGACAATGTGGTCTACGACGGCAACTATGTGCAGATCGTGCCCGTCAATCCGGCCTATGTCTACGTGCCGTTCTACGATCCAGCGATCGTCTTCGTCCGTCCCCGTCCCGGTTTTGCGTACGGCATTCGCTTCGGTCCCGCCGTCGTTGTCGGCGGAGCATTCGCGCCCTGGGGCTGGGGCTCAGTCGGCTTCGCTTGGGGCGCGCATAATATCCTCATCGACCACACGCCCTGGAACCGCGTTTGGGTCAATCGGAGCTACTACGCCCACTCCTACGCTCATGGATATGTGCATGCGCCAGGTCCGCGCGTCGAACACCACGAAGAGCATCGTGACGAACACCACGACGAACATCATCGTTAGTCGCAATTGTCCATTGTCCGATCTCCGTGCCCACACACGGGGATCGGCTCCATGCGCCTGCCGCATTGATCGGCACAAGCCTGAATTGTCCTGTTGAATAGCCCGCGCCGGCTTCGTCGGTGTCTCGCGCCTGCGTCCGCAAGTGTGGATTACTTGAACGAGATGCGATATCCTCCCGGCTTCAATCGCTCGTCCTCATCCTCTCCGCGAATCGTTCGCTCGTCCGGAACAATATTCCAGATCCGCCACACAATCGCGCCTGCACTCACCAGCATCAGCAGCAGAAACACTAGGTATTGATCGAGCGCCAACGTTCCGTCGCTCACCAGGCATCCGAACGAGATAATCAGCGACACCACAACACCCATCCCGAGGATCTCGAGCGACTGCCCGTGGCAGTTCAGCGTCGACCCGGTCACGGGCTTCTCTGCATCGTCGTTCCGTTGGCCTTCGCGCTGTTTGTCCACCGTGCTGCCTCACTCGCTCTATCGGAATAACTCGCGGCTACATGAGTTATAGATTCGTTCCGGGTCGAAATGTTCTGAACCAAAGTCACGATCCCGTTACCAGCGCGCACTCGCAAACCTCGAACCGTCGTCCTCCCCACAAGAATGCCGCGTGGTCGCGCGATATGCAGTGAGCCACGGCACCCCGCAGCTCCTGTGCATTCCATCCATCCAATGCCGGGACCAAACCCTAACCCCTGCGCAGCTTCTCCCGCGCCATCTTGCAAAATGCCGCCACAATCGGCCGATTGTCTCCGGCACGCCATGCCAGCTCAATCTCACTTTGAGCCGAGCGGGTTCCTGCCGGGGCACGCAGTCTGCGGCACACCACCTCGGGCGTTCGAATCCGTTCGGTACACGCCGGCCCGATGCTCACCCCGAGCCCCGCTCCCACCAGCCGCATGATCGTCAGCCACTGCGGCGCTTCCTGCACCACCCGCGGGCGAAACCCCGCTGCCTCACAGATCGACACCGGCTTCTCATAGGCCCGCGTTCCCGCTGCGGGCGAGAAGAAGACGAACGGCTCGGCCGCCAGCTCGCGCGCATCAATCGATCGAGACCTCCGCGCCAGCGGATGCCGCGCCGGCAGCACCGCGAGAAAAGGCTCGGTAAAAAGCGTCTCGACTTCCAACCCTTCTGTAGGCCCGCCATCGCGCAGAAACCCCACATCCAGAGCCCCTTCTTTCAGAGCCCCAATCACTCCCGAGGTGTAGGCCTCGCGCAGTTGCAAATTCACTCCCGGAAAGCGCGCCCTGTACTGGCCCAGCAGCGCCGGAATCGCCGTCAGCATCCCCGATCCAATGAAACCCACCGCCAGCGTTCCCGCCTCGCCGCGCCCCACAGTGCGCATCGCCTCAACGTCTTCGTCCATCTTGCGCAGAGTGCGCCGCGCTCGCTCCAGAAACACTTCGCCGGCGCTCGTCAAGCGCACTGCCCGCGATGTCCGCACAAACAGCGGATATCCAAGCAGTTCTTCCAGCCGGCGAATCTGTTGCGACAGGGGTGGCTGTGACAGATGCAGCCGTCGCGCCGCGCGTCCGAAGTGCAGCTCTTCGGCGACGGCAATAAAGTAGCGCAAATGGCGCAGCTCGATCTCTTGATCCATACTCTTAGAATATCAATCAAGATAAACAAGATATTCGACATATAGAACGATAATGCGCAGAATAAAACTTGAGAGGTCACCGGAATCCCCATGGCCGACACAACCATCGCACCGAATCCATCTCCCTCCCTTCCGCATGTACGCCCCGACATTCTCCTGCGCAGCTTCCAGCCCGGCGACGAGGAAGCCTTTCGCATCCTCAACGAGCAGTGGATCGCGAAGTACTTCCGCATCGAGGATAAAGATCGAGAAACCCTCGGCGATCCGATCGGCAAGATCCTCGCTCACGGCGGCCATATCTTTTTTGCGCTCAAGGGCGAAACAAAGGTCGGCACCTGCGCGCTCATCCCCACAGAGCCCGTGGTCTATGAAGTGGCCCGCCTGACTCCGGCAAGCTACGAGGTCGCTAAGATGGCCGTTGAAGAGGGCCATCGCGGAGCGGGCATCGGCCGCGCCGTCCTCGAACACACCGTCGCCGAAGCTGCCAAGCGCGGTGCGCGCCGCCTCTACCTCGAAACCAATGACCGCCTGGTCAACGCGATTCACCTTTACGAAGCTGTCGGCTTTCGCCACCTCGATCCCAGCCGCGTCAAGCCATCGCCCTACAACCGCGCCAACGTCTTCATGGAGATGATTCTTTAGCAGACGCTGAACTAGCCTGCTGTCTCTGAAATCCACGACATATGTAAAGGTGTCATTCTGAGCGAACGGGGCCCCGAACGTCCTTCATGGGGTCCCCAGGAAGCGATCTTTGCTTCTTGGGGCAGAGTTCGGGCGTGGTGAGCCGAAGAATCTGCATTTTCACGATTCTGGATTCCGTCTAGAGCTTCTGGGACACCACACGAGCCCGCCTTTCGACAGGGCGCGTCGAACAGGCTTGGGAACAACTCGATGCGGAGGGAGGCGGAGGTTTCAACCCCCGCACGAAGCCGACAGAAGGATCGCGGGCTTTAGCCCCGGAGACGAGCGGTTGCAACCAGTTCCAGATCCTTCCCGTCGCGAAGTCGAAGGGGATCGCTTTTTTCTTGTGCCAAGGCACACTCCTCAACCTGAGTGAGAAGTGCCCACGGCACTTTTTCCACACAACCCACCCCCTTCCACACCGCACTCCCTCCGCGCCCCAATGCGCTACGCTTTTAGAGAGTCATGAGCACTTGTCCCATCTGTGGTGGAAGCGGCCTGATCGAAGAAGTGTCGCCCACCGGTCTCTGGGTCTCCCGCGCATGCGGCTGCCAGCAGATGGAGCGCGAACAGAATCGGTTGGGCGCCGCCCGCATTCCTCAGCGCTACCGCGAATGCACCCTCGACGACTACGAGATCTACCACGGCGCCGACCGATCGCTGGGTCTCGGCCTGCAAACCGCACGCAAGTTCGTTGAAGCCTACCCCGTCGACACCGCCGGCAAAGGTCTGCTCTTTACAGGCAGCATCGGGGTCGGGAAGACCCACCTCGCCGTCGGGGTTCTCCGCCGTCTCGTGCAGGAGCGCGGCGTCCGCGGCCTCTTCTGCGATTACCGCGAGCTGCTCAAGAACATCCAGAACAGCTACAACCCTCAAGTCAATACAACAGAGCTCGAGCTGCTCAAGCCCGTCTTTCGCGCCGAAGTCCTCGTCCTCGACGATCTCGGCGCGCAAAAACCGAACGAGTGGGTCTGGGATACCGTCGCCCTCATTCTCAATACGAGGTATAACGACAAGCAGTCCACCCTCATCACCACCAACTACCCCGATCTTCCCCCCGGAGCCGGGTTCAAGCCCGATGAGCAAGGAAACAAACCAGCCAAGGTGGAGGATACCCTCGGCGACCGCATCGGCGAACGCATGAGGTCACGCCTCTCGGAGATGTGTGTGCAGGTCGACATGCGCGGCAAAGACTTCCGCCAAACCGAAGTCCGCCGCGCCCGCTTCGGCTAACTACTGAGCGTACGGCGAGCGTTCACTTCCACTTCTGCCCCAGGGAATGCTTCTTCTCACACCACCGGCACCAGAATCTCCGTCAACAACTGGTCCTCCGGCGTCGCTCGCGGATCGTTCAGATAGTTCTCGATGCAGAATTCGGGCCGCAGCTCGACCTTCTTCTCCGCCAGCGTCTTGAACACCTGATCGAACGCCTGCCAGATCTGCGTGTACGGCCCGGTCAGCACAAAGCGCGCATACTTCCCGCTCGGGATTACGCGATGCTGCAATCCAGCAGGCGGCTTTTCCGGTTCCGACGCCAGCGACACACCGGCCTGATAGATCATCGCGTCTTCCCCGGCCCGGTTTTTGTCGACGCCGCTTACACCGAGAAATTCGCGGATCTGGCTCTGGTCCAGCCGCGGCACCATCGGCTGCAGCTCGTTCCACAACGGCGGTGCCACCTCGGCAAACGGCCCGCGCTTTTCCATGAAAACGTAGTGAGTCAACGGACGGGACACAGTTTCAAATGCACTCAGGTTCATCGGAGTCTCCTTCGGGTATCTCGGACGACTCAGATCGTAGACAACCGTGTCCTGCTTTTCTTTTCCCATCGTGCGAAATTCGCTGGGCGTCGCATCGATCGTCTTGCGCATCGCTTTGTTGAAAGCTGCGGCCGTGTCGTAGCCGATATTCATCGCGATCTCAGTCACGCTCACGTCTGCGTCTTCCTGCAGCATCCGCAGCGCTTCCAACAGGCGCAGCCGCCGCAGAAACCCGAACGGCGTCTCACCCACATACGCCTGAAACAGCCGCGCGAAGTGATACGACGACGATCCCGCCTCGCGCGCAATGCGCGCCAGGCTCATCGGCTCGGTCAGGTGCAGCCGGATGTAGCGCTGCGCCCGCCCAATCTGCGACCGATGAAACTGGGACTGTTGCGCCTTCTTCTTCGCCATGCGTTGAGTCCCTTGCGCGCATTCTAGAGCCGGGCGCGCCTCCATGCTTTTCCCCGCGTGCGCCAATGCGTTCGCGATTCCACCGCCGAGCCGTCAATCCGCTCGCGCCATCGCCGCACCCAAGCCCGTCATCGTTGACCCGGCAGATTTATCCTTTCCCTATCGCTCGCGAGCACGACCCATGCGCAAGACCCTCGAAATCCTGGCTCTCTTCGTCCTCGTCCTCCTCTGCTGGATCACCTGGGCTGCCGTCTACGGGCCCAACCATCTCCCCGACCGCGTCCCCACCCACTTCGACGCTGCCGGCAACGCCAACGCCTGGGGATCGCCCTCGGGCATGATTCTGCTGCCGGCCATCGCCATCGGGCTCTACCTGCTCATGTCTGTCGTCGCGCGCTTTCCCAGCGCGTTCAACTACCCGGTGCGCGTTACGCCCCAAAACATCGCTCGCCTCCAGTCCGTCACCCTCGACATGATCGCCTGGCTCAAGACCGAACTCCTCGGTCTCTTCACCGTGCTCCAATGGGCGTTCATCCAGGCCGCCCGCACCAACGATGGCCATCTCTTCCCGATGATCCCGCCCATCTTCATCGTGGCCATCTTCGCCACCATCGGCTGGCACTTCTACGCCATGTTCCGCGCCGCCCGGACCTAGCCCAGCCCCAGCCCGAAGTCAGAGTCGCGCACCACATCTGGGTGGTCAACTTGAGCTCCACCGCACAGCCAGACGCGTCGGCATCGATCGCGCCCCGAAATCTACATCTCTGTTTTTTCAGAATTGTTCGCGCTCGGAATCGCGCAGAAGAAGGCGGCGCAGCAAACCGCGCCGGCGGGTCCTACGGCCGTCCTAAAATACCCAGACCGAAACCAGAACGATCAGCATGGCTGCAATTGTCATGATCTGATACGGCACGTCCTCACGACGAGGACGCCTCTGCGTGCTGGCCTGCACTACGAATTGAGGGGAGGATTGCATGTTCTTTTCCTTGCTCACCAAGAAGAACGTAAAAAGTGCGTCCGGAGTTTCGCCAGTTGCACCTATTTATGCGCAAATTCATACAACGTTGAAAATCACTCAAAAGATGTACGAAAGACGTCGAGCGTTGCGCTTTTGTTTTCTTCTTCGGCCATCATCGCTTAGGAATCCAGTGCAAATCTCCTTCGCACATCGAAAATGGACTCCTTCAGTAACGGGTGTAGAATCCGCTCGTGGAAACACGTCCCGAAATCGAACTCATCCCTCGCACTGAATCCAACGAGCGCAACTGGGCGCCCCTGGCCATCGCCGCCGGTGTCGTTCTCGTCATCGCCGCCGTCCTCTTCCTTGTCTTCGAACACGGTCGCACGCCCGTCGCCGTCACGCCCGTCAACGCCGCCCTCGATCCCTACTCCGCCGGCCTTCCCGTCTCCAACCTCGCCATGAGCGACTCCGCCAACCTCGCCGGCGGCAAAGTCACCTATGTCGATGGCCACATCGCCAACACCGGCGCTCGCACCGTCACAGGAATCACCGTCCAGGTCCTCTTCCGCGACCCCGCCCGCGAGGTCACGCAAAACGAGACCCAGCCCCTCAAGCTCATCCGTACCCGCGACCCCTATATCGACATCGAGTCCGTCTCCGCCGCCCCCCTCAAGCCCGGCGACCAGCGCGACTTCCGCCTCATCTTCGACGCCGTCTCCCGCGACTGGGACGGAGCCTTTCCCGAGATCCGCATCGTTCACGTCGACGCCCGGTAGAACCCGCCCGCTCTAACGATTTACTCAGTAGAACTTACCCCGGCCGGTAAAAATTACATCGACGCCTCCGCCCCTCCCCGGTGGAAATCTCCGCCTGCCCTCCCTCACCGCCCACGATCCTTTCGCCAACCCCCTGAGTCAAAACCAATTACCAAATCGTTACCGATGTCAGGCCGGTTCCACTCCCTTTGGCACGTCCATTGCTCTATACCAGGGCGAGCCGCATTGAGAGCTCTCGCAGACGTTCCGCGAATGCACGTCAAAGAGGCAAAACAAAATGACCTACCGCATCAGCAAGACAAGTTTTCTCCCCAGCGCTGTGGTTCTGCTGGCTTCCGCATTGGTTGTCCCGGCAGTCGCGCAGCAGACTTCAAGTGATTCGCAGAGCACGCCTCCCGCGGCGACGTCGCAGCAGCCGTCCTCTACTCCTCCGGCAGCACCCGCCGCAACCACCCCGACTGACAAGGAAGGGTTCTGGGGCCACATGATGCCCTTCGCCCGCAAAAAGTGGGTGAAGAAACGCCTCGACCCCATCAATGACCGCCTCACCGAGCTCGATCAGGTGAACGCGAAGAACGCCTCCGACATCAAGGACGTTGACGCCCGCGCCCAGGCCGGTATCCAGAAGGCGCAGTCCACAGCCGACGCCGCTAATCAGGTTGCTACGGCAGCTACGACCCAGGCGCAGAACGCGAACACCGTCGCGCAGGGCGCCTCCGGTCACGTCGACCAGATCAACACCACGGTCAATGGAATTGACCAGTACAAGCAGATCAACGATCTCGACCTCACGTTCCACGGCGGCTCCATGCTGTCCAAGGACGCGAAGGGCCAACTGGACACGCTGGCAGCAAGCCTCGCCGGCCACCAGGGCTACATTGTCGAGATGGAAGCACGCGCTCCGGGCGCCGGAGCGGTTGGTATCCAGAGCTCGCAGAAGCTGGTTGAGTCAGTCGAGCGCTATCTGGTTACCGAACATCAGATTCCCGTCTACCGCATGCACTACGTCGCGCTGGGCAATGCTCCCGTCGAAACGGCTGGTACCGATCCAAATACCAAGCCGGAGCGGGTTCGCACCAGCACCGTACACCTGCGGTTGATGGAAAACAGTTTGGCGGCCCAGGACACCGCATCACCCCATGCTGCGGTTTCCAATTAACGGTGCGGCGCGCGGCCCTCAAAAGCCGCAAGCCACCCCCTGAGGCTCTCAACCGCGCCAACGGCTCCCCGGCCGTAGGCCGCCAAAAAAGCTCTCGCAACACGAGAGAACCAAGGCAACTTGGCCCCCGCCGAAAACGGGGGCCGTTTTTTGGACTTCGCGTCCAGCGAACGTTCCTCAGCAGTATCAAGGCGGGAATCTTGGTCTTGCTCTGGAACAGGGCATGGCTTCAGCCGTGCCGCATTCGCGCCATTTCACCCAAAATTTCATCCTGAGAACCCGCTCGATTGGGGCCCCAATCGCACGTGAATGCGATAGGGCGGGGCGAAAGCCTGCCCTGAGCGAAGTCGAAGGGGACCTGCTGTTTGCACGGCAGCAATCAGCACGAACCTCGGGTGCCCCACTCTTCGCGCGCTGTCTGCGCGAAGGGTGGGAAACCTCAGCCCCATCCCAGCCTCAGTCATCCTTTGCCAGGGCCGTTGGATCGAAGCGAGCGCCGGTACGCGCGGCGCGATCCAACGGCCCGAACCGCAGGTCCTTCGGCCCGCTCGTCCGCTACGCGAACGACCCGCCGAAGAACCCGCCGCCGCAGAGGCCCGGCTCACTCCGCGGCCTCCCGGCCGCTTGGTGATCCGGCCTTCGACTCTGGTCTTTGCGACGGCCGGGCGCGTTCCGCGCCGTGCCCGATCGCAAAGACCGCTCCAGCCGCGCCCGCGCAGTCGGTCGCACCTCAGAAATGCGAAGGCCTCCCGCTGTTTCGGGAGGCCCTCAGTCACGACCCCTACACCGTCAATCCGTATGCCCCGTCCCCGGCGTCGACGAATAGAAAGCCGTCAGACTTGCCTTGCCGAGGATCTGTCCGCGCTCGCCCGCCGCGATCAGCGCGTGATAGAGCGTCTCTGCGTTCGCCGGGAAGTTGGCGGACCCCGGAAGCGTCAGCGTTGTGCTCAGCGCGTAGACCGTGAAGACATAGGTGTGAATCTCAGGCGCAAAGCCGGCGGGCGGGCAGGGCCCGTCGTACTGCTGGCCCAGCAGGAAGTCGTTCTCGATCTGCGTGCCGTAACCGCTGCCCGCCACGCCCGCATTCTGCGGCAACTCATTCACGTCTCCGGCAATGTTGTACATGCCCCAGTGCGTAAAAGCCGCAGTTGGGTCGTAGAGCACCACTGCAAACGAGCGCGTTCCCCACGGCGCACCGGCCCAGAAAAGCTGCGGCGACTGGTCACCGCCCGCCTTGCCGCTGGCCGTGCAGCCATTCACGCCGTTGGTTGGGTTGTTCAGGATCATCGAGAGCGGCGGCGTGCCGCCGTTCTGGAACGCCGTGCTGTAGAGCTGGAAACTCTCCTGTGCGTATGCGCCTGCGCCCAGCACTGCGCTGGCGGCGAAGAGCAGCATTCCTCGCAATCCGGCTAACTTCATGGTGCACTCCTCAATGGCCCGGTGAATGGCCCGTGGTTGAATCGCTCCGTGATTGATCGATTGACTTCGTTGATTTCGTGGATTCGGTCCGCCCGCCGCCCAGCCCCGATGCGTGTCCCATCAGAGATGCCGGCCGGCGCCGCAACAAACGACTGCCGATCATCATCGCCCAATCAGATCAAAGCTGCATGACAAATGTTTATTGACTCTTTGATCAATACGTCGTCCGCGCTTCAGCGCATGAATCTTCGTCTCAGCACGACCCCAGGGTGCCCCATCCAAGCTCTGCCTGGGTGGGTTTGCAAGTTACCGCTCGATTAGCATTGGCCTGCTGCGCAAAAGAGACCCAGTTTCGCTGTTCGAGTACCGGTCGTGGGACAGAGAAATCGAGACGGCGCAAGACCGCCACCAGATCGCTCGAATCATGCGGTAGCGCTCACAAACTTTCGTGGACTACTCCTTCAAACAGGTCCTCGTCCGCAGGAGGGCTGATCCCTGTCCTTTTGCGTATTAATTCCCCGACTTCACAGTCCTGAATCCATACCCCAAAACTGAACTTCCGGTGAACCAGCTCGTGCGGGTCCGTTCGCCGCGGCGCGAACCTTGCCCTGAGCAAAGTCGAAGGGGCCAGTCCGGGAGGAGTCAGGAGAGGAACACGATGCACGCCGAATGCCGTCACACCACGCCTCGGGGCACAAAAGCTGGAGGCCCGCTCCCGATCCGCACAACCGGCGCCATACCCCCTCCCCCCTCCTGTACCCACCCCCACCCCCCTCTCTGCATCCAGCCCCCTTCGGCCCCCCTCCCCCCTCCCCGTTAATAGCCAGGGAGGGCACTGGGTCACCCAGTGCCCCAGGGAGTAAATAACCGTCGTGCGCAATTCTTCGCCCCGCATTGCGAAGGATTCCGAATCTCGGGATTGGTTCTGCCTTCCTTCTTGGCGCGTGGCCTCGAAACGGAGTGCCGTTGCGCACTGCCATCGCTGTATGCCCCGGTAGAATCAACTTGGAATGCACGCCAGCAATTCGCTCACAACTGAAGACTCGCTTCTCTCCGGCCACCGCTTCGTCCGCGCCTGTCTGCGCAAGCCCGTCGACCGCACGCCTGTCTGGTTCCTGCGCCAGGCCGGCCGCTACATGCAGGAGTATCGCGACGTTCGCAAGCACCACACGCTGGTCGAGATCTGCAAGCAGCCCCAGATCGCCGCCGAAGTCACCATCACTGCAGCCGAGAAGCTCGGCGTCGATGCGGCCATCATCTTCGCCGACCTGTTGCTGCCGCTCGAGCCCATGGGCTTGCCCTTCGAGTTCCAGGCCGGCGAAGGTCCGGTCGTGCATCATCCCGTGCGCACAGCGGCCGATGTGATGGCTCTGCGCACCGATCGCGCCGACGAGTTGGCGTATGTCGCCCGCGCCATCGAGAAGGTCGCCGCGCACTTCCGCGATCGGCTCGGCATCATCGGCTTCTGCGGCGCGCCCTACACGCTGGCCAGCTACATGATCGAAGGCGGCGGCTCGCGCAACTACATCGAGACCAAGAAGCTGATGTACAGCGAGCCGATTGCGTGGAACATGCTGCTCGACAAACTCGTGACAGTCCTCGTCGAATACTGCCGCCTTCAGGTCCAGGCCGGCGCCGACGTGATCCAAATTTTCGACAGCTGGGTCGGCTCGCTCTCGCTGGCCGACTACAACGACTACGCCTTCGTGGCCTCGAAACGCCTGGTGCGCGCCGTGCAGGACCTTGGCGTACCGGTGATCTACTTCGGCGTCGAGACCGCGGGGCTGCTCAGCGCAATGGCTTCGACTGGAGCCGACGTGATCGGCCTCGACTGGCGGCAGCCGCTCGATGAAGGCTGGCGCTCGGTCGGCCACGACTCCCACGCGGTGCAGGGTAACCTCGACCCGATCACGCTCTTCGCGCCGGTTGAGGTTTTGCAGCAGCGTGTGAAGGAAATCCTCCGCTCCGCCAACGGACGTCCCGGCCACATCTTCAACCTTGGCCACGGCATCGTTCCGAACACGCCGGTCGAGAACGTGCAGGCTGTTGTGAAAATGGTCCGCGAGTTCCGCCTCGAAGAGGCCGCGCATGGCTAAGCAAGCGGTTCTCCTCCTCGCTCACGGAACTCCCGAGACCGTCGACCAGATTCCCGAGTATCTGCGCAACGTGGTCAGCGGCCGGCCCATGCCGCAGGCTGTTGTCGAAGAGATTCAGCATCGGTATTCGTTGATCGGCCGCAGCCCGCTGACCGAGCTCACGCTGGAGCACGCACGGCTGGTCGAGGCCGCGCTGGCCGCAGGACTCGCAGCTGGGCGCGATCCGGTCAAGGTCTATGTCGGGATGCGCAACTGGCGTCCCTATATTCCGGATGTGGTGAAGCAGATGCGCGCCGATGGCGTCGAAGAGGCTGCTGTGCTCTGCCTGGCCCCGCAGAACTCCCGCACCAGCGTCGGACTCTACCGCCGAGCAGTCGAAGCAGAAGCCGGCAATCTACGCATCGATTTCACCGAAGGCTGGGCTGATCACCCGTTGCTCGCCGATGCGTTCGCCGAGCGCCTTCGCGCCGCCGAAGCCAAACTCACCGCCGAAACCGGCGCTCCTGTGCCTGTGCTCTTCACTGCACACTCCGTGCCCACGCGAACCGTGGAGGCGCAACCCGAAGCTGCGGGGCAGCCTCGCCTTTGGCCCGCTGGACAAGGCCCCGATCCCTACGCCACCGACGCCAAGCACACCGCCGAGCTTGTCGCCCAGCGCGTTCCCGAGATTCCGCGCTGGTGGTTCGCCTTTCAGAGCCAGGGAGCGAGCGGTGGCCCCTGGATCGGCCCCACTGTGGAAGACACTCTCGAAAAAATCGCAGCTGAAGGCGTGAAAACCCTGCTTCTCCAGCCCATCGGCTTCCTGTGCGATCACGTCGAGATCCTCTACGATGTCGACATCGCCTTCAGCGACTACGCTGCCAAGATCGGCGTTCGGCTTGAGCGTCCCGAGTCGCTCAACAGTTCGCCGACCCTCGCTAAAGCTGTGGCAGACCTCGCTTCTCGAGGACTGGCCCGTTTGGGCGGCTGATGCCCTTTCCGTAATTATCCACAGGATGAATTGTCTTGTCTTACCCGTGGTCGACGTGGCTCAATATTGTCTTACGAGCTGAGTGAAAACTCCCTGAGGCCCCGTAAGCTGATCTGAGGTCATGCTCTTCGAATCCATTGCGACTTCCCTAGTCGAAGACGAGGACTGTGTGTGCGCTCGCTGTGGCGACCGCATGCGCCGTCTTGCGCGCAAAGGGTTCCTCCAGAGCAAACTCTTTCCGGTGTTCGGCTTCTATCCATGGGAGTGCTTCACATGTCGCGATCGGAAGCTGATGCGCTCCCGCGGCACACGCACCCTTCACCGCATCTGGGACGATTCCTGGATCGAACCGGTCGAATCGCCAGATCCTTCGGAGACTGGGTCGCGTGGCTTGGACACTCCTGCGGCAGCCTCTACTTGCGAAGCATATTCTTCGCCAGAAAGAGAACATTCGCAGGCCGCTCCGCTAGCCGACGCATGAAGTAGGGGTACCACTCGTACCCAAACGGGATGTACACCCGTACGTTGTATCCCTCGGCGACGAGCTCTCGTTGCAGGTCGCGCCGCACTCCATAGAGCATTTGAAACTCAAAGCGGCTCGGGGCAATTGCTTGCTGCTTTGCAAACGCCTTCGCTGCGTCGACCATCTTCTCGTCGTGCGTTGCCAGACCATGATAGATCGGGCTCTCCAACAAGCTTTCGCTGAGCCGCACATAGTTAGCGTCTACGTCGGCCTTGCGGGGAAACGCCACTTCCGGCGGCTCTTTGTATGCGCCCTTGCACAGCCGCACCCGAATCCCATCGGCGATCAGTTGGTCGATGTCGGCTTGCGACCGATACAGGTAGGCCTGGATCACCACGCCGATCGCTCCCTGCAGATCCGGCCGTGCGTGCTGCCGGCGCACGATGCCCAGTGTCACCTCGGTCAGCGGCGAGTCCTCCATGTCGATGCGGACAAAGCTGCCCGTTGCTTTGGCGTGCTTGGCCAGGCTGGTCGCGATCGACTCCGCCAACGCGGGATCGAGCCCGAGCCCCATTTGCGTCAGCTTCACGCTGATGTTCGCGTCCAGCTTGCGCTCGGCAATTGCGTCAAGCAACCGGTGATACACATCGGCTGCCTTGTGGGCCTTTTCCGCAGAGGAAACGCTCTCTCCGAGTGAATCGAGCGTTACGTGCATGCCTTGCCGATTCACCGACTCGGCAACGCGCAGCGCATCCTCCAGCTCCATGCCGGCGACAAAACGTGCGCTGAGCTTGTTCCCCACGTGGGAGCGCTCGCAGAAGCGGCGCAGAGGGCGATTGCGAGAGAGGGCAATGAAAGCGGAACGTAGAACGGGCATCGGTGACTCGCCGGCGCGCGTCGTTGCTTGCGAGTCCGGACACATGATTTTCGCACAAGCCGATGCGGTCGTACCCTGATTGGCAAGCCGAAAGGAACATGACTCTCAGGCAGATCGGTATACTCCTTGTGTCCATTGCCTCTCCTAGAGGTCTTCTCAAATGCCGCCCTTGTCCATCCGTGCCTTAGCCGGTTTCGTGCTTTCAGTTGTCGCTTCAAACATCTGTCTGGCGCAATCGATGCCCACGACTGCAGGCGAAACCCTCAGCGGCAAGCCTATCGTCCTCGCTGACGCCGTACATGGACACAGTGCAGTGCTGGTCGCCGGTTTCAGCCGCGAAGGCGGCAACGGCGCAGGCGACTGGGCGAAGGCCATCCACGCTGACCCGGCCTTGGCCAACACAACCGTCTTTCAGATCTCCATACTCGCCGGAGTTCCCGGTTTCATCCGAGGCACGATCAAGAGCGGCATCAAGAAGGGTGTCCCCCCCGCCGACCAAGACCGTTTCGTCGTTCTCACCACGGATGAGCAGCCGTGGAAGCGCTACTTCGGTGTAACCACAGAGAACGATGCCTACGTTGCGCTCATCGATGCCCAGGGCAATATTCTCTGGCATGCCCACGGCCCCGCTGCCCAACTCGAAACCCAGCTGAAAGCCGCTCTGCGTTAAGGCAGGGCACTGGCCAGTCCAGATGACGGCGGATTGCCTGCGGCCGACGGCTGAATCCAGCGCGGCGCGCAGTCGCAATTTTGGCCGCAACTGTACAAAACGCGTCAAACTCCCGCTTTGCTCTCTGAGCCTCCCTCAACCAGCCCCAAACCCTCCCGGCCTCCATCTATCTGAAAATAAATGACTGAAATCCTTCCCAGAGGATGCCGATAAGAAACAAGCCAATCAGGCTATGAGGGGGAGTGTGCCTTGTCGACGAACGGACTCACAAGCAGTCTTCTCTCACAGATCGCCGGCTCGCCATCCGAAGCAAATCAATTCGTGACCGATCTCAACCAGGTTGCGCTTGATATCCAGATCGGCAACATTCCTGCGGCGCGACAGGACTTCATCACGCTTGCCGAGAACGCCCTGAACGGCGTCGAGTCCACAGGGACGACCACCTCGGCCAGCGGCCCTGCAACAGGCGTGCAGGACACCGCTTCCTCATCCAGCGCGAACAGCTTCGTCAGCGAGCTCGACCAGCTCGGTGCGGGCCTCGATGGCAACCTGGGGGCAGCCCAGGTGGACATGCTGCCGCTTGAGTCTACTGCGGTAAGCGTCGCCTCTGCGGCCACTGCCACCGCCGACGGCACTTCGATGCCGCCCACCCCCGCCATACCGGCCAACCAATTGAAGGTACAGGAGCTGGTTCAGGCGATCGCACAAGCCCTGGGAGCCGGCGATTTTGAAGGCGCCAGCACCGATCTCTCGCAACTAGCCGCCATCCTGCAAGTTTCTGTGGGTGCCAGCAACGCTCAAAGCCCGAGTCACAGCCTCGGCGCGAGCAGTTCCTCCTCAGGCGGGGTCAGCTCCTTCTTGCATTCTCTAAGGGACACCCACTCGACCAGCCTCCAATCCCTTCTGAGCGAGCGGGCATAGGAGGTTCGGGCCCACTCTGGCTGCAGGAAACGGTGCGGACTCGGGCCCATTTCGTGAATGAGCCGACTTTTTCAAAGAAAAGCTGAAATTCTCGGGGCAAGATGCCGATAACGGCCATGCTCGTAATGCCACAAAGGATGTACGCCTTGTCCACCAGCCCAATCTCGACCAGTCTCCTGTCGCAGATCGCCGACTCGCCCACGGCTGCGAACCAGTTTGTGACCGACCTCAACCAGTTGGCAAAGGATCTGCAGAGCGGCAATCTCTCCGCGGCGCAGCAGGATTATGTCACGCTCTCGCAGGATGCACTCGACGGCGTCACATCCTCCGCGGCGTCCACCTCGGCCAGCGGAATCACTACGAGCTTGTTGTCCGACATCGCCTCTTCGTCGACCAACGCCGGCTCCTTTGTGAGCGAACTCAGCAATCTCGGCACCGACCTCCAGAGCGGCAACCTCACCACTGCACAGCAGGACATGCTTTCGCTCGACTCCACGGCTCTCGGCGCCGCGTCTGCGGCTCCCACAGTATCCATCTCGTCTTCCAGTGCAGCCGACACGACTTCATCGACCAGTCAGGCAGATATGGAAAAGCTCATTCAAGCGATTGTGCAAGCGATGGGAACCGGCGATACATCGGCGGCCAGCAGCGACCTCGCCCAACTCGCCTCTGTCTCCGGCAGTTCCCAGGGCGCTAGCTATCTGCAGGGCCTGAGTGCGAGCCTCGGCTCGGGTTCCAGTTCAGGCTCCAGCTCAATCAGCCAGCTGCTGCAGAGTCTCAGCGAGTCTGGTTCGAGCAACTCGTCGTCTATTCTGAGCGAACTCGCTTAGAGACCGTCCGGCGCATCTGCGTACAGCGCTGTCTGCCCTTCATTCCACCTCAAACAGGGCGCACCCGTGCGGCGCGAGTTCCACACGCAGGGCCTTCGCCCTGGGAATGTGTTTCTGGTTCCAGATGTCGAACGCTGCGTGCGGCTTGTTCTCGAGGTGAAACACCATCCACGGCAAATCCGACTTGCTCGCCTTGTCTTCGAGATTGAACACCGCCAGGTATTGGTGTTGCCGCGTGCGCGCATACCAATAGCGCTGCGGAAAAGTATCCGTGTTCCCATCTTTCAACGGCATCAGTCCCTGTCCGGCTTCGATGGCGTGTTGATCGATTTCCAACACATCGCGATTGGTGATCAGCGATCGTGTGAAGTCATCGAGCTTGGTCAGGTTTGTTCCCAGAATTAGCGGCGAGCGCGAGATGGCCCACAACGTGAACTCGGTCCTCTGTTCGTCCTGCGTGTAGCGGGATTGTCGCGGGTCGCCCCATCCCGGGTGAGGCGTGAGGGCCCCCTCCGGCAACATGTCTTCGTCTGGCCAGGAACCGGGTTTCGCATACTCCCCCCACTCCGCCAGCCGCTCGAAGGCATCGCGAATGCCGAATGGGAACTCGCTTTCGCCCGCTTTGTGCGGCACGCTCCACACATCCCAGTGGTCGTCCGAGATGCGCCACATTTGCGCGTACTTCGCTACCTCGGCTGCGTGTTCCAGTTGCGTCGGCCCCGGCGAAAGGCTCAACAGGATCGGCCGCCCTGTCTTCCGGATCGCCTCGGCAATCTGTCGAATCTCGCTTAGCCGGTAGGGATGGTCCGAGATGCAGTCCACCTTGATGTAGTCCAGGCCCCACGATGCGTAGAGCTTCAGCATCGAGTCGTAGTAGGCCTGTCCCGCCTCGTTGTCCTTTACGCCCCAATTGCCCTCGTCCCAGGGACACGGCGATTCCTTGTCGGCGGCATCGACGGCGTGAAAGCTCGTCGCCGCAATGGGCAGATTTTGGTCCACGACGCCTCGTGGAATTCCGCGCACAATATGGATTCCGAACTTCAGCCCCTGGGCGTGTACCCAGTCTGCCAGCGGCTTGAACCCTGCTCCGTTCGCCGCGGAGGGGAACCGGTTCACGACCGGAATCAGCAAACCGTTCGCGTCCCAGACATACTTTCGCGATGCCACGCTGTCGGCGAACGGGTCTTGCATATACCAACCTTCGTCGATGACCGAGTACTCCCAGCCGTACTGCTTGAGCCCGGCCAATACCGCGGTATTGGCGCGATAGTCTCCCTCGTCGATCGTCAGCCCGTAAGCATCCCAGCTGTTCCAACCCATCGGCGGCGTGGCGGCTACCTTGGGGCCGGGCAATGCAGCGAGAACAGGAAGGACGACAAAACATAGAACCGACAGAGAGGCGTTCCGTAACATGCCGAAACGTATACCACATCCGGCTTCAGGGAGCGGTCGTTCAGTGACGGTCTCCATCTGGGTCCGGCTGTATCAAAGTGATGCACCTCACTTTCAAATAGGCCTATAATGCAGTCGAATCAATTCAGACAGCTGCCAGATGCCTTTCCCCGACACCTGCAACTGAGGAGAGTGTGTCAAATGTTGAAGCCAGTCTTGGTTGTTGTTGCAGTGGCCTTGTTCGCGATCGCTCCGTCAGCATCTCGCACGGCTCAGGGGCAGGACGCCGCCACGAAGACGAAGGTGACCGCCGAGTCGCAGACGAAAGCGAAGAAGCTCTTTGCCATGGACTGCGCCCTCTGCCATGGCACCGCAGGCGACGGCAAGACGGATCTCGCCAAGGATATGCAGCTCACACTTCTGGACTGGACCGACGAGAAGTCGCTTGCAGGTATGCCGGACAGCGAACTCTTCAAGACCATCCGGAACGGCAAAAACAAGATGCCCGCTGAAGATGCAGGTCGGGCAAAAGACGATGAAGTCTGGAACCTGATCGTCTACATCCGGTCTCTCGGCAAGGCTCAGCCGGCCGCAGCGCCCGCAGCCGCGCCGGCGGCTACTCCGGCTGCCCCTTCCGCCCCCGGCAATTAGCGCCTGATTTGATCCGCGGCCAGCCCCCACGGATCAGAGCGGATGCACCACTGTCGCCCCCCACTCTTCCGGACTCAAATCGCGTGCATGGCGCGAAAACAGCCAGAGGTGTCCTTCCAGATCTTCGGCTGCGTACTGGAACTCCCCGTAGACAGTCTCATGCGGTTCTTCCACGATCCCGGCACCAGCCGCCATTGCGCGCGCACAATGCCCTTCGACATCCTCGACAAAAATCGTCAGACCCTGTGTCGCATGTCCTGTCTCCGCGGGACTTCGATGACTGTCGCGGCTCCTGGTCAACATGACGCAGGCGTTGCCCATTTGGCCTTGTGAACCGGAAAGCGGATCTCCGTAGCGGTAGTGCTCGACATATCCGAAAGCGCGCGAGAGCCACTCGATCGCTTTGGGCAAATCGCCGTAGACGATGTGCGGGAGAACGGTATCTGTCGGTACAGAGCGGTTGTGGATCATGCCGGAAGCATACGCGTACGTTGAGTCATGTCACTCACAAATCTGCGAATTAATTCGCAAACGCGCTCCGCCACCGGCGGTAGCTGTCACAAATGCTCCACGTGGAACATGTCTGACAACGATCACGCCGGAAGCAACCCGAGTGGCAAGGCCAAAATTGTTCCACATGGAACAATTTTGCAAAGTCGCGGCGCGAAGCTGCGTGTAAGAACGGACGGTTTCTGGATGACCGGTCCCTAGAGTGAGTCTCGCCAGTCCCCGTGCGGTAAGCTGATGCGGGGGTGCCGTTGATGTATCTGCGCACACTGAGCCGTGCTCTTCTGGCGCGTCTCATCGTTCTGTTTTGTCTGGCCTCAGCGCCGATCTACGCCATTAGCCAGGATTCCGCAGCTGGGCCAGCGCTGCCCATCCTTCACGTCGATAACGGACCCAACTCCCAGGCTGCGCAGAATGCGCACTATGTCGTCCTGGTCTCGCTCGACGGCTTCCGCTGGGACTACGCCAAGCGCGACGGGGCCCCACATCTGCTGGCGTTAGGCAAGAAGGGCGTCTGGGCTCCGGAGGGCATGATTCCGAGCTTTCCTTCGCTGACTTTTCCCAATCACTTCACCATCGTCACCGGCCTCTATCCCGAGCATCATGGCCTCGTCGCCAACAGCTTCTACGA